>JADGQF010000138.1 GCA_017882045.1 Anaerolineales bacterium
CCTCGAACTCATCGAAGCGCAAGGGCCGGTTATCCATCGCGCTGGGTAGGCGAAAGCCATAACCCACCAGTACCTCTTTGCGCGCCCGGTCGCCGTTGTACATCCCACGCACTTGCGGCAAGGTCATGTGCGATTCGTCCATGATCATCAGCCAGTCGGCCGGGAAATAGTCCAGCAACGTCCAGGGCCGCGAGCCAGCGGGCCGCAGCGACAGCGGGCGGCTATAGTTCTCGATGCCGGAGCAGTAACCGACTTCGCGCAGCATCTCCATGTCGTAGCGCGTGCGCTGCTCCAGGCGCTGGGCCTCCAACAGCTTGCCCTGCTCGTTGAAGATCTTCAGCTGCTCCTCCAACTCGGCCTCGATATCGACGATGGCCTGGTTCAGCTTGTCCTGGGGCGTGATGAAGTGCCTGGCCGGGAAAATCTCGATGTCGTCCAGCACGCGTAGTACCTCTCCGGTCAGCCCGTCCACTTCGGTCAGCCGGTCTACCTCGTCGCCAAAGAACTCGATGCGATACGCCAGGTCGGCGTAAGCCGGCATGACTTCCAACGTGTCGCCGCGCACACGGAACTTGCCCCGCCGCAATTCCATGTCGTTGCGCTCGTAGAAGATGTCCACCAACTGGCGGAGCACCGCGTCCCGGCGCGTGCGCTCGCCGCGGTGCAGCTTGACCGTCACCCGGCCGTACTCGGCGGGGTCGCCCAATCCGTAGATGCACGAGACAGAAGCCACGATGACCACATCGCGCCGGCTGAGCAGAGCCGAAGTGGCGGCGAGGCGCAGGCGGTCGATCTCGTCATTGATCTGGGCGTCTTTCTCGATATACGTATCGGTACGCGGCAGATAAGCCTCAGGTTGGTAGTAGTCATAGTAGCTTACGAAATATTCTACCGAGTTAGACGGCAGAAACTCCTTGAATTCGCTATAGAGCTGCGCGGCAAGGGTCTTGTTGTGCGCCATCACCAACGTGGGCCGGTTAACAGCCTCGATCACTTTAGCCATGACGTAAGTCTTGCCAGTTGCGGTTGCGCCCAGCAGCGTCTGTTGCCTATAGTTTTTCCCCAAACCCTCCGCCAGCTTGCGGATGGCTTCCGGTTGATCGCCGGTGGGCTGGAAATCGGATACTACTTTGAAGTCAGGCATTCAGTTACAAGCTCCCTCGCCCGCCGGTCGTTTGCGACCATACAGGGTGAGATAACACGAACAACAGTTCGAGGTAGCCATATTATACACTGCGAAAGGGCCTTTGTCTACTATTTTATTGACCGCTGGCCTGCTTCACGGTAGAATAACCCCGGTTTCCCGCAAACCACACCACGATGAAACGAATACTTAGCTCGCTTCTGCTGGTCACCTGCCTGATCGCCACCTGGCTACCCATAACCCCGGCGTCGGCGGACGGCGCGCGCCAGCGGCTGGCGACGGTTACGCCTACTCCCAGCCCGACGCCGGGCAAACAGGAGGATGTGCGTGGCATCCTGGACAAAATGAGTGTAGCCGACAAAGTCGGGCAGTTATTTGTAGTCACGTTTCAGGGCAATAATGTCGCCTCCGACTCGGACATCGCCACCCTCGTGCGAGACTATCGGGTCGGCGGCGTGGTGCTCATGCCGGCCAACGGTAACTTCCGCAATGTGCCGGCGGAATCCCAGATCCCGGCTGCGGGCGCAGACGCCCAGAAAGTCACGCTGAGCACACCGCAACAGATCGCACTCCTCACCGACCAATTGCAAGGGCTTGCCATCAGCCCGGCCCGGCCCGTGACCACGACGATCGCCGCCGCCACCACCGTCACAACTGCGCCGCCGGCAAAGAAAACCACCCCTGCTCCGAAACCCACCGCGACGCAGACCGCCTCGGCAGCCAAGGCGCCGGTCTCGGATGCCGGCATACCCCTGCTGATCGGCCTTGAATGGAGCGGAGACGAAAGCTCGGTCTTCTCGGGCAGCGGCGGCTTCACGCCCCTGCCTAGCGCCATGGCCATCGGCGCTACCTGGACTCCGGCGCTGGCCGAGAACGCCGGGCGGGTGATCGGCGAGGAACTGCGAGCAGTGGGCGCCAATCTGCTGTTGGGACCGCCCCTCGACGTGTTGGATGCACCGCAACCGGCGGGCAAGGGCGACCTGGGTATCCGCAGTTTCGGCGGCGATCCATACTGGGCCGGCCAGATGGGCAGCGCATTCATTCGCGGCGTTGCCCAGGGCAGCGAGGCAGCGGTGGTGACCGCGGCCACGCACTTCCCGGGCCAGGGCGCCAGCGACCGCCGGCCAGAAGACGAAGTGGCCACCGTTCAGAAATCGGTGCAACAATTGCGGCAGATTGAATTGGCGCCGTTTGCCGCGGTCACCGCGGGCGGGGATCTCAGCACGCCCGGCACGACTGCCATGCTGATGACATCGCACATTCGCTACCGCGGCTTTCAGGGCAATATCCGCCAGTTGACGCCGCCCATCAGCCTGGCGCCGCAGCTACAGGACCTGATGGCCCTGCACGAGTTCGCCGACTGGCGCACCGCCGGTGGCGTGCTGATGAGCGACGCGTTGGGCGTGCCGGCCATCCGCCGCTACTATGACCCGCAGCTTCAGAAGTTCCCGCACCGCCAGGTAGCCCAGGACGCCTTCCTGGCCGGCAACGACCTGCTCTTCCTGTCGCGCTTTGCGCTGACGGACAACTGGCCCGACCAATTCGCGGCGATCAAGGAGACCGTCCTCTTCTTTCAGAGCAAGTACCAGGACGATAGCGAATTCCGGGCCCGCGTCGACGCCTCAGTCGAACGCATCATACGTCTCAAGCGGCGCATCTACCCCACAACCTGGTCGGCGCCGCTGCCGACTCACGACCTCGCCGCCATCGACGCCAAAGTCGGACAGAGCGCGGCCGTGACCTACGCGATCGCCCGCGCCGGCATCAGCCTGATCTACCCGGGCCGCGACGAGTTGGCCGACCGCCTGCCCAGCGCGCCCTTGCGTGACGAGAATATCCTGATTTTCAGCGACGCGCGCCAGACCCGTGACTGCGCGACCTGCGATCCGCGCCCGGTGATCCCGCCGACCGCCTTGCAAGATATCATGCTGCGCCTGTACGGCCCGGATGCCACCGGCCAGGTCGCGCCCGGTCGCATCCGCAGCCTGACTTTCGCCGATCTGGACCGCTTCCTGCAGGCTGCGCCGGGGGACACTGCCGATATCGACAGCGCGATCGCAGCGGCCAAGTGGATCATCTTTGCGCAGCTAGATGACAGCCCGGATGAACCCGCATCGAACGCCCTGCGCTCCTTCCTGGCCAAGCGCTCCGACAGCTTGCGCGACAAGCGCCTGGTTGTGTTGGCTTTCGATGCGCCGTACTACCTGGATACGACCGAAATTAGCAAGCTGACGGCCTATTTCGGTGTGTATGCACGCTCCGGGCCGTTCCTGGAGACCGCGGTGCGCGCCCTCTTCCGTGAGTTCAGCCCGGTGGGCGCGCCGCCCGTCACCGTAGGCGGCATCAACTACGTGCTCATCAACCAGCTAGAACCGGCTCCCGGCCAGATCATATCCTTGGCCCGTTCGACCCAAGGGCTCAACGAGAAATCACCCGCCATACAAGTGGGGAGCGCGCTGGACCTGGAGACGGGCGTGATCGTCGATCATAACGGACATCCTGTCCCAGACGGCACCCCGGTCGATTTTCACTTACACTATCCGACTGAGGCGCTCCAGCTGGCGCCGGTAACTGAAACCACAGTCGGCGGGCAGGCGCGTACGAAGGTGACGCTCGACCGGGCCGGTGAACTCTGGATTACGGCCAGCGCAGGCGAAGCGACGGATTCGACACGCATCGTGCTGAAGGTGGGTGGGGATACCCCAGGCAGCATTGCTACCGTTCTGCCGACCCCAACGCCCCTGCCGCCGGCCACAGCCACGCCGCCACCGTCGCCAACTCCCACTCTGGTGCCAAGCGCAACGCCCACCCTATCGCCCACACCCGCGACAATCCCGGCCCCGCCGAAACCGCGCGTCGCTTTCCCGGCCTTTGCCTATGGCTTGATCGGCGTTTTCCTGGCTTCGGGCACGGCTTTCACCGTGCGCAAGCGTACCCCTCTACTGGGGCAACAACAACTCGGGGAGGCGCTTGCGGCCGCCCTGTGGGCGGTAGCATTATCCTGGGTAGTCTACCTGTTGTACTCGCTGGGCTGGCTGCCCGGCGCCACGCAGCTTCAGGCCTCCGGGAACGCCTGGGCCGCGGGCGTGGTGACATTGAGCGGAGGAGCGCTATCGCTATTGTGGAGTGGCAGAAAACCCAATCGCTGAACCGCCTAATCATCCTCAGCGAGGCAGCAGCGGCGACCAGACGGTCACAAGGACGGCTGCCGTGGTGAGGAGAATAGCGGTCGCGAACAGCAGCCTGTGAGACGAGAGGGCGAAGCGCCAGGCTTCAGCTTCGGGCGCGGCAGAGCCGGCAAGGTCAGGATGAGCCGCCGCGGGCACTGCGAAGAGGATTTTCCGGAATTCCTCGACCGAGCCCGGCCGGTCGTCAGGATGCTGGGCCATCGCAGCCAGTAGCGCCCGCTCGACCTGTGGCGAAACGCGTGGATTGAGATCGCGCAGCGGGATCAGGCTGCCTGGCTTGAGAAAACGCTGCTTGGCATCCGCCGGGGCCTGGCCGGTTAGCAGGTTGTAAAGGGTAGCGCCCAGGGCGTAAATGTCAGAACGAATGTCGGTGTGGCCGGTGTCACCTCCGTACTGCTCCAACGGGGTGAAGGCCGCGGTGCCCCGGCCCTGTACCACGGTGACGGTCCGGCTGTCGTCTGGCTGCAGCACCTTGACGAGACCAAAATCCACCAGCTTGACGACCCCACGTGGGGTCAGCTTGATGTTCGACGGCTTGATGTCCCGGTGAACGACGGGCGGTTCCTGAGTATGGAGATACGTCAAGGCATCGCAGAGCTGCCCCGCCCAGCCAAGCACAGTCTCCTCGGGCAGGAAACTGTCCTGGCGGCGGGCCTCTTCCAGCAATTGGCGCAGGTCTCGGCCCGGCACGAAGTCCATGACGAGGTATTCGCGGCCAATTTCCGAGAAGTAATCGGAGACCTTCGGCAGGTTCGGATGGTCCAGACGGGCAAGAGTGCTGGCTTCGCGGTAGAATTGGTCGTGCGTCTGCTCATCCATCCCGGGCGAGCCGAACAGCTCAGGCAGCACTTCCTTGACCGCGCAGACGCGGCCGCTCAGACGGAGGTCGTCGGCCTTGTAGACCGCACCCATCCCGCCCTGCCCGACCAGTTCGACGACTTTATAGCGGTCACGCAGGACCGTTCCGACCAGCAAAGGTTGAGAAGACATAAGTAACTGGTGCAAACGTAATGTCCGAAACTGACGCTAGCCCTACGTATGCCGGACGATCCGGCTATGGAAACATGTTGACCGTTGGTGTGCGACGATTATGTCGCAGCTTAGTTCGACTGTCAAGCTGACAGAATCACCCCTGGGGGTATCTATGATAGCGGCACCCAATACGCGTGAATCGGCCATGCTTGTTCTGCAGCGCGGCAGCGAAGCCGGGCTCGCCTGCCCGCTCGAGCGCCGCACGGTCACGATCGGCCGCAACCCGGATTGCGATGTCGTGCTCAACGATCGGCAGGTCTCGCGTGTGCACGCACGTATTACCTGGCACGACGATCACTACGAGGTGGAGGACCTGGGCAGTAAGAACGGCACGCACCTCAACGGGCGAGAGGTGGCCGGCCCTCAGGCCCTGCACGACGGCGACGAAATCCAGATCGCGCTGGTCTACAAGCTGGCTTTCGTCGACGCGGGCGCCACGGCGCCCCTGATCTTCGAGAAGCCGGGGCCGGAAGGGCTGCGCATGGAGGTGGCGACGCACCAGGTGCGGATCAACGCCAAACTGCTGGAGCCGCCGCTGTCGGCGCAACAGTATCGCCTGCTGGAGCTGTTGGTGAACCATCCAGGGATAACGACCCGAGAGGAGATCGTACGCGCCGTCTGGTCGGACGCCGCTGAGATAGGCGTCTCCGAGCAATCGATTGATGCGCTGGTGCGCCGCCTGCGCGAGCGCCTGGCCGAGCTAGACCCAGACCACCAGTACCTGGTCACCATGCGCGGGCATGGCTTCAGATTTGAGAACAGGCAGGCCTAGAAAGATAACCCTTTGCCAATCCCACAGGCTTTGTACATTCACATCCCTTTCTGCGCCGTACGCTGTCACTACTGCGACTTCAATACTTACGCCGGATTGGAGAAGTATTTCGAGCCGTATGCAGACGCAGTCAGGGAAGAGATCCGGCAGGCCGCCGAGGAATACGGCCGCCTGCCCATCCAGACCATCTTCATCGGTGGTGGCACGCCCACCGTACTGCGTCCCGACCAGCTTGGCGGCATCCTAGCGGCCTGCCGAGAACACTTCGCGGTCGCGCCAGACGCTGAGATCACCAGCGAAGCGAACCCCGGCACGGTGGACCAGGCGCACTTCACGGCCCTACGCGCGCTGGGCGTGAACCGGCTGAGCATGGGCGTGCAGAGCTTCGACGAGGCAGAGCTCAAATGGCTGGGCCGCATCCATAGCGCCGGCGAAGCAGAACAGGCTTTTGACGCGGCACGCGCGGCCGGCTTCACGAATATCAACCTGGATTTCATCTTCGGTCTGCCCGGCCAGGCCCCCGGCGCCTGGGCGCGAACGCTGGAACGAGCGGTTGGACTCGGTCCGGAGCACCTCTCGCTGTACAGCCTGACAGTCGAAGCCGGCACCCCGTTGGCGGACTCGGTGCGGCGCGGCCGCGTGCCGGCCCCCGACGACGACCTGGCTGCCGATCTGTACCTCGCCTCCCAGGACCTCCTGGCCGCTCACGGTTACGCGCAATACGAGATATCCAATTGGGCCAAAGACGCGTCACACCAATGCCGGCACAACCTGGTCTATTGGCGCGATGAAGCCTACCTGGGATTCGGCGCGGGCGCGCATAGCTACGCGCGCGATCGGCGCTGGTGGAATGTACGCCCGGTGCCCCAATACATCCAGCGCATCAACGCGGGCAAGCCGGCGGTATCCGGTCAAGAGACGGTGGGGCGCCGCCTGGAGATGGGAGAGACGATGATGCTCGGCCTGCGCCTGGTGCTGGAGGGAGTCGGCGAGTCCGGCTTCCGCGCGCGCTTCGGCGTCAGCCTTGACGAGGCTTTCGGTGAGGAGCTGGCCGCGCTCACAGCGCGCGGCTTGATCGAGCGCTTGCCCGCGCGCGTGCGGTTGACGGCTGAAGGCCGGCTGCTCGGTAACCGGGTATTCGCGGAGTTCCTGCCCGAGGAATGATTGAAGTTTGCCCAAACCGCGTGAGTGCACTATAATCCGGCTGCAACTATAGTTCCACAACCGGCCGTCAGGACGGGCACCGTCAGGACAGGGCCGCCGATCCGGCGCCGTTGGAGCGGCGCCGTACTCTTCATGCACCGCAAGGGACCAATTTCGACGCAAAGGGTGAGGGAGGCCTGCGTGCAATCTCGCAGTTACCGCGTGCTGATGGTCGCGCCCACCAGCTTTTTTGCCGACTACGGCTGTCACGTGCGTATCCTGGAAGAAGCGCGCGCGCTGCAGAACCTGGGCCAGCGCGTTACGATCGTCACTTATCAGAACGGCAACGCGGTGGCCGGGCTCGACATCCGGCGCACCCTGCCCATCCCGGGCCGGCGCAATTACGAAGTGGGCTCGAGCCGCCACAAGATCGCCTTCGATGCCTTGCTGGGCCTAAAGACCGTGGAGTTGCTGGCACGCAAGCCTTTCGACGTCATCCATGCCCATCTGCACGAGGGTGCGCTGATCGGCGAGGTGCTAGGAGACCTTTTCCGCAAGCCCGTGGTGTTCGACCTCCAGGGCAGCATGACCGAGGAAATGATCGACCACCGCTTCCTGCGGCGAGACAGCCGTACCTACCGTTTGCTGCGCTGGCTGGAGTGGCAGATCGATCACAAGGCTCCGGCCATCCTGACCAGTTCGGGGCATGCCCGCCGCCTGCTGCTTGACCAATTCAATTGCGATCCAGAGCGGGTACGCGCTCTGCCCGACTGTGTCAATACAGAGGTGTTCCGCCCGGCCGGGGCTTACGATCCGCGAGCACTGGCGGCCCTGCGCGCCCAACTCGGCATACCGGCGCATCGCAAGCTGATCGTCTACCTGGGCTTGCTGGCCGAATACCAGGGCACCGGTCTCCTGTTGCAAGCCATGCGCCAGCTGGTAGAGGAAGGGGCTGCAGTCCACCTGCTACTGATGGGCTTCCCGGCGGTCGAGACCTACCGCCAACGGGCCGAACAGCTTGGCGTCAGTGCCCATGTCACCTTCACCGGCCGCGTTCCTTACCAGCAGGCGCCGATCTACCTTGCGCTGGGCGATGTGGCAACGGCGCCCAAGTTGAGCTTAACCGAAGGCTCCGGCAAAATTCTCAACTACATGGCAGTTGGACTGCCGGTGGTGGCCTTCGACACTCCCGTGGCCCGGGAGTATCTGGGGCTGGATGGGCTGCTGGCCGTGCAAGGGGACGTGGATAGCCTGGCCCATCATCTCCATACCTGTCTGTTCCAGCCCGCTGGCCCGTCCGAATTCTACCATCTGTTGGGGCAACGCCTGCGCCAGCGCGCCATCCAGCATTTTAGCTGGGATACGGCCAGTCGCGAGATCGTGGAACTGTACCAGCAATTGCTGGGCGACACACCGCTGCAAACCCTGCCAGGGCGCGGCTGGGCGGTTGGCAGCAAGTAATGCACGTGACACAACGTGAGCCTGATCATCCGAGGACTGCTTTTTGAACCTAACCCAGATATCACCCCTACGGTCATTGCTGATGCGGCTGCTTCTCGTCCAGCGCCTCCTTGAGTTGATGCGGTACAGAGAACTGGTCTACAATCTGGTCGTGCGCGAGTTGAAGGCGCGCTACAAGAACAGCGCCCTGGGCTTCCTGTGGAGCCTGCTCAACCCGCTGGCCATGATGGCGGTATTCACAGTGGTCTTCACCGTCATCATGCCCAGCCACATCGCCAAGTTTCCTATCTTCCTCCTCTGCGGCCTGCTGCCCTGGAACTTCTTGAGTTCGGGCCTGCTGGTCAGCATCAACAGTATCGTCGGCAACGCCAACCTGGTGAAGAAGGTCTACTTCCCGCGCGAGGTGCTGCCCATCTCGAGCGTGTTGGCCAACCTGGTCAACTTCCTGTTGTCGCTGGTAGTGCTCTTCGCGGCCCTAATCGCCTTCCGCATCCCCCTCAGCCCATGGCTCTGGATGCTGCCAGTCGTGATTGTCGTCCAGACCTGCTTCATCCTGGGGGTAGCTTTCATCCTCAGCACGCTCAATGTCTTCTACCGCGACACGATCATGATCATGGACGTGGTCATCCTGGCCTGGTTCTTCCTGACCCCGATCTTCTACCCCATAGATAGCCTGCCGCGCAACTACCTGTTATGGGGTATCAACCTGGACGTACACCGTTTGATGTATATCCTGAATCCGATGGCCTCGCTCATCCAGGCCTATCGCGACCTGCTCTACTCGGGATATCACACTAACATTGACTTCTTCCTGCGCACCGCCATCACTGCCTTCGCCATTCTGGCCTTCGGATACTGGTTTTTTGTGCGCTACAGCAAACATTTTGGGGAGGTGGTATAATTGATCACACTATCGCATGCAGTTGAGACCTTTCTGCGGGGAGAACGCCGGTTGAACCGGGTGCGCCTGGCATTGGTCGTGCTCGGCGTGAGCCTGATCGTTAGCGCAGCAGTGCTCACTACGCCCAGCCTGGCAAGTGCTCCTCGGTCACCGTCCAAGCCATCAGCAGAGGCTGCTCCCGCCGCACTTCAGCCTCGGGCCTACCTGCCCATCATTTCTAAGCACTACGGCGGGCAGATCGCGCCGAATTGCCGGTATGGCGTGAGCGTGTCGAGCCAGCTGCAAATAGACTGGCTACCGGACCTGGGAGCGGGTTGGTATCTGAACTTCGGGCCGAACAGTTATAACGGCCCATCCACGGTGCGATTCATCCCAGTTCTCAGAGTCCACCAAGACAAAAACGGATGCCAGTACCTGAACACTTACAGCATCGCTCCGTCCCTAAAGGACAACCAACTGGGAAGCGTCATCGCGGCGCATCCCGGCGCGCTGTGGCTAGTCGGCAACGAGCCAGACCGGGGGCCAAACCCAGAGAATTGCCTGGGCCAGGGCCAGGATGATATCTATCCCGAGGTCTATGCACGGGCCTATCACGACACATACACCTTCATCAAAGCGCAGGATCCAACAGCGCAGGTGGCGATCGCGGGCCTCGTCGAAGTCACTCCTGGCCGGCTCCAATATCTGGACAAAGTATGGCAGAGCTATCGCGAGACGTACGGCGGAAACATGCCCGTAGACGTGTGGAACATGCACCTGTACATCCTCCCCGAGGCGATGTCGGACGGTCATCCCAACGGCATCGCCAATGTAGCCGTGGGCACTGACGTCGGCTTGGCCATGCGTGAAAGCGGTGGAAACCCGGCGCGATGTGGTCAGCCGGGCATCTACTGTTTCTCGGATCACGACAACATCGCTGTGTTTGCCAGCCAGGTGACGGCGATGCGCAATTGGATGAAAGCGCACGGGCAACAGAACAAGCCACTGATCCTCTCCGAGTACTCGCTGCTCTACCCATTCGAGGATTACAATGATCCGGTGAACCCAACCACGTGTTATCTGCAGGACGAGTATGGCAAGTGCTTCACACAGCAGCGCGTGACCGAATTCCTGAAGAAGTCGTTTAATTATCTGGAGACGGCCGCGGATCCAAATCTGGGCTTTCCACTCGACCATAACCGCCTCGTGCAGCAGTGGATGTGGTTCAGCTTAAACTACCAAGGGGCGGGTTACGTGAGCAATCTGATTACCAATGATCTCTCGTCGCTTAGCGCAGTGGGTGAGGCTTTCAGGACCGCCGTTCAGGCGCAGCCGCTCGCGGTCAACCTGTTTCCCGAACCAGTGCCCGCTCTCCGCGCCGGATACGCCCCTCCAACAATCGGCAAGGGCACGGTCACGCTATCGGCACTCGTGCGCAACAACGGCAATACTGCGACCACGACGCCCACAACAGTCACATTCTATGCCGATAGTGCATACCAGAAGCCGATTGGATCGGCTGTTATCCCGGCCGGCCTGGGCGGTTGCATGACCAGCGTGGCCAGTGTGACCACTACCTGGACTGATCTGGCCGTCGGAAGGTATCCCTACTGGGTGTACGTCGATAGCGACAAAAAGCTTGCAGAGAGCGACGAGGACGATAACGTCACCAGCGGGTATGTGCAGATATTTCCCGACAGAGTATGGCTGCCGCTCGTTGTGTATTGAGAGCAGCCGTGGGAAATGACAGGATTACTTCTCATCGCGCATGAGCACAAAAGACCGATAACCTTCTTTTCGAAAGCTCGCATCCGCCACTTATTGGACCATCCTGATGCCTTGGCTCTGATCACCTTTGTAGTGATCACCGGGTGGCTGACCTTCCCCATCCTGGTGCGGCCCTCATCGATCGTCATTGGGCGTCCAGTGGATGACGTCTTTGACGGGATCTGGTTCCTGGCCTGGTACAAACGCGCCATCTTCGATCTGCACGTGTCGCCGCTGTTTGCGCCTGGAATCTATTACCCTCAGGGCCTAGATCTCCGGCTTAGCACTAATCCCCCCCTTTTCCCACTCCTGCTCGCACCGGTGACCGCCCTCATCGGCGCGGTAGCGACGTACAATTTGACGTTGGCGGCCTCCTGTGTGGTAGCTGCCTGGGGCGTCTACCGGATCGTTCGCGATCTGGGCGGCGAGGTAAGCGGGGGGATTCTTGCTGGCGTGGCTTACGCCTTCTACCCCAACCGAGAAGTCTACTTGAACGGTTTCTCGAACTTCCAGTTGGGGTCGGCCTTCTTGCCCTGGATTTTGGTGTTTCTGCTCCGAGCAGAGCGGGAACCAAAGCGGAGGGGTCGGTGGTGTGCTGCGGCTGGGCTGGCCTACGGATTAACCGGGGCCGGAGCCTGGCAAGCGGCCATTATCGGCCTGCTGATCTGGCTGGTGTTCGGCCTCTGGGCCGTGTGGCGAACGCCGCGGACGGCGTTGCGCACTTGGATTGTGCCCGCGCTGGCGGCCGCGGTCGCTGCTGCTGTGGTCATGGCTCCGCAGGTGCTGTTTGCGTGGGATCTTCGACAGAAGAACACCATCACTGCTGACTTCCCGCTAGCAGGCGTGGCGCAATCAGG
>JADGQF010000139.1 GCA_017882045.1 Anaerolineales bacterium
CTTTCCTGCTCCACGGGCTGTCTGACATCTCGACCGTGCAGCCGCGGCGGGCCGACTCATACATGGCCAGGACCAGGGCCACCGACTTGCGGGCCTCGAGCCCGTTGGTGCGGGGCGGGCGGTCCTCCTGGATGGCGGCAAGCATGTCGGCGATGACTGTCTTGTGGCTCTGACCGTATACGGAAGGCGGATCCACCTGTTCCCGGGTCAGCAGCTCGCGCTCGTGCTCGACCTCGCCCGCGATCTTCCAGAAGACCTTGCGATTGAGGGCGGTGCCGCCCACTTTCACCGAGCCGCACTCGCCGAACAGCGCGACCGAGCCTTCCAGGTTCTCGGGATAAGTCACGGTCGAGCCCTCAACACTGCCGACCGCGCCGTTCGCGAAGCGCAGCACGGCCACGCCGGTGTCCTCCGCCTCCATCCGGTGGGCAAGAGTGGCCGTGTAAGCGAACACGCTCTGGACGTCGCCCATCAGCCATTGCAGGGCGTCGATATGATGGATGGATTGGTTCATCAGAGCCCCGCCGTCCATCGCCCACGTCCCGTGCCAGCCGTCCTCATAGTATTCCTGCGGGCGATACCAGCGTACAGTCGCGTTGCCTAAGATCAGGCGGCCGAGGCGGCCCTCGTCCACGACCCGCCGCAGGTCTTGCATGGGAGGGTTGTAGCGGTTCTGGAGCACCACGCACAACTTGACCCCGGTCGTCGCCGCGGCCGCGATGATCCGGTCGGCGTCCTCCAGCGAGAGCGCCATCGGTTTCTCGATCACAACATGCTTGCCGGCCTGCATGGCGGCAATCGCCATCTCGGCGTGCAGCCCGCTGGGGGTGCAAATGCTCACCATATCCACGTCGGGCCGATCGAGCAGGCGGCGGAAATCGGTATAGGCTTGAGCGCCGTAGTCGTGGGCGAAACGTTGCGCCCGGCCTTCGATCACGTCCGCCACGGCGACCAGGCGCGCTTGAGGTAGTTCGCTGATGGATTGCGCGTGGCGCGGCGCCACCCGGCCGCAGCCGATGAGGCCGGCATTGACGACTGGTAGTCCGTTATCTGAGACCATCCTCACCTTCAAGTGTCGTTCAGGAATTCTTCACGGGGCACGTCGCGCACACGACGGGCTGGCGCACCCATCACGACGGTGGCCGGCGCAACGTTGCGCGTAACCACTGAGGCCGCGGCGACAAAGGCCTCCGCACCGACCTCGACGTTCGGTAACAGCGTGACGTTGGCGCCGATGCGCGCGCCGCGGCGGACGGTGCACCCGCCCCGTTCTTTCAGGCGGCGTTCGGTGCGGCCCATGGTGTTGTCGTTAGTGGTCACCACACACGGCCCGAGGAAACAGTGGTCCTCGACGGTACACCAGGCGCAGAGGTAGACCCCGGTCTGCAGCTTGCTGTAGTCAGCGACCGAGACGTCATTTTCCAGGGTCACGTGGCTGCCGATGATCACGTAGCTCCCGATGCGGCAGCGGTCACGAATGAAGGCATGGTCGCCGACCAGGGTTCTTTGGCCGAGCGTCGTCCCGGCGTAGATCACGGCTGCCGCGCCGACGATACAGCCGGCCCCGATCCTCAATGGCGCGAGGTCAGGCGGCGCCTGAACGCTGCTGGTGGCTGCGGGACGGGGTGGCCGCCCGAGCACTGCGCCGTCCGCTACCCAGGTACCTTCGCCGATCACTGTGTCTCGGTGCACGACGACGTGATGCCCCAATTCAACCTCGGCGCCGATCACAGCGCCGGCCTCGATGACGACAAATTGGCCCAGGCGCACGTTAGGGCCGAGTGTGGCGCCGGGATCGATCGCGGCGGTCATGGCTGGCTCACCCTTGTCCGTTCTCCGCCTCGCCGAGCAGGGCGCGCAGGCGGGCCGTGACCATGTCGATGGCCACGTCATTGAAGCCGCCTTCGGGAATGATGACGTCTGCGTAGCGTTTGCTGGGCTCTACGAACTCCAGGTGCATTGGCCGCACGGTGCGCAGATACTGGTTGATCACCGAGTCCGGCGAGCGCCCGCGCTCGCTGATATCACGCTGCAACCGGCGGATGAAGCGCATGTCGGCATCGGCGTCGACGAAGATCTTGACGTCCATTAGCTCGCGCAGTCGCTTATCGGCGAAGATCAGGATACCCTCGACCAGGATGACCGGCTGTGGATCGACGCGTCGCGTGGTGGTCGTGCGGCTGTGGGTTTTGAAATCATAGACCGGGATCTCGACGGCTCGACCGGCCTGCAACTGCCGGAGGTGGGAGATCAGCAGCTCGTTATCCAACGAATCCGGGTGATCGAAGTTGAGCTGCGCGCGTTCGGCCGGCGGCAAGTCGCTGGCATCGCGATAGTAGGCATCGTGCGGCACGTACGCGATGCGGTCGAAGCCGACCCGCTCCAGGATCTTCAAAGCCACCGTAGTTTTGCCTGAGCCGGTACCTCCGGCCACGCCGATGGTGATTGGTTTCATGGTCCTCACCAGAAGAGCGAGCCGGCCTGTCCGGCGGCGAGCAACGCGGCAGCCAGGCCGGCGAACGAGAGCACCGCCGGCGGCCAGGCGCCCAGGCGTTTGGCCCAACGGGCGCTTCCCAGCATCAGGTAGGCGCCGCCGAGCAGCCAGGCGACGACCAGCCACAGATCGGCCGGCACGCCCCGCCAGGGCACGGCATAGGCTGCCATTTGCCAGCTCCCGCCGGCCAGCAGGGCAGCGGTCAGCCAGGGGTAACTGGCACGCAGGACGGCGTGCGCCGTTCCCGGTGCTGCCTCGGAAACGGTTGCGTTCACGCGTCCCTGCCAGAGCGCAGCCAGGTTGCCGGCGCAGACGAACAGCCAGCCACCCAGTCCCAGGCTTGCCAGCCCACTGCGCAGCCCAAACAGCCAGGTGTGGGCCTGCGGAGCCGCTGGCGGCACGACAATCCAGGCCAGCACGGTTGCGCCCAGGATGAGCACGCCCGTCGCGAGCAGCCCCCCACCATACGCGAGCCGCCCGCTCACCGCTACTGCGCCTTCCGTATCGCCCGCCGGTTTGAGTCCGGCAGAGCCGGCGAACCGCGGCCCGCCTGCGGCGTGCGGTGCTCCTCCGGCGTGCGAAACCCAGGTGCCAAGCAACAAAGCGGCGCCTGCAACCAGCAGCAGCGCCTCACCCGCAGTCGCGCCCGGCCAGGCCCGTTTGACCCAGCCTTGCCAGGCCAGCCCGCCGACGAGCGTGGCAAGACCGAGATAGGCGCAAACGGCAGGTCCGCGGTCCGTCAACTCGCGCTCTCTCTCTTGCACCCCGCCTTGTCCCGCTGCTCGCAGGGAAACGGCCAGGCAGAGCCCGCCGCCGATCAGCACCATCAGCCCGGCGACCAGCCAGAGGACCAGTTCAAGGCGCATCGGCCGCCTCCGTGCCTGCAATCAACCCCACTAGGCGCTGTAATTCACCCCGGTCGCCGGCCGGCGAAGCGGCGGTCGCGACGGCAACTAATGCGCCATCCGTGGCAGTCACGTCGATCCAGGCCCGGGCGTGTCCCCACCACAACGAAAGGACGATACCGGCCAGCAGCAGCAGACCTCCCAGGGCCAGCGGCGCCAGCCCCGGGACGGAGGCGGCGCTCAGGACTGCGTGTTGTTCCCGGCGCAAGACAAACGTCGCGTCGCCGACGAAAATGGTGGCCTCGTTTTCAACCGTCCGCGAGAGGAGGGGTTTGCTCAGGTCGCTACCCCCGTAGGCCTCGATCAGAAACACCGGGCCCGAGTAGCCTTGTTCGGGCAGCGCGGGGTAGTTCACGACGCGAAAAATGATGTCGCGCTGCGGCGCGGCGAAGGCCTGCTCGGTCTCAGAGGATGTAAACGGAAGGCTGATCACCTCACCGGTTTCCTGGCCGGCCGCGCGTTGCAGCAAGATGGCCTTCCCGGAAGCGTCGCGTGCCGTCACAGCCAGGGCCGGACCGGTGGCCCGTTGCACGATCCAAAGAGTGCCCCAGATGAACGGGCGTGTGTAGCCTGCCGTGCCGCTGCGCGTGCCCCCTGGCACGCTTGCCACAACCGATGATACGGCATCTGCGCCGTTTCCGGCGATCGCCTTCAGGCTGATGTCCAGGCTGGTGCGCGGCGCCCGAGCGCTGCCACCTGGCGCAAGGGTCACATCATTCAGTACCCAGCCGGCCGCGCCATTGATCAGCAAGCCGAGGAGCAAGCACAGACCGCCCAGGTAGCTGACCAATGGGCCGGCGATCTCAGGACCGCGCCGCTCGGCATAGACGAGCGCCCCCTCGGGACTGCTCTCCAGCGCCAACGCGGGGTAACGGCGCACCAATGCATCGGCCAGGCGCTCCATGGCTGGGTTCAGCGGCCCGGGCAGGGGAATCTCCCGTGATGGCAGGCCGGCGTGGACCGGCGCTGGATCCTGGGCCTGGCGCCGCGCGAGCCAGGTGGCGCGAGCCTGGTTCGCCAGGCGTAGCAAGAGATGAAAGGCGATAAGCGCCAGCAAAATCCGGCGCCACGGGCTGGCCAGCAAATTGAAGATACCCAGGTTGCGCAGGGCAGGCCCCAGGCCGGGGTAACCAGCGGCGGCGGCCGAGAGCCAGCGCTCTTCCGCTGCGCCGTCTAGCCCAGGCGGTTGTTGGGGGAAAATCGCGGCCACGGTCAAAGTCAGCGCGAGGGTCACTGCCAAAAGGATGGTCGCAGTGGTGCCACCGGCCGCGCGCCACAAGGTATCAAACAGGTCAGGGCGCGGCGTGCGCTCGGTGGCTTTTGCGATCAAATGGACTTCCAACTTCTGGTTCTCGGGTGGCGGGTTAGACATAAGTCTTGGTGAGTATACCATGGCGCGCAGTGACAACCAAACCACCTGGTTTGGAACCGTGCCAGCGATCCCCTGTCAGAGTGGCGGCGTGCCGCAGGCCGCCGCCCTATCGTCTTCGGGCCAACGACGCACGCGGGGCAGGGGGGAGTCCCTTCAAGCGTCCGATGGCAGCACGGGGATCGGGTTGCCTGAACACGATCGACCCGCAGCACAGGATATCTGTGCCTGCTTCGATCAGCTCCGGCACCGTTTGATCGCGAATGGCGCCGTCCGCCTCAAACAGCGCCGGCGAGCCCGTGCTTTCGGCCAGCTCGCGCAGTTTTCTGATCTTGCCGAGCACGGACGGCACAAAAGGTTGGTTGCGATAGCCGGGCGCCACACACAAAACGACCACCAGTTCCAGCTCGGACAGCACCGGCAAAATGGCTTCGATCGGCATGCCCGGCACCAGCGCCACTCCCGGCCTCGCGCCCAGGTTCTTTATCTCTCGCACGGTCGCAGCCAGATCCTGGCAGGTTTCGGGGTGGACGATCAAGTAGTCGGCGCCGGCCGCGACGAACATTTCCAGGTAGCCAGCCGGCCGTTCGACCATCAGGTGCACCAGGAAGGGCGCCTGAATCTGTCCTCGCAGCGCGCGGATGGTATCCGGACCGAAGAGGAAGTTGCGGACGAAGTGCCCGTCCATGACGTCAAAATGAAAGGCATCGGCCATGTCCTGGACCTGCGCGGCCGAATCGGCCAGGCGGGCCAGATCGGCCGACCAGAGCGAGCACGAGACCATCGTCATCCTGCGCCTCGATGAAGCGGACCCGCGCGCGCGGATCGGCTCTCTGGGGATACCGGTTAAACAGAGTCGCCGGTGCCCGGGCACCGACGACATTCATATCTTATAGAGGAGCCATCCAAGAGACTTGAACTCTTAACCTGCTCATTACGAATGAGCTGCTCTACCGATTGAGCTAGGATGGCACCGGTTCCCAAACGTCGCTAATTATACCAAGCAACCATAAAGGCTGCAAACCCCGGGACCCGGGACACTCGATCGAGCCGACTAGACGCGGGTCAGGTACTCGCCGGTGCGAGTGTCGACGCGAATCTTGTCGCCCACGTTAACGAAGAGCGGGACCTGCACCTGCGCGCCCGTGCTGACCGTGGCCGCCTTGGTGGCGTTGGTTGCCGTGTCGCCGGCGAAGCCCGGCCCGGTGTCCGTCACTTCCAGGTCCACCGAGGTCGGTAGCTCGATCGTGATCGACTCGCCTTCGTAGCTTTCCAGGTCCAGCATGGTGGCGTCGGCCAGCCACTTCACGGCGTCGCCCAACTTGAGGCCGTTGATCGCCGTTTGCTCGTAGGTCTCGGTGTTCATGAAGAAGTAAACATCGCCCTCATGGTACAGGTACTGAACCGTCGCGTGATCCAGGCGCACGTCGTTGACCCGGCTGCCAGAGGGCCAGGTCTTTTCAACTGTGCCGCCCTTGCGCATGTTGCGCGCCTTGACGCGGATCGTCGCATTACCCCGCCCACCCTTCACGTGGGCGTATTCGACGACCCGCCAGAGCTCGCCGTCTTCAAGGAAGATAGTCCCCTTACGGAGGTCTTGTACACCGATCATGTTATTTCCGCGCTCCTCATGACAAGCAAAATGCTTATGAACAATATCATCTAGCAATCCTGCATGATAGCGCGCCCCAGCGCGACTGTCAAATAGAGAGCATTATCTTGCCAAAACCCTGGCCGTTAAGCATGCGCTCCAGGGCTTGTGGGTATTGCGCGAGGGGGAAGATCTCATCCACTATCGGTCGGAGCTTGCCGGCCCAAACCTGTGCCATCACCGCTTCGAAATCGGCTTGTGTCCCCATGGTTGAGCCTATTATGGTCAGATGGCGGCCGAAGAGCAGGTTGATCGGCGTGGGGCCATTGTAACCTGTTGTGCCGCCGACGGTGAGCAGTCGTCCCCCACGCGCCAGGCTGCGCAGGCTGGCCGTCCAGGTGGCCTCACCCACGTTGTCCACGACCACATCGACGCCTTGCCTGCCCGTACGTGCCCAAATGGCCTTGCCCCAGTCGGGTGTTTGTTCGCGGTCCACGGTCCAGTCCGCGCCTAACTCACGGGCATTCTCAGCTTTCGCGGCGTTACCGGCCACTGCCAACACAGTCGCGCCGGCCAGTTTGGCAATCTGTATCGCCAGGCTGTTGACTCCGCCGCCCGAGCCAACGATCAGCACCGTCTCGCCCGGCCGCACATTGCCGCGTACCACAAGCATGTGCCAGGCGGTCACACCGACCAGTGGCATGGCGGCGGCCTGATCCAGCGGAAAACCCGCGGGAATGGCGTCCAGGTTTTTTGCGGGGACGCGCACGTACTCCGCATAGGCGCCGGGAACGTGTTCGCCAAGGATTGCGAAATGCTCGCACTGGTTTTGGCGCCCGGCGATGCAGAAGGCGCAGTGTCCGCACCAGAGGGTGGGGTTGGCGACGACTTTCTGGCCGATCGGCCAACCGGTTACGCCGGAGCCGAGGGTGGCAATCGTGCCGCTGAAATCTGAGCCGAGGATGTGTGGAAAGTCCAGGTTGAGCCCGCGCCAGCCGGTGCGCACGAAGTCGTCCAGCCGGTTGAGCGCCGCATACTGCACCCTGATCAGCACCTCGCCGGCTTCCGGCTCAGGGGCTGGGATATCTTCTCTGTACTGCAACACTTCAGGGCCGCCGTGTTGGAAAAAGACCACCGCGCGCATGGGTGTACCTCCGTTAGAGTGGCGCGCCGAACGTTTACGCGCTGCGGGCCGCACGTCGAGTTGCACGCGCTGAGGGTTTAGGACGGATTCTACAAGATAATACTGTGAATCGCCAATCGGGGTTGGAGGCCCGCACTTTGTCCGTCATACGTGTGGTATAATTTACGCGAACTGTAGCCAAACAGGAGGGTACGATGCCAGCGATACAGAGGGTAGGTGTGGTCGGCTGCGGGCTGATGGGCTCCGGGATCGCGGAGGTATGCGCCCGCGCGGGGTACACTACAGTCGTGCGCGAGGCGACCGGGGAACTGCTTCAGTCTGGGCTGGCGCGCATCAACGGCTCGATGGATAAAGCCGTGGCGCGCGGCAAAATGCCGGCTGAAGAGCGCGATGGCGCCCGGGCGCGCATCATCGGCACGACTGATATGCACGCGTTTGACGAATGCGATCTGATCATCGAGGCCGTGCCCGAAGACCTGGCGATGAAGCGCAAGATTTTTGCCGAATTGGACGGCATCGCCCCGCCCCATGCGATCCTGGCCAGCAATACCTCTTCGCTGCCCGTGACGGATATGGCGGGCGCCACACGGCGCCCGACCCAGGTGTTGGGGCTGCACTTCATGCAGCCGGCGCCGGTGATGCCGCTCCTCGAGATGGTGCGCACGTTCTTGACCAGCGAGCAGACCTTTCAGGCGGCCAGGCAGTTCGGCCAAAACCTCGGCAAGACGATCATCGTCAGCAAGGACACGCCCGGCTTTATCGTCAACCTGTTGCTGATCCCGTTCCTGTTGCACGCGGTCGAGGCGTTGGAACACGGCGTAGCGACCAGGGAAGACATCGACACCGGTGTTCACCTGGGTCTGAACCACCCGATGGGCCCGCTGACTCTGTTGGATTTCGTGGGTCTGGATACGGCGCTCATGATCGCCGATGCCACGTTCGAAGAGACCAAGGATGTGCGTTTCGCGGCTCCGCCGCTGCTCCGGCGCATGGTCGCGGCCGGCTACTTTGGACGGAAGAATGGCAAGGGGTTCTACGATTACCAGGGCAAGTGAGGGCGGGGCAGATGGGCCAGGCAAAATGAACCGGGCAGGGAGACCTGCCCGGTTTGCTCATCCGTTTTGCGCTGCGCCGTTGGGGCCGTCGGGCACGGCGTAGGCCAGACCCGTGGCGTAGGGCATGAAGCCGATCCATTCATAGACCCGGCCGGCGCGTGCGTCGTTGGCAGTCAAGAACGCGATTTCCACTCCGCCGGCGAAGGCGTCCTCGGCCGCTCGGGCGGTCAGGGCACTCGCGAGGCCGCGGCGCCGGTACTCCGGCAGGGTGCCGATGCCTGCGATCTCCGTTAGCCCATCCAGAGGTGACATGTAAGCGCCCACGCAACTAGGAACGCCGCCAAGCCTGGCCAGGTAGGCGTGGCCCGTCCCCTCACGGCGCTGCCTGAAGTCTTTTACCCGGTCGTCGCTCACCGGCCCGGGCACGTCCTCATCGTAGGCCCGGCGCTGGACCTCGATGTACGCCCGGATGTCGGCAGCCTGCGAGTCAGGGGTGAGCAGCACGATCTCGAGGCCCAGGACGGCGGGCGCGGGGCGATAGGTGGCCGGGGTGCAAACCATCAACTGGTAACGCCCTTCTTCCTCGAAGCCGGCGGCGCATAGGGCGGCCGGCAAGTCAGGCGCGTACTCTTCGACAAACTCAAAGCGAGGCAACCGCTGGCGAGCGATAAACGTCGCCTTCAGCAATGCCAGGGGCTCGTTCAGATCGCCACCTACCGGTTCCAAAGGATGAGCGTAGTTGAAAAAGCGCAGTGGATCGCGCGGATGGAAGAAGAGCACGAAGGGCGGCTGCTCGACAACTCCGTATGCCAGGGTAGCCGCGCGCCGCTGATAGTCCTCAAAACGGGCCGGTGAAAGCAAGGCTTCCTCCTGTGCTGCGATCAGCTCAGGCCGTTGCCCGATCCAAGGCCGGTTCCTGGCGCTGCAGATAGGCATGGTCTTCCATCTCCGCCAGGTACTTCTCGACCTCCATTGCCGCGGCTACACCCTGGCCCGTGGAAGTCGCCACCTGGCGGAAACGCGAGTCCTGGATCTCGCCTGCCGCAAAGATGCCCGGCACGCTGGTGCGCATCAGCTTATCGGTGATCAAATAGCCGTGTTCATCCATCGCCAGCTTGCCGGCGATGGGTGCATTATTGGGCAGATGGCCGATGTAGACGAAGACGCCGTCGGTCGGGAACTGCCGCTCCTCGCCGGTTTGCACGTTCTTCAGCGTTACCGCTTCGACCTTGTTCTCGCCACTGACGTTGGTGACGACAGTGTTCCAGATATACTCGATCTTCGGGTTTGCATCCGCCCGGCGCTGCAGGGCCGGACCCGCCCGCAACTGGTCCCGGCGGTGAACAATCGTCACCTTGCTGGCGAATTTCGTCAGGAACAGCGATTCTTGCAGAGAGCTATCGCCGCCACCGACCACTACCAATTGCCTGTTGCGGAAGAAAAAGCCGTCGCAGGTGGCACAGTAGCTCACACCCCGGCCGATCAGCCGATCTTCACCCGGCACCCCCAGCTTGCGCGGTGACGCGCCGGTCGTGATGATCAGCGCGTTTGCCCGGTAGCGCTTGCCATTGGCCGTTTCCACCGTGAAAGGCGGCCCGTTGACGTCGACTGCGGTTACGAAATCGAGCTCGACTGTGGCGCCAAACCTCTCAGCCTGGGCCTGCATGCGCTCCGACAATTCCGGCCCGGTCACGCCATCCGGAAAGCCCGGATAATTCTCGACCTCAGTGGTCGTCGCGATCTGTCCGCCGATCTCGTTGCCGGTGATCAGCAAGGGGCGCAGGTTTGCGCGCGCGGTATAGATCGCGCCAGCCCAGCCCGCCGGCCCGCTGCCCAGGATGATGACATTTTCCACGTCCGGGCGCGCCGCACTGTCGATCCCGCTTTCCAGCATCGGTTCGACGCCGGCGCCCAGGTTCAGGTTCAGATTCAGTTTCCCGGTCATCTTATATCTCTCCCACCTCGTACATAATCGTGGCTGCAGCCACCACCCCGGCCGTTTCAGCACGCAGAATCCGGGGTCCGAGGCTCACGGGTAGTATCTGGTGATTCTGGGCCAACTCGATCTCAGCTTTGCTAAATCCACCTTCTGGCCCTATAAAGATTTCGATGCGAGTGCCTACACGAAGGTTACACCCGGCCAGGGCCTCCCGCAGGGGACGGCCCTGGCCTGCGTCCTGTAATCCTTCCCAGGGAATGAGGCGAATGGTAGTAGTCTCCGGCGGTGTTTCGCCGGACGCGCTGCCTTTGGGCGCCGTAGAGGCGCTGCCGGACCGGACTGCATCGGCAAATTGCATGGACGGCGCCAGTTCGGGCAAGCGGGCGCGTCCGCTCTGCTCGGCGGCTTCCTGGATGATCCGCTGCCAGCGTTCTCGCTTGCCGTCGACAGCGCGCCGGTCATCCACGACATTGCGCTCGCAGATCACTGGCACGAAGCGGCTGGCGCCGATTTCGGTGCCCTTCTGCAGCACCCACTCAAAGCGCTCGCCTTTCAGCGCGGCCTGGAAGAGCGTCAAATGTGTCGCCGGTTCGCCGCTGGCGAGCCGTTGGCCTTCAATCCGGAAGCGTGCATCTTCCTGGCCGTAGCCCAACAGGACGGCGTCGTAGGCTGAGCCCAGGTTGTCCAGCAGCATCACCCGCTCACCAGGGCGCAGACGCAGCACTCGCCGCACCTGGTGCGCCTGCTCGCCGGTCAACACGACGGGCTGGATCTGCAAAACGGCCGGGGAGACGAAGAAGCGATCCACCGGCTCACTCCAGGGCCAGGCAAGCTTGAGCCGCGAGCAAGAAGAGTGCCTTGCGGGTCGAAACGCGGCCCACCCAATCCCGGTGATCCCAGTCCTTGCCGCTGACGTCGTCACCGCCATACAGGATCTGCGCAAAGGTTACCCCGCGGAAGACCGCCACGGCGAAGAAGGCGGCGGCTTCCATCTCGACGGTCAGGGAGCCTTCGGCCCGGCGGCGCCGGACCTTGGCCGGTGTTTCCCGGAAAAACGCGTCGGTCATCCAGGTCTTGCCTTCGATATATGGTACTGCCTGCTTCTCCAGCACGGCTCTCACGGCTGCCACCCCTGCTGGGCTGGGCTCGACCTCGCGGCCGGGCGGCAGGTAATGGTAGGACGTGCCTTCGTCACGGATCGCAGCCGTCGGTACCACCACATGGCCGACGACAATCTCCCGGTTCAGCACGCCCGCTCCTCCACAGGCGATGAACTTGCGACAGCCCAGCGCGATCATCTCCTCTAGCAAACCAGCAGCCAACGGCGCGCCGATGCCGGGATGGAGTACGGCCAGGCGGCGCCCTTCGACCGCCATCTCGTAAGCGAGGTGCGAGCCGATCTCGCTCTGGCGCGTGTCTACAACGCGCGCTTGCCCGCTCTGCACCAGGCCGGTGATAACGTCCTGAAAGAAGCAGAGGACGCAGTGCTCGGGCACGTCCTTGGGACGGAGTAGCCGGCTGGGTTCGATGATGGCTTCCGGGTTGGGATCGAATTCCAGGATCGGGTAGGGCTGGTTCATGCGACCACCAGCGCTAACCAATCACCCTCGGTCAGCAGATTGACCACGGTCAGATTCCGCTCGGCGAGCGCGCTGCGCAGGTCGGGCTCGCGTTCTTCGATGATGCCGGCCAGGATCATGCGCCCGCCGGGAGCCA
>JADGQF010000390.1 GCA_017882045.1 Anaerolineales bacterium
AGCCCGTCGGCGCCGATGGCCTGGCGTCCCTGCTCGTACCCGATGATGACCGCCTGGGCGAGGCGGCGCTGGTGGTAGTCATCGCCGAGAACGGCGCCTTGTGCGCCCAGGCCTTGACGACGGTAGGTGGCTGAGCCTATGGAACTCACTGCGTTCGATGCGCTGGACCAACTGGCGGCCAGGGCCTTCGATGGCTATATCGTGCGCAAGGACCTCGCGCGCAAGTTCCGCGGCCAGTACCCCGTGCCCACCTACGTGGGCGAGTTCCTGCTGGGTCGCTATTGTGCGAGCACAGTCGAGAGCGAAATCCTGGAGGGCCTGGAGATCGTTGAACGACAGATGCGCGAGCGCACGGTGCGCGGCGGCGAGGAAGAGTTGTTCAAATCGCGTGCCCGCGAGCGGGGCGCCGTCAAGCTGATTGACCTGGTCACTGCCCGCCTCGACACCAACAGCGATTCATACCTGGCAACGCTGCCCAGCCTGCGCCTGACCGATGTCCGCATCAGTGCGGATATGGTTGCCGAGCACGAGCGCATGCTGACCGGCGGCTTCTACGCCGAGGTGCAGCTCGAATATGATGCCGCCAGCGCGCAAGAGCGCGGCGGGAAGCCTTTCGGCATCACGGCGCTGCGGCCAATCCAGCTCTCCAAGCGCGGTGTCGTGGCTGACCTGGCGCGCGGGCGGGCCGCCTTTACGACTGAAGAGTGGCGGCAGCTCCTCCTGCGCAGTGTGGGTTTCGAGCCCGAGCGCCTTGCCCGGCGCGCCCAGGATATCCTGCTCCTGCGCATGGCGCCCTTTGTCGAGCGCAACTACAACCTGGTCGAGCTGGGTCCGCGCGGCACCGGCAAGTCGCACCTGTTCCAACAGATCTCGCCCTACTCCCACCTCATCTCAGGCGGCAAGGCGACGGTGGCGCGCATGTTCGTCAACAACGCCAGCGGGCAACGCGGCCTGGTCTGCCAGTACGACGTGGTCTGTTTTGATGAGATCAGCGGCGTCTCCTTCGATCAGAAGGACGGCGTCAACATCATGAAGGGCTACATGGAGTCGGGTGAGTTCAGCCGCGGCCGCGAGAGCATCCGCGCCGGCGGCAGCATCGTTATGCTGGGCAACTTCGACGTGGACGTCGAGCACCAGCAGCGGGTGGGGCACCTGTTCGGCCCTCTGCCGCCCGAAATGCGCAACGACACCGCTTTCATGGACCGCATCCACGCCTACCTGCCCGGCTGGGACGTGCCCAAGCTGGATAGTTCGCTCTTCACCCGGCACTTTGGCCTGGTCAGCGATTTCCTGTCCGAGAGCTGGTCGCAGCTGCGCGGCGAGAACCGGCTCAACCTGGTGCAGGGCCGGGTCCGCTATGGCGCAGCGCTCAGCGGCCGGGATACCACCGCCGTCAATCACACGCTCAACGGCCTGCTCAAGCTGCTCTACCCGGACCGCGACCTGCCAATCAGTGACGAGGACCTGGAATGGGCCGTGCGGCTGGCGATGGAATGCCGCCGGCGGGTCAAGGAGCAGCAGAAGCGTATCGGCAGCGCCGAGTTTCGCAACACCCACTTCAGCTACGTCATTGGTGAGGCCGGAACAGAGACCTTCGTCGTGACGCCCGAGCTGCACAGCGAGGCATCCATTGGCGGCGACCCGCTGCCGCCCGGCCAGGTCTGGGCGATCAGCCCCGGGGGAGCGGAAGAGGGTACCGGCCTGTATCGGATCGAGGTCAACGTCGGTCCCGGTGGCGGTGTTCACGTGGTTAATTTCCCGGTGCCCGGCCCATTCAGGGAAAGCATCAAATGCGCGGAGCAGAACATGCTCAGCCGGGCCAAGGACCTGGTCGGTGATCGCGATCCCAGGCAGCACGAGTTCACGGTCCAGCTGCGAGCCTTCGATCCCAGTAAGAGCGGCGCCGCGCTCGGGGCGCCCATCCTGCTGGCGTTTTGCGGTGCGTTGTTGGGGAAGAGCCTCAAGGGTGGGCTCGTAGCAGTCGGCGGCTTGAACCTGGGCGGCGGCCTCGAACCCGTCCACAACGCCGTCAGCGTCGCGGAGCTGGCGGTCGAGAAGGGCGCGACGATGTTGCTCATCCCCATCTCTGCCCGGCGACAACTGAACGATCTGTCCGATGAAATGGCGATGAGGCTGAGCGTCCTTTTCTACGCCGACGCGCGCGAGGCGCTGATCAAGGCATTGGGAGATTGACACGGCTGCAGTGAACCTGCCGAGGGTCTGCGAAAATCATTGCGCATACATACCCCATTTGATCTCCTGGCGCAGGCTGAGGCAACATGGTGGAAAGACGGCTAGCGGGGGATAGCTTATGTACGGATTGCGTGAACTGAAACCGACCATCAAGGTAACCGAGGCAAGCGTTGAGTGTCCTGTTCTGGACTGCATGTGCACAGTAGAGCGACAGCGGCACTCATTCCGCCGTGACGCTCGCTTCCGGTGTCCACATCATGGGATCTACATCTCTCCGTCTACGTTCGAGTATGAGCGGGAAACGGACAACCTGTTATGGTGCGACGGTGATGACCGGGCGCTGTTGCAAGCCATCAAGACGGTGAAGCGCGAGAGCCGGATCGCACGCGACAATAGCGAAGATGCAGTCACTTGGAACGTCTTCCGGCTCTTCGAACGAACGGACACGTTGGCGGGACTCCTGTCAGCGTTGCTCTGCCGACCGATCTCGAATCCTCGCGTCATCTACTGGTCCTACGATCAACAGAGTGGCGGCGTTTGGGAACCCCTCAGCCGGGCGCGGCAGGAATTTGGCGAGCGCGATCAGCGCGGCTCCGAGCCTGACCTGATCATCGTTAGCGATCAGTCACTGATCTGGATCGAGGCCAAAGTGACTGCGCTCAATGAAACCCGCCCAAGCAATCCTCCCTACTCACTACCTGCGTACGAGGCGGGAGGGAACGGTTGGTTCCACCACGCATTTCGGTCTGATCCGTCGACCATCACCAACACAGCGGGCCTCTATGAACTCATGCGCTTTTGGCTGTTAGGCAGCTGGATTGCTGAGCATGCGTGCTTGTCCTTTCACCTGGTTAGCCTCGTGTTGGATCGTCAGGAACCCGATTTGGTGGGCCGGGTGGCACCGTATCTCCAAGAGAGCGTTCGACGAGCCTTCCTGAGGGCGACCTGGAAAGAGATCTACCGATACGTTGCCGCGGGGACGGAACTGTTTCCTGAACGCGAGGACCTTCTACACTACTTCGAGAACAAGTCCTTGGGCTACCGAGCCGGCGCGCTGCAAGCCGCATTTTCCGTGGATGAGAAGTTGCCGCTACGCGCCTCCTGACTGGTTTGACCCCGTGCCGCCCAGGTACGTCCTGAAATACTCCAGTACTCGCCCCCAGGCATCCGCCGAGGCGGCGGCGTTGTAGGTTGCGGGCCGTTGGTCGTTGAAGAAGCCGTGCCTGGCGCCGGGGTACAGCTTGATGTCGTGCGGGATGCCGGTGGTGTCGAGCACCTCGTCCAGCTTGCGCCCGGCCGGGGTCGTGAAGTCCACCTCCGGGTATGAGCCGACCACCGGGCACAGGCGCAGGGCGGCTTCCTCGATCGGCTTCGGGTTCGTGCCGTAGAACGGCGCGATCACTTGCAGACGATCATCCGTCGCGGCCCAGGTGA
>JADGQF010000391.1 GCA_017882045.1 Anaerolineales bacterium
TATCGAGTTTAATGGGTTAAAACGGGCTATAGCCCCCGTGTCATCTGCGCAAGGAGCTATGAAAAGTGTAGCGGTACCGGCCACCGCAGCAGCCGCTTGGCGCAGTTCTTCTTGTGCTTGCGGGGGTGCCCAGAGCCAGCGCAGGCCGCCGTGCCATTCGACCAACTGGGCATACGGCAGGTCCAGCATGGGTGCGGTCTGGGGCAGGCTCAGGCGCCACAAAGCCGGCCGATCAGTCTTGGCTTGCGGTGCGGCTACCGGGTTAAAAAAAGGCAGACGCAAATTACGACAGGCTTGCCAGTCGGGCCCGGCCTGGGCGTTGTCCATGCGTGTGCCCGGGACGTCCTGCAACATCTTCTGGCAAGCGGTTTCGACCGCCGCTGTCGCACCGCGCAAGCGCACAAAGAGCAGCTCCGGGCGGCCGGCCGCCGTGTTGTCCTGCACCCAGCAACTGGCGTTGAGCGGCAGCGGCTGGGCGCCCCAGCGCTGCAACTGGGCCAGGGCGCGAGCCTGATCGAGCTCAAACACCAGCGTGGCTTCGGCCGGGGCGATGGGCAGCACTTTGAGTGAAATCTCGGTCAGTAGCCCGAGCATTCCCATGGCGCCCACCATCAAGCGTGACACATCGTAGCCGGCCACGTTTTTGATCACCTGGCCGCCAAATGTGAGCAGCTCGCCGCGCCCGTTGATGAGCTTGACACCCAGCACATAGTCGCGCACGGCGCCAACGCTGGCGCGGGCCGGACCACTCAAGCCGCTCGCCACCATGCCGCCGACGGTGGCTGCCGCCGTGCTCGCCTGCACTTGAAAGTGCGGTGGTTCGAACGCCAGGCATTGGCCTTGTTCAGCCAGCGTGGCTTCCAGCTCTGCCAGCGGCGTGCCAGCGCCCACCGTGACCACCAGTTCACTCGGCTCATAGCTGATGATGCCGCGCAAGCCGCTCACATCGAGCAGTTCGCCTTGCAACGACTGGCCATAGAAGTCTTTGGAGCCGCCGCCGCGAATGCGCAACGGGGTCCCCGCAGCAGTGGCCGCCTGAATGCGATCAGTGATCTGGTTCAGTAAAGAAGGGGGAGTCGGCATGGATCGGATGTTAAGCGGCCACAGCAATCCATGGGTTGAATTTTTTGAAACCGATGCCTGCAAAAAAATTTATTTCCACCTGCCGCTTTAGTCCACGAAGAAATTGACCGGCAAGCCCAGCACCTCGACCCGCATTGAGAACACACAGCCTGAGCGCGGGAAGGCTTCAAGTTCTTCGGCACTGCGGTGCTGGCGCGCCGTGGTGACGAAGAGCGTCTGCCGGTCCTCACCGCCAAAGCAGGGCATGGTGGGGCATTGAGCGGGAGTGGCAAACTCGGCCAGCAGGCTGCCGTCGGGTGCCAATTTGCAAATGCGACGGCCTTCGTACATGGCCACATAGTAGTTGCCCTGCAGATCCACCGCCGCACCATCGGGGCGACCGCCATAGCCCGCCAGGTCAAACCGCCAGCCAGCCGGTTTCGGCGCAAATTGGTGGAACAGGCGTCGGCCCGTCATGCGGTTGGCGTTAACGTCAAAGTCCCACGCCTGAATCGTATGGCTGGGCGTATCGGCCCAATACAAGGTGCCTCCATCGGGGCTCCAGGCCAGCGCGTTGGCGGTGGTGGCAGGCGGAGTGCCTGGATCAAGCTGGCGCTCAATCAGCGGCGGGCCCGGGTGGCGACAGTCCAGCGAATACAGTGCTGCATTGCGCGCCACGCGGGTTTCGTCGAGGGTGCCAATCCAGAAGCGCCCGAGCGGGTCGCACTTGCCGTCATTGGCGCGCTGATGCGCCGGGTCGTAATTGAGACTGGCAACCAGTTGCAGCGGCCCACCCCAGGCGCGGGCGCGGAACACACCGTGGCGCAGTGCAATCACCAAGCCGCCGCTGGCCGCCGGTGCCATGCAACCGGGCTCCGAGGGCAGGTCCCAGGTTTCCACGCTCCCCTTGTCAATATTGGCGCGCAGGATTTTCTTGCCCGCAATATCAACCCAGTACAGCCTTTGCTCGTGCGGCTGCCAGAACGGCGATTCGCCCAGTTCGCTCGGTTCGGTGGTGACACATTGCCAATTGACATTTTGCAAACTCATTCGAGGTGCTCCGTTTTGAATCCTTATAGGGCAAAGTGTCGCACGACATCGACGCTGGCAGGCGGGGCGACTGCGCATGGCATCAATCTCGGGTAAACCCGTGTGACAGCGAGACGATTTGGGCCCACAGTTGAGCATCTCGCGCCCGGTAGGCGCGATCAAAGGACGATCCATGTCGGAACCCAAGCTCATCCTCGACTACGTTTATGACCACACCGCCGCACATCCGGAAAAAGTGTTTCTGACCCAGCCTACTGGTGGCGGCCAGGTAGTGGACTACACCTGGGCACAAACCCTGGATCAGGCGCGGCGCATGGCCGCGCATTTGCAAAGTCGTGGCCTGGCGCCCGGTGCGCACATTGCCATTCTTTCCAAGAACTGTGCCCACTTTTTCATGGCCGAGCTGGCGATCTGGATCGGCGGTTACACCACGGTGGCGATTTTTGCGACCGAGACCGCCGAGACTGTGCGCTACGTGCTCGAACACAGCGAGGCCAGCCTGCTGTTCGTCGGAAAGCTCGACACCTGGGGGCAGCAGGCAAGCGGTGTTCCCTCCGGCCTGCCGTGCATCGCCTTCCCGCTGGCACCACACACCGACTTTGAGACCTGGGATGCCATCGTGGCGCGCACTGATCCGCTCGGTGGTCGCCCGCAACGCGGCGCCGACGAGCTGGCCATGCTGATCTATACCTCGGGTTCGACCGGGCAGCCCAAGGGCGTGATGGTGAGCTTCGGTGCCATCAGTCGCGCGGGGGAAGGTTTTTCCAACTACACCCGTGAGCGCCTCGGCCCGGAAACCGAAATCCGAATCCTGTCTTACCTGCCGCTGGCGCACAGCTTCGAGCGCTCGTGCGTCGAAGCGTCGACGCTGGTCGGCGGCGAGGCGCACGTCTTTTTCGCCGAGGCGCTCGACACGTTCCTGAAGGACCTGCAGCGCGCACGGCCGACGGTCTTCATCTCGGTGCCGCGGCTGTGGCTCAAGTTCCAGCAGGGTGTCTTCGCGAAGATGGCGCCGGAAAAGCTGGACCGGCTGCTCGGCATCCCGATCCTCGGCCGCATCGTCGCGAAGAAGGTGCTCAAGGGTCTGGGGCTGGATCAGGTCCGGAATGCGGCCAGCGGGTCGGCGCCGATCCCGCCCGACCTCATCGCCTGGTACCGGCGCCTGGGGCTGAACCTGCTCGAAGGCTACGGCATGACCGAGGACAATTCGTTCTCGCACGCCTCCAATGAGAAGTTCAACGAGCCCGGTTATGTCGGGGTAGCGATGCCCGGCGTACAGGTACGCATCAGCGACGAAGGCGAGATCCTGATCAAGTCGCCCGGGCAGTTCAGCGGGTACTACAAACAGCCGGAGCTGACGGCGGCGTCGTTCACCGAGGACGGCTTTTTCCACACCGGCGACCTCGGCGAGCGCCGCGCCGACGGACTGCTCAAGATCACCGGCCGCGCCAAGGAGCTGTTCAAGACTGCCAAGGGAAAGTATGTGGCGCCAGCGCCGATCGAAAATCTGCT
>JADGQF010000392.1 GCA_017882045.1 Anaerolineales bacterium
GCCAGGGCCCGATTCAGGTCCAGCAGCTTCTCGGCCGGCACCGCGGTCTTCACCCGCCGGGCAGTGCCGGGTATTGGTGGCTGCAGCTGCGGCTCGATCAACTGTTCCTCCGGCGCGAGCGATTCCAGGACCTTCTGCAGCTCGTCCATTCGCCGGCGCACCAGCTCTTCCGGCAGCGACGCCGCCACGGTTCCCTCTTTCACCAGGCGGCCGGCCCACTGCGCGCGCACTGTCGGGTGTTCGGCGATACGTGCGTACATCAACGGTTGCGTGAAACCTGGCTCATCCCCCTCATTGTGCCCGTAACGCCGGTAGCCAATCAGGTCGATCACGAAGTCCTTGCGGAAGCGATCGCGGTAGGCGAAGGCGATGCGCGCCGCTTCGAGGAAGGCCGAGGGATCGTCCGCATTGACGTGGATGACTGGTATGTTGAAGCCCTTGCCCAGGTCGCTGGCGTACAGCGTGCTGCGCTCCTCGCGGGGCAGGGTGGTATAGCCAAGCTGGTTGTTGGTGATGATGTGGATTGTGCCCCACGTCCGGTAAGCCGGCAGCCGCGACATGTTCAGCGTCTCGGCCACCACCCCCTGGCCCGAGAACGAGGCGTCGCCGTGGATCAAAATAGGCAAGGCCGCGCAATCGTACAGCTCCGGCGCGCCCCGCTCCTTCATCCCGCTGTCCGCCGCGCGGGCCATGCCTTCGACCACCGGGTCGACGTATTCCAGGTGGCTGGGGTTCGGCGGCATGCACACCAGCAGCGCGACGGTGTCCGCCCCTTCCGCCACCGCACGCTGGGCGCCTTTATGGTATTTCACATCCCCGGTCCAGCCCAGGTCGTCACGGATCGCGAAGTTGTGCCCACCGACCGGGTCCCTGAACTCGGCCAGCAGTTGCGCGTAGGGCTTGTTCAGGACATGCGCCAGGACGTTGAGCCGCCCGCGGTGTGCCATGCCGATGAAGATCGTGCAAATGCTGACTTCCGCGGCCAGCCCGATCACCTGGTCGAGCATCGGCACAAGCATGTCCACGCCCTCAATCGAGAAACGTGTTTTGCCGGGGAAAACGCGCTGCAGGAATTGCTCGAAAGCCTCGACGTCCGTCAGGCGTTCCAGCAGGCGCCTGGCGGTTGCTGGATCATGGCCCGTGGCATATTGTCCGGACTCGGCTGCCTCGCGCAACCAGGCGCGCTCTTCGGCCAGGCGGATATGCTCGTAGTCGTGGCCGATAGTCGAGCAGTAGATCCGCCGCAGCGCCTCGATTGCCTCGAGTGCGTCGGCGGGCGGCCGCCCGCCGACGTCCGCGGGACGGCCGTCCGGCGTGCCCTCTGCCGTGATCGGTCTGCCGATCACGCTTGCGGGTAGTTGTCGCAAGTCCTCCAGGCTGATGCCGTGCGTAGCCGCATCCAGCGCCGGGTCGCCCGGGGGCGGGGTGCCCAGCGGGTCCAGCCGGGCCGCCAGGTGGCCGTAGGCCCGGATCGCGCGCGCCAGGTTGGCTGCCCCCACGATCTTCTCGATCGGCGCTGCCGGGCTCACCCCTACGCCCACGCTGCCTGCCGGCGGCGCGGTGACGGTCTCGGCGCCGTCCGGCGGCGTCCAATGCTCAAAGTAGGCGCGCGTGGCCGCCTCTACCGAGTTGGGGTCCGCGCGGTAGCGCTCGTACAACTCCAACACGTAGCCTAAATTAGGTCCGCTAAACTCGTGGGTAATGTCCATGATCCATCACTGAGAACGCTGCGCGGCAATGCGGTAATATTATGGCCGAGGTATGAGATATCACAGTCCTGGTCCTTGCGCTCGGCCAGGCTCCATAATCTTATGCAAATCTGAGGGCCAACGTCGTAAGGTAGAATGCAAAGGTTAGGGGTGGAACTCTCAAGGCTCCTCGTCGTCTTTAAGGCAGTTCTGGTGGAACTCTCAAGGCTCCCCCGTCGTCTTTAAGGCAGTTCTGAATGAAGCACGTCGCACCACCCAAGGGAGGGCAGACCATGTCCAAACGCATTTCGCTCCTGTGTCTCGTTGTCCTGCTGGCCTTGACTTTGCCCGGCAGCGCGTTGGCCCAAGGGCCCGTCGGGCCCATGCACAGCGATACCTTCTGGCAGGCTTCCTATTGGAACAACACGGACCTGTCCGGCCCGCCGGTCCTGCAGCGTAATGAGACCGACATCAATTACGACTGGGGCGCCGGCTCCCCGGACAACAGCATCGCGCACGATGGCTTCTCCGCCCGCTGGACGCGCTATATCGATACTGCGGGCGGCACGTACCGCTTCACCGCCACCTCTGACGACGGAATCCGCGTTTCAGTGGATGGCCGCTGGGTGATCAATCAGTGGTCGGAGCACGCCGTGAGTACGTTCACCACCGATCTCGCCCTGAGCAACGGGCATCACTGGGTCGTGGTCGAGTTCTACGAGAACGGCGGCGCGGCGCTGGCCCGCTTCTCATGGGCGCCGGCCGCGGAGGTCCTGAAAGGCTGGCGGGGCGAGTATTTCAACAACAAGGTGTTGCAGGGCCCGGCGGCCCTGGTGCGCGACGATGCGGCCGTAGACTTCAACTGGGGCAACGGCTCGCCTGCCCCCGGGGTCATCAACGCGGATAGCTTCTCGGCCCGCTGGACGCGTACCCTCAACCTTGCGCCGGGTACTTACCATTTCTCGATGACCGTCGACGATGGCGGGCGCCTGTGGATCAACGGCCACCTGCTGATCGATGTCTGGCTGGATCAGGCGGCGCGCACCTACACCGGTGACATCTACTTGCCGGGCGGCAATACGACGCTCAAGATGGAATACTACGAGAACGCGGGCGCAGCTTCGGCGCACCTGACGTGGAACGCTGGGACCAATCCACCGCCGTCTAAGGGCGAAGTGGTCGTCGACGATAACGGTGCCGGTTTCTCGAAGGGCGGGTTGGCCGGGAGCTGGCGCAGCGTGGCGGAGGGCTATGGCGGGCATTTGCTCTGGACCCGTAACAATGACCGGGTGCGCTACAACTATAACTGGGCGCGTTGGCAGCCGCGCCTGGTCCCGGGCCGCTATGAAGTGTTCGTCTACATTCCCGACCGGTACTCGACCACGGGCTCGGCTCGCTACTGGATCTCCCACGCCGGCAGCCTAAGCCAACGGTCGATCGACCAGTCTGCCTACCACAATGAATGGGTCTCGCTGGGGACCTACGAGTTCCGTGGCACTGCCGGCGACTACCTGTCGCTTGCCGATGTGACCTACGAACCGTATCTGACGCGCTTGATCGCCTTTGACGCGGCGAAGTGGGTCCCGCGTTGATCGTTGACCTGTGGGCAGACTCCTGCATTTTTGGAGAACGCCATGTAAGGTGCCATACATATCGTTTGTTGTGGTAGCATATGTAGTATATACTGATGGTACGCGTCGATCACGGCTCACAAGGGCCGTCCATATCCCCATCGCCCTTTGGAGGTTAGAGACATGAGTAGAAGATTTTGGATGGTGTTCACGGGAGCGGCTTGCGTGTTGTTGCTGGTCGGTGCACTATTCTTCGTAGCCGGCGGCAGTTTCGCCGGGCTGGCGCACGCTCAGGCCTCGACGCCGACCGCGCCGGCGGGCATCCGCACGGTGCTGACCGGCACGCCGCCCGACGGCGTAACCGG
>JADGQF010000393.1 GCA_017882045.1 Anaerolineales bacterium
CGTCCAGTTCTTCCGCTGTCATCAGCCCTCCGACGGTATGATATTGCCACCATTATCCGCCAAAGGGCTTACCGTGTAAAGCACGGTTGTAGTACTAGGGCGCCGTCTGACTCTGGTTGACAAGCGACCGGCCCCCGCCTATACTACGCCTACCGGCATGTACCGTACGCCAACCCCCACCCCGCAACGGAGGATCGCATGGCAGCAACACCCAGCCGTATGCCGCACTACGATACGCGGAACGACGGTGTCGGACCTTACGCCGTCTTTTATTGTGAGGTGTGCTCGCGCGAATATCGCAGTCAGCCCGATGTGGCCGGCACGCTGGCCAAAGATATTGGCCGGGACACGGCGAGCAACGCGCTACGCAATATCCCCCTGTTTGGCCGCGCCATCTCCGACAGCCTGATGGGCCAGGACCCGCGTTACACCTACAGCCTGACGACCCAACAGGTGCAATCGGCCTGGCAGCAGGTGCAAGGCTATTTCCGCGAATGCCCGACCTGCCATCAGATCCTCTGCCTGTCGGACTTCGACGAGCAGACCGGCTTTTGCCGGGAAGATAGCCCACGCCGGGCGGAGATCTCCGAGGCTCAGGCGCAGCAAGCCGCCGGCATGGTCAAGGGTTTCGCTTCCGTGTTCGGCCTGGGAGATGTCCTCAAGGGCGCCGCGGAGGCCGCCAAGCGCGCCGCCGCCGCCACGGCCCACTGTCCGCAGGATGGCACCCTGGCGGCGGCAGGCACGAAGTTCTGCCCCGAGTGCGGCTCGCCCATGGTTCAGCCGGCCGCCGCGCCGGCGGCCGACGTCTGCCCCAAGTGCGGCTCCCCGGCGAACGGCGCCAAGTTCTGCCCAGAATGTGGCACTAAAATCGAGCGGGCTGCGCCGCTGCCTGCCGTTTGCCCCAAATGTGGGGCGGAGGCCAAGGGCGCCAAGTTCTGCCCCGAGTGCGGCGCCAAGATCGCCTGACGCCGACCCCCTCTTACTGTGTAGTAGCGGCTTCAGCCGCTCTGTGCGCAGCCTAAGCCGCTACTACGTAGGGGGGAGCTATTTATCCCAGCCGCCCTGGGCGCGCAAGGCCGCCACTTCCTCCCTTGCCATCTCGTACAAGTGCACGTAATCCGTCTTGGCCACCCGGTTCAACGGCAACCGGCCTGGCTCGAGGATGACGTAGCGCAGCGGGCGCATGAAAGACGCGATACCCTGGGCGTGCGCCTCGAGGTCGGCTGGCGTCAGCTCGACACCCGGCCGCTTCTCCACGAAAGCCACGATTGCTTCCGAGAACAAGCTATGTTCGTAGCCCACCACCCCGCAGTCCGCCACCTTCTCCCTCAACTCGCAGATGAAGTCCTCGACCTGGCCGGGGAACACCTGGTAACCCTTGGGCTTTATCACCCATTTGGTACGTCCCGCGAAGTGCAGGCCCTTATCGTCCTTGCAGCCCATGTCGCCGGTGTATAAGAATCCGTCTTTGGAGATCGCCTTGGCATCGGCCCCGGGATCGTTGACATAGCCGAGGAACGTCTGCGGCCCATGGAAGCAGACGTTCCCTATCTCGCCGTCCGGCAGTTCAGCGCCTGCCAGCCCGTCTTCGCGCATCGGATGGCGGATTGACATGGGATAAACAGGCATATCGTAGCCGATACTGGCCACTATATCGTCCACGCTGCCGTCGAGCGGGGTGTAGGTGCAGAAGCCTGCGGATTCGGTCAGCCCCAGGCCGCTAGCAAACTTTGGGGCCATCGTCGACAGTTGTTCCAAAAACTGGCGGCTGACCTGCTGGCCTCCGTACAGCGCGAGCTCCAGGCTCGACAGGTCGTAGTCCTTGTAGTTGGGCAGGCGCCATTCCAGGTTGAACAGCGCTGGGATCTGGCCCATCACCGTCACCTTGCAATCCTGGATGGCGCGCAGCGATTTGGCCGGATCGAATACCGGCAGCACCACCACCGCTCCGCCCAGGAAAAGGACGCTCATGAGTTGCTCGGCCTGCCCGCCGACGTGTGAGGGCGGCAGGTTAACCAGCATGCGGCTGTGCTCGTCCAACCGTAGCCCGCTCGCCAGGCACATATTCTGGCAGGTGATGTTGCGATGCGAGAGCAGGGCCGGTTTGGGGTAACCGGTCGAGCCGGTGGTGAAGATGACCTGCGCGCCGTCTCCCTCGCCGACGGCCGCCGTCGCGCTCTGATAGGCGGCCAGTTCCGGCGAAGATGCCGGGTCCTTGAGGGCGGCGCCCGCCAGCGCCTGCGCTTCAGCCGCCAGGGTGAAGGCAGACAGCGCGCCCGGGATTGTCTCCCCCGGCGCCGCAAACTGGATGAAGTGCTCGATAAACGGGCAGTTGGCCATCACCGCCTGGCCAAGCTGGCCAAAATCGGCAGCCGCGCTGCGGCCCAGGAAAGCGTAGCCCTTGGCATTAACGAGACCCAGGCAGCGGATGACTTCGGGCGCTTTAAGGCGCAGGTCAAGCGGCGTATGGATCACGCCGATCTTGAAGCAGGCGTATTCGAGGAAGATGTGCTCGATCAAGTAGGGGAGGGAGGTAGCGAGAAAGTCGCCCTTCCTGAAGCCCATTTGCAGGAGTTTCATGGCCAGGGCAGTGGTTGTCTTGTCAAAACGGTCCCACGTCACCTGTTCTTTCGTTTCCGCATTGATGAGCGCAACCTCATCCGGTTTCTCGCGCGCCCATTTGCGAAATATCCCATGCAGCAGGTGCCGATCGGCGAAGAGCGTATTGTAGTCTTCGAGCGTGCATTGGGGAACGCCATTACGAGTGTGGAACGGCATAGCTCTGCCTCCTCGTCGAGAAAGAATGTGACGGTTTGACGGTCCGGCGACCACAGGAGCTAGCAATCGCGCACAAATATAGCAGATGAGCCCCCATTTTACAAGAAAACTCTGTCCGTAATTAGTACTTACTTTCACCTGCTCGCTTCCCCGCGGTTTGCCCTTCCTCTGTTCGCTTCTCGTGTCCCGTTAATCTATGTTCGCAGCGGTAGTTTGCCACGCAAATCTCGCTCCGAAAATACCCGCTTTCTACGCTTCACAGAAAAGTGATCGGTCCTTACAATAGCGTCAGTATCGCTGGCTCGATCTCGATAGTGATGGGCAATGGGCTCTGGCGTCTGATGGGGCGATTCGTCGACGGATTTGATGACCTTGCTGAGTGTGGTGTGTGTTGGTAAAGCGGAATGACCCTCCTCCACCCTTGCTTCGCTGCCTGGTGGGCTCGCAGTTTGGCTCACCAGGCGAGCCAGCCCTGACAGAGGCATTCTAGGGCAGTGATCCCCTCGTAGACAGCAGCTTCTGAGACAGGCGGCGGCAACGCACCGCGGACAGTTGATGTGTTGCGAGAGGTAGGCCATGACTCGCTTGCTCATTGTGGATCAAGTCCGTGCCAGACCGGGGGCCGCAGCAGCAGCACTGGCGCATCAACAGGATATTGAGTCGCTTGGGGTTGTCCACAGCGTCGACGAAGCCCTGGCCGCGCTGCAAAAACTGCGACATGATCCTCGTCAGCGCCACCCTCCCGAGCGGCGGGGCCTTGGAACTCGTCAGGGCAGTGATGAACCTCGACCCCTGGGTGCGCGTACTGGTGACAAACCTCGCCGAATCCCAGGAA
>JADGQF010000394.1 GCA_017882045.1 Anaerolineales bacterium
CGAGCGCCGTCGCCACCGTCCCACCCACGACGCTTTCGGACACCGCCACGCCCGCTCCGACAGCGACCAACGCACCCGCAGTCGCCGCAACAATTGCGGTCACCACGGCCAGTCCTTCCGGCGCCAACGGCGGTCTTAGCGACCTGATTATCGCCGCGCAACGCGCGCTGATGAGCACCAGCGCCTACCGCGTCCGCACCATCACCACGCTGGCCAACGGCACCACAACGACCACTACCGTTGAGTTCGTCGCGCCTGACCGTTTCAGCATGGCCCAGCCGGGCGGCGAGGGCTTCATCATCATCGGCACAAACAGCTATCAGAAGGGGCCCAACACCGGCTGGCAAAAATCCGCCATCGACATGAGCGGTATCATCAACTCGTTTCGGGACCCGAAGGTGCTCGAAGATCTGGCCAAGAGTATCATCACGAGCGATGTGCAGCGGCTGGGCGATGATACGCTGAACGGGCGCTCGATGCACGTCTACCAGTACAACACGGCCGTTACCGTCGGCGATAAGACTATCCGCGGCGCGACCAAAATCTGGATCGGCGCCGATGACGGGCTGCCCTACCGGCAGGAGGGCGACCAGGACTCGATACTGGGAACCGGGAGAACCCACAGTATCATCACCTACGATTACAACAGCGCCGACATCAAGATAGACTCCCCGGTCGTGCCATAAGGGGATGAATCCCCGGCCTCGCGACGCGACCGGACGTCGTGCTTAAGGCGGTCGTGCTCAAGACAGTCGTGCTCAAGGCGCAGGGATGTTTACCGGCAGCCGGCGGGTTTCGCTGTCCCCGACATCTCCCACCTGCAACTCGGCGCGGCCGGTGCTTGCCGGTAGATCGAACACGACCTCAGCCTGGAGAATACTGCTGGCGAGCACGTACTCCGAGGGCGCCTTGACGGGCGCGAGCAGATCGCCTCCCGTCACGAGGCGAAAGTTGGCGGCAGTGATCGTTACCCCGTTGCCGGCGCGGTTGTGATTGAAGATGCGCAGCGAGAACTTCAGAAAACGCCGGCCCGTATCCGCACGCTTGCCTTCGGAATCGAGATCGACCGCCGCCGACTGAATCTCGTAATCCACCTCCTGGACCGTGGCCTGGCCCTTGTTGTTCAGAACCAGAGGATAGCGCGCTTGCGCCGGCGGACCGTCCAGCGGGATACTGGCGGGCTCCTTGCCTGCCTTGCCAATGAGCAGTTGCGCGCCTTCCCAGGTGGCGGTCAGCGGCACGGTAAAATACAGCTTGCCCTCCATGCTCGACTGGCTTTCGATCCAATTACCCCAGCCGCTCTCTTCCTGGTAACGCTGGCCGTCAATCAGGCGCAGCGCGATGAGATTGGCATCGGCCACGATGCCGTTGGTGGTGGGGTTATTGACCTTCAGGCCCACGTAGGCATGGGCCCGATTGCGAGGCAGCAGGCTCTCGTGATTGGTCGCAGCGGCGGGTATTTGATTGGTGATCGTGCCCCCGCTGACCGAGAATTGCAGATTGGCGTACTGCGCCTGGCGGGGCAAAGAGGCCGTGAGCGGACGGCTGACCGGGACGACGGTGGGCGTGGGGGTTGAATAGCCGACCGCAGCCTGCAACGAGCTGAGACCCTTGTCCTGCCCGAGCAGGGCCAGGTAACCCACGACTACCAGGGCGATGACGATCAGCGTGAGCGTCAGGCAACCGCAGCCTCCGCCCCTGCGTCGCACGCGTGCAAAAGGCGTCGTTGCAGGGGCTGGCGGCGCGTGCCAGGTTTGCGTTGGCGGGGCCGGAGGGGGCTCAGGGTGAACGCGCAGGCTTTCAGGGACCATGACGGTCCTGCCGCAATAGGGGCAGGTCAGCTCGGGTTTCTCACCGTCAGTCGTCAACGGCGAGCCACAGGCGGGACATTCGAAGAGCTTTGGTTCGGGCATTCGGCTCCTCCCAGGCGGAGATGCGCCCATTATGTCGACGCAGACGTCGCATGTCGGGAATCGGCGCTACGGACGGGCGAACCCGAGGCCGGCTCAACCCGTGTCGCCTGGGGGCAGCCGGAAATGATTGCCGAACTCCGCCGATTGTGATATAGTTGCCCGTGTACGCGCAGAGGGAGGAGGCCAAACACATCACCCCTGATAGGCATGCAGGGCCATGCCAACAGCGAAAGGAGTGTTCAGATGGCCAGGGTCGCACGCGAAATGGTGGAGCGCAGTGGAATCAATGTAGACGAGTTGCTGCACTTGCTGGTAAACAATGCAGCCGCCGAACTGACGACGTTTTACTACTACACGATTCTGCGAGTCAATCTGATTGGGCTGCAGGGAGAGGGTCTCAAAGAAATCGCCGAAACGGCCCGCATCGAAGATCGTAATCACTTCGAAGCCCTCGTGCCGCGTATCTACGAGTTGGGCGGGCAGTTGCCCCTCGACATGCGGGCTTTTCACGACGTGTCGGCTTGCCCACCGGCGGCATTGCCTGCTGATCCCACCGACATCCAGGCCATGCTGCAGGTCTTAGTCGAGGCGGAACGCTGCGCGGTGCGCGGCTACACCCACCTCTGCAACCTGACGGCAGGGAAAGATCATCGCACCTATGATCTCTCCCTGGCCATTCTCAATGAGGAAGTCGAGCACGAATCGTGGTTCTCTGAGTTCCTCGGAGAGGGTCCATCAGGCCACTTTATGCGTCGCGGCGAGACCTCGCCGTTCGTCGGCAAATTCCTGAGGTAAGGCGCACAACACAGGGGAGACCGGCACTCTGGCCGGTCCCCCCTGCAAGCCTGCCTCTCCACGTCGCTTATCCTGCCAATATGCCCCTCCACACCTTCACGCGCCAGGAGCTAGCTCACTACGACGGCAGGGACGGCGCGCCGGCCTACATCGCTTATCTCGGCCAGGTGTACGACGTCTCCCGCAGCTACCACTGGCGCAACGGCGATCATTGGGTGCGGCACCAGGCCGGGGCCGACCTGACTGCCGACCTGGCGCAGGCGCCTCACGGGGCCGAGAACCTGAGGTCCTTCCCGGTGGTGGGCATCCTCTCCGATGAGTCTAACGATGGCCCGCCGCCAATCGCCCGCCTGGATCTGCCCGGGCGATAGTATAATTGGCCCCGAAAACTGGACCACGTGCTAAGGTGAGGAATCGAGTATACTCACATAGGACGTGGAGATTCGGGTAATGACCGAGAAATGCCGGCGGTACAGCGCCGATTTCAAGTTCCGAATTGCCCTGGAAGCCGCCAAAGGTCAGAAGACCCTTAACGAGCTGGCCAGCGAGCATGGCGTGCATCCTAACCAGATCAGCACCTGGAAACACCAGCTGATGGACGGAGGTCCGGGCCTCTTCGCCCATCCGTGGTCTTGACAGCGGGGTTAACCATACTTGATCTGTTGGACTACTTCCTGAACGAGGGTATGCCCGTTCCGGTCGACTTCCGACTCTACCAGCCGCCCATATAGCACACAAGCTTATGTCGCAAACCATCGAACACAGGTTCTGTACGGTAGTGAGGGCCTCGGCCACATACTTGGTGCCACGATAGAGCGCTTTCAGGTCCAGGATGCTGCAATCCGGGTCCGTGGGCTGGCGATCGTGCAATAAGCGCTGGGAGAGGTTAACCATGAA
>JADGQF010000140.1 GCA_017882045.1 Anaerolineales bacterium
GCCGGGAATGAGGGGTAGTTTCGGTTCCGTGAGCTCGCCGTCGACGATGTGAAGGTCGGTCCGGCACACTCCGCAGGCAAGCATGTGAATCAGGACCTGTCCGGTACCCGGCCGGGGCACCGGCATCTCCCGCAACTGCAGAGGTCGACCCGGCGCGCTCAGCACCATCGCACGCATAGTCGAAGGGACGGCCATAACGCACCTCCTGCGCTAGATTATAAACCCGCGCCGGGCGTAGTCAACCCCAAATGGGCTATCAGGTTGTTCAATGGCCGATGTTGTAGCGGTAGACGTTTGTCTCGCGTAACCGGAAACCGATGCGCCGGTAAAGACGGTTGGCCACCTCACGCGAGGGGCGAGAGGTGAGGTCGACGGTGTGCGCCCCGGCCTCGGCCGCCTTTTGGATGGCCGCGCGCGTCAACGCTTCGCCGGTGCCCTTGCCGCGCGCCCGGCTGTCGACCACCACATCCTCGATCCAGGCGCGGATCCCGGTTGGGATGCGAAACAGCACCAGTGTGAGGCTGCCGATGATCTCGTTGTTGAGCTCGGCGTCGCGTGCGATAAACAAGGAGCTGGCCGGCGATGCCACCATCTCGGCCAGCTCCTCGCGTACCGGCGGTGGGTTCGATGCGGATAGTTGGGGGACAAGCCGGACGAATGCAGCCACGACCTCGTCGGTGACCTCGGTAACTACACTGATCTCCATGCGCGGTCTCTCCTTAGGCGTCTGGCAGCGGCAGCCAGGCCAGGACATGTTGGATCATTTTATCCCAGTAGCCCCATTCATGCTCGCCAGGGCCTTCTTCGTAAGTCAAGTCCAGGCCGAGCTTGCGCGCATGGTCCCGGAACTTGACGTTACTATCGTACAGGAAGTCATCGGTGCCGCAGCACTGGTAGAGGCGCGGCTTGGGTCCGGTCGAACGGGCGACCTTGCCGGCCAGGGCGAAGATGTCATTGTCGCTGCCCGGCGCCGTCGTGAGATCGCCGAAGACATTGCTCATCTCCGCCTTCCAGGCCGGGTCCGGGCTCTGTTCCAATCCGTAGGCGATGCCCAACGCGCCTGACAGGCTCGCTGCGGCGGCGTAACGCTCGGGGTGGCGCAGCGCAAGCTTGAAGGCGCCGTAGCCGCCCATGGAGAGCCCGGCCACGAAGTTGTCTTCCCGGCGCTCCGAGATGGGGAAGAGAGAGCGGGTGATGGCGGGGAGTTCTTCGCTGATGAAGGTCCAGTAGCGATATCCGAGGGTCATGTCGGTGTACCAACTGCGGTGAACGGACGGCATCACGACCGCCAGCGGCAGGGAGTCAACGTGCCGCTCGATCGAGGTGCGTCGCTGCCAGATCGTGTGATCGTCCGATAAACCGTGCAGCAGCCAGAGCACCGGGTATTTGCGGGCGGGCTGTGCGACATCCCAGGCCAGCGGTCCGGGCGGCTGCGGCAGGATCACGCAGATCGACGTCCACAGGCCGAGCGTTTCGGAGCGCAAGTCACAATGAATGAGGGCCATCCGATCTCCTTTGCGTCTTTTGCATCGGTCCGTCCGCAACATCCAGCGGGCGCGCGGCTGATGCCTGATCGCCCGACGGGCCAGAAGGGCTGGCAGGATTGTAAGGCTTGCCTTCATGGCTGTCAAAGGCCTCTGTAAGGGACTGGTGTTAGCCATCCAGCGGCCAGTGGAAAGACTGGCCAGTCGGTGAGCACCCAATCTGGCCACTTGGCGGACGCTCTCGACCGTGCGCAACCAGTATACTGCCCGGGAAAGCAGACAGCTGCAAGGAGACAAACGCACATGACACCAAATCCTGGTCGCAATAACAGAGTCGCTCAGACATGGACTTCCTGTCGTTTGCCGGTGTTGGCATATTTTGGCGAAAGTGTATATAATAATGTATGGGTTGGTAGGCTGGAACTATTCCGCTTCTCCGTCGTTTAACATTTAGTGCGTGATCGCGTCTTTCACGGTCTTGCAGTATTGCGCGGAGGGTTCGCGATGAGAAGGTCCTTCACTATTTCACGGCCGCGTCTTGCCCGGCTCGGTCCGGCCCGTTTTCTGCTCCCACCGGTGCTCTTGGCGCTGCTGGCCCTCCTGGCCGGTTGCTGGTCGCCGTTGGATTTGATCGTCAAAGCGGAGAGTAACACTCCGACGCCCGCGCCGACGTCCGGCGTCACCCCGGAACCATCGATTCTGCTGACGCCCAACCAGGGCGGCCCCGGCACGCGCATCATCGTGACCGGGCAGGGTTGGAAGCCGGGCGACACAGTCTATGTCGACCTGGAAGATCCCGCGCGGACGGCCGGCCAGCAGACGGCGTATGCCGGGGCGGTCGTCGCGACCGACGGCAGTTTCGCGCTCCTGATGACTTTCCCGTCCGATCAGACCTGGGCGGGTCTGCCGCGCGTCCAGATCACCGCCTGGTCGTCGTCCACCGGTCGCAAGGCCTCAGCTCAGTTCACGGTCGGCAGCGCTGCAGCGGGCACTCCCGGCACGCCCGTGAGCGGGGGCGGAACCGTGACCGCGACGGTGAGCGCAACTGCCAATGCGACCGTCGCTGCAACGGCCACGCTGATGCTGACCATCCAACCTATTCCTCTGCCGCAAACCGGCACTCCTGTGCCGCAGGGTAACACGGGTACCGTGACCGCCAATGCCCTCAATGTGCGCCTGGGTCCGGGCACAAACTATCCGGTCATCAGAGCGGTCCAATACGGCGCTTCGTTCGTGGTCACCGGCGAGAATGATGGCGGTGACTGGCTGCGGGTGCTGCTGGCCGATGGCCGTGAGGGCTGGATTTATCGCAACCTGACCGACTTCGCCGGCATAGCTCCCGTCGTGCCCGCTCCGCCGGTGCCCACCGCCGCCCCAATGCCGACCGTCGTCCCGCCCCCGACGACCGTCCCTTCCATCACGGGATGGCGCGGCGAGTATTACGCCAATCGCGACCTGACCGGCGGTCCTGTCGTGGTGCGTGGCGACGACTACATCAACTTCAACTGGAAAGCCGGCGCGCCGGCCTCCGGCTTGCCGGCCGACAACTTCTCGGTGCGCTGGACACGCAGGCTATGGTTCGATCAGGGCACCTACCGCTTCTACGCGACCAGCGACGACGGGGTGCGGGTATGGATCGACGGCCAGTCGGTCCTGGACCAGTGGCGAGATACCTCCCCGTCGACCTACTTTGCCGACCAGACCCTGGCTGCCGCGTATCACGACGTACGCGTAGAATATTACGAACACACCGGTTCAGCGCAGATCCAGTTCTGGTGGGAGCGCCTGAGCTACTTCCCGCAGTGGCGCGGGGAGTATTACCCCAACCTGGGCCTGACAGGCTCGCCGGCCTTCCTGCGCAACGATGCCGGCATCAGCTTCGACTGGAGCACGGCAGCGCCCGGTCCGGGCATGCCGGCCGATAACTTCTCGGTGCGTTGGACGCGCACGCTGGCCTTCGACCAGGGATTGTATCGCTTCCACGCGCTCGTTGACGACGGCGTGCGGCTGTATGTCGACGGGAACCTGGTCATCGACCAGTGGCAGGATGGCCCTCAGCGTGAGTTTACCGGCGACTACCGGATGAGCGCGGCCAATCATGACGTGCGGGTCGAGTACTACGAACGCAACGGGTCCGCCAGCATTCAGGTATGGTGGGAGAAAATAACCTCCTATCCTGATTGGCGCGGCGCCTACTGGTCGAACCCCGATCTGGCCGGGGACCCGGTCCTGGTGCGTAACGACGCGAACGTGGACTTCGATTGGGGCAGCGGGGCGCCGGCCGGCAACCTGCCTGCCGATAGCTTCTCCGTCCAATGGACGCGCGCACAAAACTTCGACATGGGCACCTATCGCTTCCACGTGCTCGTCGACGACGGGGCGCGCCTGTACGTGGACGAGCAGTTGATCATCGACGACTGGCGTGACCACAGCCTGCGCGAGGACACGGTCGACTATGCGCTGACCGCCGGTGCGCATCATATTCGCCTGGACTACTACGAGCGCAACGGGGGAGCGCGCATCAAGCTGTGGTGGGAGCCGGTCACTCCCACATTCAGCGACTGGATGGGCCAGTATTGGGCGAACCAAACGCTCAGCGGCACGCCCGCGCTGGTGCGCAACGATAAGGCCGTCGACTTCAACTGGGCTGACGGTGCTCCGGCCTACGGACTGCCCGCGGATCATTTCTCAGTCCGCTGGAGCCGTTGGCTGACCTTCGCACCCGGCACCTGGCGCTTCTGGCTGCGGGCCGACGACGGGGTCCGCCTTTATGTGGACGGCAACCTGGTCATCGACCAGTGGCACGATAGCTCGGGCGGCACACAGTACACGGCCGACCTCGCGTTGACCGGCAAGCACTTCGTCGCCGTCGAGTACTATGAGAATGGGGGTAAGGCCCAGGCGCAGCTTCTGTACTCGCTGCTCAGTCTGCCGGCGACGACCACGCCAACGGCAACCAGGGTTCCGCCGACGAGCACGCCGACGGCTACCCGCACTCCCACGCGGACACCCACGCTGACGCCCACCGCGACGGCGACCGCGACCGCGACGGAGACGTCAACGTCAACCGCCACGCCCACCGCGACGCCGACAAAGTCTGAGGGCAACGGCGGGACATCGACGCCGACGGCGACGGCGACCGCGACAGCCACGGCGACGCCAACGGCGACCGCCACGCAGACACCGACCGCGACGGCGCCGACTCCGACGGCCACCGCCACGGCGACCCAGGTGCCGCCTACCAAGACGGCCACGCCAACGCCGACGGCAACGCTAGTGCCGCCAACCAAGACGGCGACGCCGAGCGCGACGCCGACGGAGACGGTGACACCGAGCGCGACACCAACCCAGGTGCTGCCGACGGAGACGGCGACACCGAGCGCGACGCCGACGGCGACCGAGGCGTTGCCGACCAAGACGGCTACACCAACGCCGACGGCAACGCTAGTGCCGCCAACCATGACGCCGACGGCAGCTGAGACGGCGACGCGCACTAGCCTCCCGCCCACCAGCACGCCGACGGCAACCACGAAGGCGGAGGGACTGGTGGAGCGTCCCAGCCCGACGCCAACCGCCACAGCGGCTGCCGGCAAACTGCCCAAGGTTCTCATCAGCGAATTGCTGGTCAGGCCGGTGGCGCAGGATTGGAACGCCGACGACGTGGTGGACGTGAATGACCAGTGGATCGAGCTGCACAATACGACCAAGAAGCCAATCGATCTGACAGGCTGGCTGCTGGACACCGGTCGGGCGACCAAATCCTATCGCCTGCCCAAGGGCACAGTCATCAAGGCCGACGGTTACATCGTGCTGTACCGCAACCGCACCCGGCTGGAGCTTCCGTATGCCAACGGCGTGGTGCGGCTGATCGGGACAGATGGCCGGACGGTGGCGGATACGGTCAGCAGCTATCCTGAGCTGGGTGAGGATGAGACCTACAGCCGCGACACGTTGGGGCGCTGGCACGCTGGCTGGCCGCCCTCACCGGGCGCTGCCAACTCACCGCTGGAGCGAAAGGCCGGACTGCCGCATCTCAGCCTGCCACCGCTCTTCCCCTGGTTCCAGAGCGGTTACTGAGCATCACCCGAGGCCGGATTTCTGCGAGAGATCCGGCCTCTTCATTGCCTGGTCCAGGTTGCGCGAATCTAAATTCTATTGTATATATATCGCACTAATCTTCCATCTTTGAAGGGAGGATTGTGCGATGCCCAAACCAGTTATCCTCGCCGTAGACGACGAGCGCCCTGTTCTGAATGCCATAGAGCGCGACCTGCGTAGCAAATATGGCAAGCAGTACCGTGTCCTGTCGGCCGACTCGGGCGCGCTGGCCCTGAGTACACTGAAAAAGCTGAAGGTGCGCAACGAGCCGGTGGCTCTGCTCCTGGTGGACCAGCGTATGCCGCGCATGACCGGGGTGGAGTTTCTGGCGGAGGCTGCTCGGCTCTACCCCGACTCCAAGCGGGTTCTGTTGACGGCCTACGCCGACACCGAAGTGGCCATCCGCGCCATCAACGAGATCCGGCTCGATTTTTACCTCATGAAGCCCTGGGACCCCCCGAAAGAGCACCTGTACCCTGTGCTGGACGATGTGCTGGGCGATTGGCTGGCTAACTTCCACCCGGCCTGGGAGGGTATCCGTGTTGTCGGCTATCGCTGGTCGCCGCTCGGCCACCAGGTAAAGGATTTTCTGGGACGCAACCTCGTGGCGTACCAGTGGCTTGATCTGCTGGAAGATGCGGAGGCGAAGCGCCTGCTGGAATCGACCGGCGCCGACGCCGCGTCGCTACCCCTGGTTATCTTCCCCGACGGAGCATTCATCGCTCAGCCGACCAACGCTCAGATAGGCGCGCAGATTGGGCTCAAGCAGCAGGCCGAGCAGCCCTTTTACGACCTGGTCGTTGTGGGCGCCGGACCTGCCGGTCTGGCCGCCGGGGTGTACGGCGCCTCCGAGGGCCTCAAGACGCTGCTGATCGAGCGCGAGGCGCCGGGCGGCCAGGCGGGCACGAGCTCGCGCATCGAGAACTACCTGGGGTTCCCCGTTGGGTTGAGCGGCGCGGACCTGACGCGACGGGCCGTTGCCCAGGCGACACGCTTTGGCGCCGAGCTGCTGACCCCGCAGGAAGTCGTGAGCGTCGAGCTCCGCGATAACTACAAGGTCATCAAGCTAACTGGGGGAGCAGGGGTGAGTTGCAGGGCCCTGCTCATTGCCACCGGCGTGCAGTACCGCAAGCTGGAAGTGCCCGGGGTTGAAGCGCTGACCGGCGCAGGCGTGTACTATGGCTCGGCGATCACCGAAGCGCTCTCCACCAAGGGCAAAGACGTGTATGTGGTAGGCGGCGGCAATTCCGCGGGCCAGGCCTGCATGTACCTGTCCAAGTACGCCCGGACCGTCAACCTGGTCGTGCGTGGTGACGCCCTGGAATCGGGTATGTCGCACTACCTGGTCGACCAGCTCCACGCCACGCCGAACATCAACGTGCTGCTCAAGTCAGGTGTGGCGGCCGTGCAGGGCAAGGATCAGCTAGAAGAAGTCAGCATCGCCAATCTCGAGACGGGCCAGCAGGAGACCTGTGAAGCAGCCGCGCTATTCGTGTTCATCGGCGCCATGCCGCGCACGGAGTGGCTCGCTGACCTGGTGGCGTGCGACAATGCCGGATTCATCTTATCTGGCCCGGATCTTCTGCATGATGGGCGGCGGCCAAGCGGCTGGAATCTCGGGCGCGATCCTTTCTGGCTCGAGTGTAGCGTACCCGGCATATTCGTCGCCGGCGATGTTCGCCATCGCTCCGTCAAACGCATTGCCTCGTCGGTTGGCGAAGGCTCGATGGCCGTGCAGTTCGTGCATCAATACCTGGGTGGGCTGTAGGAGGCCGGATGTCACACCGAGTGTGCGCGCATGTCGACGGGATCCGCGACATTGAGCCTGGTACGCACGTTTGCGAAGAATGCCTGGCGAAGGGCGATCGTTGGGTTCACCTGCGTATGTGTATGACCTGCGGACACGTCGCTTGTTGCGACGACTCAAAGAACAAGCATGCCACGGCTCATTTCCATGCTACCGGTCACCCGATCATACGCTCGATAGAGCCAGGCGAGGATTGGATGTGGTGTTACATCGACCGGATGGTCCTATGAGCAAGGCGGTGCTGCGCAATCTCCCGTTCTTCACCGGGTTGTCGGAGGCGGACCTGGAACGCCTGTACAACCTGACGGAGCCGGTGACCGTTGCCGGCGGCCAGTATTTGATGCGGGAGGGCGAGCCGGCCGACGGCGCGTTCATCGTGCTCGACGGTCTGTTTGAGGTCACGAAACAGGCCGGCAACCAGGATGTGGTCCTTTCCGGCTGCAAGGCGGGCGATGTGATCGGCGAAATCGGCTTGCTGGAAAAGGTTCCCCGCACGGCTTCGGTGCGCGCGCGCAAAGAGAGCCATCTGCTCAAGATAACCACTGATGCCTTCTATGAGCTTCTCTGCAGCCGCTCGGCGGCTGAAGCCGTGCTGAGCACGATGATGCAACGGCTGCGCAACACCGAAGGGATGTTGATGCAGCAGGAGAAGATGGCAGCCCTGGGCAACATGGCCGCCGGCCTGGCGCACGAGCTGAATAACCCGGCCGCTGCCGCGCGCCGCAGCACCGAGCAACTCACCGGCGCCCTGGCGGATTGGCAGGCGGCGACGCTGCAGCTTGGCGCCGCCGCGCTGGCGGGAGACGATGCCTCGCGTCTGGCGGAGCTGCAGGCCGACGTGCAGTTGCGAGCCGTGGCCCCCATGGAGCTCGATCCCCTGACCCGTTCAGACAAGCTGGACGAGCTCGAGAGCTGGTTGGAGGAGCGTGGTGTCGGGGAGCCATGGGAGCTGGCTCCCGCGCTGGTGGATGCCGGCTGGGACCGGGCCGGCCTTGAAGCGCTGGGCGTCGATTTCTCCGCTGCGCAGCTACCGGCCGCCGGGCAATGGTTGGCCAGCGCCAGCCTGGTCTACAACCTGCTGCACGAGCTGGGTATCAGCGCCAGCCGCATCTCGGAGATCGTCAAGGCGGTCAAGACGTATTCGTTCCTCGACCAGGCGCCGATCCAGCCGATCAATGTGAGGGAGGGTTTGGAGGATACGCTGGTCATGTTGCGCCACAAGCTGAAGGCCGGCATTCATGTCACACGCGATTACGCCGCCGATCTGCCCCGCATCGAAGCCTATGGAAGCGAGCTGAACCAGGTCTGGACCAACATCATTGGCAACGCGATCGACGCAATGGGCGGCCAGGGCGAACTGAGGCTGCGCGTCTATCCCCAGGATGGGCGGGTGGTGGTTGAAATCACGAACGACGGTCCCGCCATCCCGCCCGAGATCCAGTCGCGCATGTTCGATCCGTTCTTCACCACCAAGGGGCCGGGCTCGGGCACGGGGCTCGGTTTGCACATCACGCGCAACATCGTTCAGGTCAAGCATTTCGGCGAGATCCGCGTGACGTCGCAGCCAGGGAGCACGACTTTCCAGGTCGTTTTACCGGTCGAGCTACCGAAAGATGAGGGTGGCCAAAGGGCCAGGGACCAAGGCTGAACCGGCGCTATGCAATGCCCCAACTGCTCCCACAGCAACCCCGAGACGGCTAACTTCTGCGAAAATTGCGGCCGGCCCCTGGCGCGCGCCTGTCCCAATTGCGGGCGGCAGGTCTTGCCCGGCGCGCGCTTCTGTTCCAACTGCGGCTTTCCGCTCGGTGAAGCGGCCCCGGCGAAGGGCGAGCGCACAGGGGACAGCCAGGAGGCGGCTCAAGTCGGCGCCGAAGCCGCCGCAGACGCTGGCGCGGCGTCTGGCCGGCAAGGGCGAGAACCGGTCCCCACGACTCCGGCCGGACCACTCCCGGCCGAGCGGACCGGCGACGAGCGCAAGTTCGTCAGTGTGTTGTTCGTCGATATCGTCGGCTCGACGGCGCTGGCCGAGGCCATGGACCCGGAGGACTGGCGCGAGATCGTTGCCGGGGCGCACCAGCGCGTGGCGGAAGCGGTGCGGCGCTATGGCGGCACCGTAGCCCAGTTCTTGGGAGATGGCGTGCTGGCTTTCTTTGGCGCTCCCATCGCGCACGAGGATGATGCTGAGCGGGCGATCCGGGCCGCGTTGGCGATCCAGGACAGTATCCGGGTCTACGCGAGCGAGTTGCAGCGGCGCGGCGCGGCCAGCGGGTTCCAGCTACGCGTGGGGCTCAACAGCGGGCTGGTGGTTGTGGGCAAGCTGGGCGACCACCAGCACGCGGAGTATCTGGCAGTCGGCGACACCGTCAACCTCGCGGCACGCCTGCAGAGCGCGGCCGCGCCGGGCGCGATCCTGGTTTCCGAGAGCACAAGCCGGCACGCCGGTCCTGTGTTCGAATTCGAGGACCTGGGCAAGATGTCCTTCAAGGGCAAGACCGCCCCGATGCAGGTCTACCGCGTTAGCGGAGAGCGCCGGGGCGCCGCGCGCGTGCGGGGGGTGCCCGGCGTGGTCTCGCCGTTGGTGGGCCGGCAGGCGGAGCTCGCCGGCCTCGCCGAGGTGTCGAAATCCTTGCAGGACGGCCATGGCAGGGTGGTTTCCATCATCGGGGAGGCCGGCATCGGCAAGTCGCGCCTGGTGGCGGAGTGGCGCCGGTCCTCTGAGCAAGGCCCGCGATCCGGCGCGCAGATCCGTTGGGTGGAAGCGCGCTGCCTATCATACGGCTCGGCCATACCGCACCAGATGATCGTCGCGCTGCTGCGTACCCTGATCGGGGTCGCGGAAGAGGCCGATGAAGGCGCCGTGTCAGAAGCGCTGCGCCGCAGCCTGGTTGAAGCGCTGCGCGACGAGGCCAACGGGGCCGGTCAGGCCGGCGAGGTTGGCGAGGATGGCGAGATCGACGAAGTCTATGCTTTCCTGGCGTACCTGCTCGGCTTGCGGCTGGATGAGAACCTGGCGGCGCGTGTCAGGTATCTGGACGGACGGGCTCTGCTGGCCCAGTACGTGAGCGCCGGCAAACGCTTCCTGGCCGGATTGGCCGGTCGAGCGCCCACCGTCATTCTCTGTGACGACGTGCATTGGGCCGATCCGTCTTCGGTCGACCTGACCGCAGAACTGCTGACGGTCGCCGCGCAGGCGCCGTTGGTGTTTGTGCTCATGTCTCGCTCCGATCCCGCGGCCGCCGGCTGGCGCCTGATCACGCGGGCGCGCGCTCTGCCCGGCATCACCTCCGTCGAGGTGCACCTGGAGCCCCTGTCCGGCGCCGACAGCGCCCGGCTCGTCAGCAACCTCTTGAACGTCGAAACGCTGCCCGAAAGCCTGCGCACGCTAGTCCTTGCCCGGACCGAAGGCAATCCCTTCTTCGTGGAGGAGGTATTGCACATGCTGATGGAGCAGGGAGCGCTGGCGCGTGTTGAGGGTGGCAGCGCAGCGGGGCGCTGGGCGCTCACGCGCGAGGTGCAGGAGATCGAGATCCCCGAAACCCTCCAGGGTGTGCTGGCCGCACGCATTGACCGCCTGGCCGAGGATGCCAAGCACGTTCTGCAGGTGGCGTCGGTTATCGGCCGGCGCTTTGACATGTCCATTCTGGAAAGAGTGTGGGAGCAGGCTCCTTGAGGCGGTCGCGGGGGTGAGTTGGCGATGACGAATCCGCTGGACGAGCTAACAAGCCTGCTCGCTGAGCTCGAGCGTGCCGAGCTCGTGGCACGCGCCGACGGCCCGGAGCGTGCCTACCTGTTCCGGCACGCGCTGACGCAGGAGACGGCCTACAACTCACTGTTGCGCAAACGCCGGCGGGCGGTCCACCGTTTGGTCGGGCAGGCCTACGAGCAGCTCTACGCCGGGCGGCTCGAAGAGCACGCCGCTCTCCTGGCGCATCACTATGCCGAGGCAGGCGACGAGGCCAAGATCCTGGAATATTCCAGTCTGGCCGGCGATGCCGCGGAGCGGGTTTACGCAGCCAGCGAGGCTGTCGAACACTACACGCGGGCCCTGCAGATCGCGCGCGGCGCCCTGGAGGCCGGCGAGAAGGCGCCGCCGGCCGAAGACGCCCTGCGCCTGACGACGGCCGAGGGCGTTCCCTTGCTCAGCCGGCTTTACCTGGGCCGCGGGCGTGCGCTGGAACTGGGCGGACGCTGGCAAGAGGCTTTACATAACTACGAGGAATTGGCCGCCTTTGGCGATCGGCGTGGGGAAAAGGCCCTGGAACTCGCCGCGCTGATCGCGCGCGCCCGCATCTACGCCACGCCTAACCCGGCCCATGATGCCGCAAGCGCGGCATCAGCGCTCGGGCGAGCCTTGACCCTGGCGCGTGCCCTGCACGACGTCACGGCGGAAGCGCGGGTGCTCTGGATCTCGATGCTCTCGGATTCGTTCAGCGGCCGGCCCCGGCTTGCCATTCAGGCCGGTGAGGAGGCGCTGGTGTTGTCACGCTCGCTGGGATTGCGCGAGCAGACCGCTTATATCCTGAACGGCTTGTTCATGGCCTACTGGCCGATTGGCGAACCGGGGCGCGCACGCATTGTGCTGGACGAAGCGCGCTTGCTCTGGCAGGACCTGGGCAACCTGCTTATGCTGGCCGAGAACCACACGCGCGCCAGCCAGCTCCAGTTCGCCGATGGTCGCTATCGTCAGGCGATCGCTTCCTCCGACGAAGCCTT
>JADGQF010000141.1 GCA_017882045.1 Anaerolineales bacterium
GAGGTAGTCCCCGAGACCGGGCGCAGCCACCAGATACGGGTCCACCTGGCCTCAATCGGCTTGCCGGTGCTGGGCGATAGGCTGTACGGTAAGCCAGACGAGCGGAGCATAAATCCGCGCAGAGGCGATCGTGGCCGCCCACAAGACGACAAACGGGTGCTGTCGAACGATCGGCGGCAAGCACTGCCGCTAGGAACGCCCACCCACATGGGCGCGGACGAGTGGCCGGAAGCCGAGCTGGGGCTGCGCCTGTGTCTGCACGCGTACCAACTCACCTTCCCACATCCGGGCAGCGGCGAGTTGATGACGTTCACTGCCCCCCCTCCGGCGCTATTCGAGCAGGTGAGGGCGGGACTGCCGGTGCTGGGCCAAGCAGAAGGTAATGGGCCGCGGGGGCCCGGCAGTGAGCGGCCGGCCGGTGCTGGGCGGGCGGCCGGGCGCCGGCCGCCCGCGCTACACGAATTACTGGCATTGGCGATCGCGCGCCGCGCCCCATTGGCCGCCGATCCGGCCACTACCATCTACCGGCTGGTGCACGGCGCGGCGGATGGGCTGCCGGGGATCACCGTAGACCGTTATGGGGACGTGGCAGTGGTGAGCGTGTATGACGAACGCGTTTACGACGAGCAGAGGGAGGGCGGAGGCGGGAGGGAGCGGGACGAAGAGTACGGCGAGGGCCAGGCGCTTGATGCTCGGGCCTCCGCCGGCCGGAGGGCAAAAGCTGCTGACAGGCCGCCATCGGGGGGATGGGACGGGAGCATAGCTCTGCCAACCGAGTTCGCGGCTGCGCTGACCCGGGTCAGCGGGGTGAGCGCGATCTATGTCAAGAACCGGCCGCGCCAGGCGAACCGCGTCAGCGAGGACGAGCTGACGCTGCTGGCGCCACGGCAGCCACTGGTTGGCCCCGATCAGCCCGAGTTCGTGGCGCGCGAGGAAGGCTTGGGCTATCTGGTCCGGCCGGGAGACGGCTTCAGCACAGGGCTTTTCCCCGACATGCGCGAGACGCGTTTTCGCGTCCGGGCGTGGGCAGCCGGGCGGCGCGTGCTCAACTGTTTTGCCTACACGTGCGCCTTCGGCGTCGCGGCGACGGCGGGGGGCGCGCAACGGGTGCTCAACCTGGACCTGTCCAAATCCGTGCTCGAGCGCGGTCAAGCGAACTACCGGGCGAACGGTTTTGCGCCGGACGCGCACGATTTCGTTTTCGGTGACGTGTTCGACTGGCTGGGACGCCTGGCCCGGCACGACGAGCGATTCGACCTGGTCATCCTCGACCCGCCGGGCTTCTCCAAAACCAAGCATGGGCGCTTCTCGGCCAGGCAGGACTACGGCTCGTTGGCCGGGCTGGCGGCGGGACTCACCGCGCCGGGCGGGCTGCTGCTGGCCTGCGCCAATATGGCCGAGTGGCCCTGGCGCGCCTTCCGCGACCGCGTGCTGGCCGGGCTGGCGGCGGCCGGGCGCAGCGCGGAGGTGGCGGGGGTGTACCATGAGCCGCAGATAGACTTTCCGACCCCTGCGGGGCAAGAGCCCTACCTGAAGATGCTTTTGCTGCGCCTGGCCTGACGATGGTCTGGACCGGCCGGCAGGGGATGGCATACATCCGGCGCAGAACCTCAGTTGCGTGCCGGTTCGTGGGTCGCGTTGGCCGAGATGGGCTACATCAAGTAAAATGATTGGCATGACTTGGGAACCCTCATATATCGCTCTACACCGCTCCGGAGACCTGGCCGCGCGGGCCCAGGCGGCGCTGGCCTCGCTGGCACAGTGTAGGCTCTGCCCGCGTGCCTGTGGTGTCGACCGGCTGGCCGGGAAGCAGGGCGTCTGCAGGGTCGCGGCGGAGCCGGTGGTCGCGTCGTGGAACGTGCATCGCTGGGAGGAGCCGCCCATCAGCGGGACAAACGGGTCGGGCACGATCTTTTTCTCGGGCTGCACCGGCCAGTGCCGTTTCTGTCAGAACTATCCGATCAGCCAGTTCGGCTACGGCAACCACGTGACAAACGAACGGCTGGCCGAGATGATGCTCGAGTTACAAGGGCGCGGCTGCCACAACATCAATTTTGTCACTCCGACGCACTTCGTGCCGCAGATCCTGGCGGCAGTGAATATCGCCGCCGGGCAGGGGCTGCGCCTGCCCCTGGTCTACAATACAAGTGGCTATGAGACGCTGGAGACGCTGCGCCTGCTGGAGAATGTGGTCGACATCTGGCTGCCGGATGCCAAGTATGCCGACGACAAGGTCGCCCGCCGGCTGTCTGGTTTCCCGCGCTACGTAGAGAATAACCGGGCGGCCTTGCTGGAGATCTACCGCCAGGTGGGCGATGAGCTGGTGTTGGACGAGGACGGCATCGCGCGCCGCGGCATGATCATTCGTCACCTGGTGTTGCCCGGCGGACTGGCAGCTACAGGCGAAGTGATGGATTGGATCGCGCGCGCATTGTCGCCGCGCGTGCACATCAGCCTCATGGATCAGTATTTTCCGGCGCACAAGGCCGTAGGCGACCCCGTCATCGGGCGCAAAGTGACGGCGGAAGAGTACGACGAGGCGCTAGGGGCGTTCGAGGCCGCGCAGTTGGAGAACGGCTGGATGCAGGAGCACGACGATTGCGATTGCGTAGGGCCTTTGAGTCCTACTTGATATAATGGTATACTGTCTGTGGAGTATTGCTTAGCCGCTGATTTGTGCCAGGAGGTCCCACCGTGCGCGTCTCAGTACTGCAAGAAAACCTCGCCAAGGGCCTGTCCATCGTCGGGCGGGCCGTTTCGTCGCGCAGCACCCTACCCGTGCTTGGCAACGTCCTGCTCAGCACCGATGAGGGCCGTCTGAAGCTGGCGGCTACGAACCTGGAGATCGGTATCAGTTGCTGGCTGGGCGCACAGGTGGAGGACGAGGGGGCCATCACTCTGCCGGCTCGCCTGCTCACCGACTGGGTCAACTCTATGCCGCCCGAGAAAATCAGTCTGGACATGGTGGTGCGCACGATGAGCCTGAACCTCAAGTGCGCCCGCTTTGAGTCGAACATCAAGGGCATCGACGCCAGCGAGTTCCCGCTGATTCCGACGGCGGACGGGGAAGGGGCGCTGTGCCTGCAGCCGGCGGCCTTGCGCAAAATGGTCGACCAGGTTGTTTTTGCGGCCTCAACTGACGAGAGCCGCCCTGCCTTGACAGGAGTGCTGGCGCGATTCGAAGGGGAGCGCCTGACCCTGGCCGCCACCGACGGTTACCGCCTATCGGTGCGACGCACCATGTTGCCGCGACCGGCGCCCGAAGACTTGGCGATCATCATCCCGGCCCGCTCCCTGGCCGAGGTCAGCCGGATCAGCGGCGAGGCCAACCCCGACAAAGACGTGGAAGTGACGGTGGCTTCCGCGCGCAACCAGATGCTCTTCCGGATCTTCGGCAAGGGCGACGCGGAACAAAGCGGTTTTCACCAGGTGGACCTCGTATCACAACTGATCGACGCCAAGTTCCCGGATTTCAATGCCATCATCCCCAAGAATTATGCCACCCGGACGGTATTGGACACCGCGGCCTTTGCCAAGGCCTCGCGCGTGGCCTCCTTGTTTGCCCGCGACTCGGCTAACAACGTGAAGCTGCAGGTTGCGCCCGGCTCCGACACTGTGCCGGGCCAGCTTGTCGTGCGGGCTAATTCGGCGGAGATGGGTGACAACGTCTGTGAGCTGGATGCGCTGGTAGAGGGCAACCAGGTGGAGATCGCATTTAACGTCCGCTACCTGATGGACGTATTGGGCGTGATAGACACGCCGACGGTGGTGTTGGAAACCACCCAATCCATGCGCCCCGGCGTCATCCGCCCGGTCGGTACTGGGCCGGAAGAATTCACACACGTCATCATGCCGATGCAACTGACGCGTTAGAAGCCGCGCGCCGCATGGCCAGATATTGCAGCCTGCCGAGCAGCCAGCCGCCCCCACAAAGCAGCCTGGCTGCTCGCTTGCTTGATAGGACCGAGCGTTTTGCGCACAGAGCGCGAGCGCGCAACAGAAAGACTAGGCGACTGGCGGACTGATCGACTCGTGCACTTGAATTACCTTTCGCTGACCAACTTCCGCAACTATGCCCGCCTGGAGCTGAACCTGAGCGATCGGCTTACAGTCGTTCAGGGAGCCAATGCCCAGGGGAAGACCAATCTGCTGGAGGCCATCCACCTGCTGGCCACGGCCCGGTCGCCGCGCGCCGTCGCCGAGCGCGAGCTGATCAACTGGCTGGCGTTGGACAGCTCGCTGCCCTACGCGCGGCTGGCCGGTGAGATCGGCACGGGGAAAGATGCGCAGAAGCTGGAGCTGGTGCTGGAGCCGGCCGCCAACGGCAACAACGGCCCAACCGTGCGCAAGCAAGTGCGCATCAACGGTGCTCCCAAGCGGGCGCTGGACCTGGTCGGCCGCCTGCGTGTGGTCCTGTTCTTGCCGGAAGACGTCAGCCTGGTGGTGGGCGCGCCGGCCGAGCGACGTCGCTACCTGGATATTGCCCTGTGCCAGATATCCTCTGTGTACTGCCGCTCGCTCAGCGAGTACAACCGGGCAGTCAGCCAGCGCAACGCCCTGCTGCGACGCCTGCGCGACAGCGGCGGTGACAGCACGCAGCTGAATTTTTGGGACATGCAGTTGGCCGAACACGGCAGCCTGATCTTCCAGCAGCGCAGCCGCGCCATCCAGGCCCTGGATCGCATCGCCGCCGAACGCCACCGTGACCTGACCGGCGGGGGCGAGCGCCTGCGTCTGGCCTACCTGCCCGGCATCAATCCCGATTTCGGCCAAGGCAGCGCGCACAAGGAGTGGGCGCCCGCCCCTCGGGCCAGGCGCAGGCTGACGGAAGCCCGACCCCAATACTGGACGCTGGAGCCGGAAGAGCTGCACCGTCGCTTCCTGGCCCAGCTAAAGCACACGCATGCTCGAGACGTGGCGGCAGGTACTTCCCTGCTGGGCCCGCACCGCGACGACGTGGCCTTCGCCATCAACGAACATGACTTGCGCACTTTTGGCTCGCGCGGGCAGCAGCGCACTGCCGCGTTGGCCTTGAAACTGGGGGAAGTCCAATTGATGCGCGATGAGACCAGGGACGACCCGCTGCTGCTTCTCGACGACGTGATGTCCGAACTGGATGCAGCGCGCCGGCGCACCTTATTGGACGCGTTGGGTGGACTCACGCAGGTGATTGCGACTACGACGGACTGGAATGACTTCAGCGGCGATCTGCTGCGCCAGGCGTGCACGCTGCGGGTAGAAGCCGGAGTGCTGTGTGCAGCGAATCCGGACGACGGCCGGGCCGCCTAAATGTCTTGCTCTTCCGCGGTTTCTGCCGCCATCTTGCCGCCCAGGGGTTGTTTGCGGGCCAAGCCCTGCCCGCGAGGGTAGCCTTCCGGCGTTTGCGAAACCTTATCGATGACCACCAGGACACGCGTTTCGGCCAGGCCGGGGACTTCGACCGGGATCAGCTTGCGCAAATGCCCGCCCAACACCTGAATGCCCGGCTCGGCTGACAGCGCTTCTTCGTGGGCTGCCGAGCCCTTGTAGGCCACCACGCGACCGCTGCGCCGGGCCAACGGGAGCAAGTATTCAACCAGGGTTGGCAGCGGCGCTACTGCCCGCGCCAGCACGAGATCGAAGCCGGCGCGATAGGGCTCGCGCAGCGCCAACTCTTCGGCGCGGCCATGGATCACCTGCACGTCGCTGAGCCCCAACAGATCCACGACATGCTCCATGAAGCGCACCTTCTTCCCGGTCGCCTCGATCAACGTCAGCCGCAGGCGCGGCCAGAGAATGCGCAGAGCCAGGCCCGGCAATCCTGCCCCGGCGCCGACGTCTACCGCGCGCAAGGTGCGCCCAAGCAGGGCAGCAACCGTAGTCCCCTCCAGGGCAGCCAGCGAAGGCAAAAGAGCCAGCGAGTCCAGGTAATGGCGCAACTCGACCTGCTCGCGGTCCGTTACAGCCGTCAGGTTGAATCGCTCGTTCCAGGTCAGCAACTCACTGGTATATTGCTCGAAGGCGGCTATCTGCGAGGGGAGCAGCGCCAGACCCATCTGCGCTGCTCCGGCGACCAATCTCTCCATGCACTGATTATACCATTACGGCAATTAGAATGCGCACTTCCTACCCGTGGAGGAGAAGAAGTGCGCATTCTAATGAATCGATCGAACCGGTGGGATCGGTAGCGCCGTTTAGCGCTTGGGGCCGGCCGGCGTGATGCCAAGCAGCAGCAAATCGACGATGCCGGTCAGTCGCTCGGGCAGGGGATAGCTTTGCTCGCTTTCGCACCAGCGGACAAGCTGCTGCAAGTAAAGAGCATCCAGCGCCGCAGCCAGCATATCGGGATCGAAGTCGGGGTTTATCTCACCGGTGCGCTGGGCCTGGCGGATGAGCAGCGACGCGGCCGGCTGAATACTGAAACCACCCGCATCGCCGGCCAGCAACTCCGGCACGGTGACACCGCTGCGAAAAATGAGACTGACCAGATCGCGATCCTTTTCCAGGCTGGCGCCCAGCGCGCTCATCAGGCGCTTTAGCTTGGCCAGAGAAGAGCTGCCGTTGGCCGCGAGGGTAGACGCACCCAGCCGGCCCACCTCACGTGCTCCCAGGTAACGCAGCACGGCATCCTTGGTCGGGAAGTAGTTGAAGAAAGTACCCTTGGCCAGTCCGGCCCGGCGCGTGATATCCGCCACCGTCGTACCTTCGTATCCCTGGCTGCGGAAAAGGGCCAGGGCGGCCTCATACAGACGCTCGCGGCGCTCAACCTTGCCGCGCTCCCGCTTGCCGTTCGCCTGCTGCGGCAGCAAGGGTTCCCTGATCACAAACTTCCCGATGGGCATCTGCGTGTACCTCTGTCTGCTGAATCGAAGCTGGCTTTGTTCGTTGTTGTCGCAATAATAGACGTGAAGAATAGCCGCTGGTAACGGCCAAGTTGACCCGAGTTCATAAATTCGCCTGGTAAATCGCGTTTCTTTAAGGAAGTGGGGATCGCCCTTCTCCTTGCCCCCCTCGAGTGCGGGCCATTGTGTTTGCACGGCCCGCACTGGAATCTGGCTACTTGATCGCGAAGAGTATCCCTGACATAATCCTTGATCGGTATGCAGTTATTGACACTACACGACTGCTGGCGTATAATTCCAGTGTCCGGAATTCGAATGGACGAAGCCTGCCCGCTCAACGGGTGGGCTTTTGCTTTGCAGTTAAGGTAGATAGCTCCCGGCAGGACCCACATCTCCCGCTAGCAGAAGAATCTTTCGAGCATATATGGTAACGATAGAAGAAGAAAATGGGACGAGCGTACAGAGGCGTACGGCTGAGTATCAGCCGCCGCGTTCCTGGCGTACCTGGCTGATCGGCCGGCCGCTGCAAACCGCAGACGCCCCCCATCAGGCGATCAACAAAGTTATTGGACTGGCGGTGTTCTCGTCGGATGCTATGTCATCCGTGGCCTACGGGCCGCAAGAGATGATGCTGGTTCTGGCCGCCGCGGGGGCGGCCGGGCTCAGCTATGCCGTTCCGCTGGCATTCGCCATCGTCGTCCTGCTGTTGATTCTCACCCTCTCGTATGAACAAACCATCCATGCTTACCCGAGCGGCGGCGGAGCCTATATTGTATCGCGCGACAACCTGGGGGAGATTCCTGCCCAGGCAGCCGGCGCCGCGCTGCTGGTCGACTACGTCCTGACGGTCGCCGTTTCGATCTCGTCGGGTGTGGCGCAGATTAGCTCAGCTTTCCCCGTCTTATACCCGCATCGCGTTACGCTTTCGGTAGCGCTGGTGCTGTTTGTCATGGTAATCAACTTGCGCGGCGTCAAGGAATCGGGCTCGATATTTGCCGTGCCAACCTATTTCTTCCTGGTCATGGCATTCCTTGCGGTGGGTGTAGGGCTGGTTCGCTATTTGACAGGCAGCCTCGGTATGGTGGTCAATCCGCCTCAGCAGGAGTTGTTGCATGGCGCCCAAGGCCTCACGCTGTTCCTGATCCTGCGTGCCTTCTCCAGCGGCACAACAGCCCTGACAGGCGTTGAGGCTATCTCGAATGGCATACCGGCCTTCCAGCAGCCCCGCAGCCGCAATGCTGGCATCACGCTGATCTGGATGTCCATCATCCTGGGCACGCTCTTGCTGGGTATTACCTTCCTCGGTAGTCAAATCGGCGCAGTGCCATCCGAACGCGAAACAGTTATCTCCCAGCTAGCTCGGACGGCTTTCGGCGACAGCGGGTTGACGTATCTGCTCTACCTGGGTCTGATCACCGGCACGACAGTGATCTTGATCATGGCCGCTAACACATCGTATGCCGACTTCCCGCGCCTCAGCGCGCTTCTCGCCGCCGATGGTTTCATGCCCCGGCAGCTTGCCTTCCGCGGCAGCCGGCTGGTGTTCTCGCGCGGCATCATCTTCCTGGCCCTGGTCGCTTGCCTGCTCATCGTCGTCTTCAAAGCCAGCGTCAACGCCTTGATCCCGCTCTACGCGATCGGCGTATTCCTTTCGTTCACGCTCTCGCAGGCCGGCATGGCACATCGTTGGTGGAAGATCGGTCACCTGGGTGAGGGACGGCAGGTCAAAGAGCGCGGTTCGACGTTGAGCTACGAGGCCGGTTGGCAATCGAAGATGGTGATCAACGGTTTTGGCTCCTTCATGACCGCGATCGTGGCCATCGTCTTTGCGACTACGAAGTTCAAGGACGGCGCGTACATCGTCCTGATCCTCATACCAGTCATAGTGCTGATTTTTAGCGGCATCCATCGTCATTACCGCAGTTTGGCCGCCCACCTGTCGTTGGATAACTACGACCAGCCGCCGCCGGTCTGCCGCCATCGGGTGATTCTGCCGATCAGTGGCGTGCACAGGGGGACGCTCGAGGCTCTCCGTTACGCTCGCCTGCTCTCCGACGATGTCACGGCAGTGCACGTCTCGCTTGACCCTGACGAAGCGGCCAAGGTGCAGCACAAGTGGGAGACCTGGGGTGAGGGCGTGCGCCTGGTCATCCTGGACTCTCCCTACCGTCTGTTCCTCGAACCGGTACTCGAGTACGTGGAAGAGATCGCGGCCAAGCGGCAGCCGAATGAAACGATCACCATCGTGGTACCGCAGTTCGTGCCGAAGCACTGGTGGAACCAGCTCCTGCACACGCAGACGGCCATCATGCTGCGCGTGGCGCTGCTCTTCAAGCCCGGCATTGTAGTCACCGACGTGCCGTACCAGGTTCAATAGTGAGAGGAACGCGATGAACATCATTGTCGTCGGCTGCGGCCGCGTTGGGGCTGAGCTGGCTTACGGGCTGTACCGGCGTGAACATCACGTCACAGTGATCGACGAGGAGCCCAGCGCTTTTGAGAACCTGCCGTCCGATTTTCGCGGCCGCACGGTGGAAGGCGAAGTCCTGGCGCCGGACGTCCTGCATCGTGCCGGTATCGAGACGGCGCAAGGCCTGGCCACGGTCACTAGTTCCGATTCGCTGAATGCCGTGGTCGCGCACCTGGCTCGTACAGTGTACAAAGTACCCAACACCGTGGTGCGCCTCTACGACCCGCGACAGCGCCCGCTGATCGAGTCTTTCGGCTTGCAGATCGTCAGCCCGAGCACCTGGGGAGCGCAAAGGATCGAGGAAATTCTGATCGGCGTCACAAATCAGCCGGTGTTCTCGGCCGGCAACGGCGAAGTGCAGATTTTCCAGATCGCAGTGCCGCAGTCATGGAATGACCGGCGCGCCGTTGAGATGAATAGTGAAGGGCAACGCGTAGTGGTGGCGGTCACGCGCAGTGGCAGAGCGTTCGTGCCCACGCATGACAGCCGCCTGCAAACCGATGACATCGTGCATGTTAGCGCCACGGCCACAGGCATGGTCGCACTCCACGAACAGTTGGGCTTAACGGAGGGTTGAGATGTTAGTGATCGTTGCGGGTGGAGGGCGCACGGGCGCGCAGCTTGCCAATCTTCTCCTGGCGCAAAAACAGGAAGTTCACATGGTCGAGGCCCGCCACGAGGTGCTGGCGCGCATCCACCGCGAGCTACCGACCGAGATGATCTACGAAGGCGTGCCAACGGAACCGAGCGTACTTGAGCAGGCAGGCATTCGCGATTGCCAGGTGCTGGCCGCTTGCACGACCAACGACGCCGACAACCTGGCGCTGTGCTTCCTGGCACGCAGCGCATATCACGTGCCCCGCACAATCGCGCGCATCAACAACCCTCGCAATGCCTGGCTATTCGGGCCACAGTTTCATGTCGACGTTGCGCTCAACCAGGCCGAGACCATGGCCGGGCTGATCGTGGAAGAGATGTCGATGGGCGACATGATGACGCTGTTGAAGCTCCGGCGCGGCCAGTATTCCGTGGTTGAAGAGAAGATCTCGGCTGGAGCGAAGGCGTTGGGCGTAGAGATCAAGGACCTGCCGCTGCCCGAGAACTGCGTGATCGCGGCGATTATCCGTCGCGGCCAGGTAATCGTGCCCCGCGGTGTGACTACCATCGAAGTCGGCGACGAGGTCCTGGCCGTCACCGACCGTAAGGGAGCCGAGCAACTTTCCGCGCTTTTTACTCCGCAGGCCTGAGCGCAGCCGGTGCGCTACTCAGCGATAGAGTCCGTGCTCCATTATGTATTCACGAACGGGGTCGGGGACCAGGTAGCGGATCGAGCGACCCTGGCGCACGCGCTCCTGGATCTGGTGGGAGGCGATCTCGATCTCCGGCATGTCCAACAGTGTGACGCGTTCGCGGATGCCCGGCAGAGCGGCTTTGAGGCGGTCCCAATTAAGGGGTACATTGTAACGCGTCAGGGCAACGAGATGGCAGGCCGCGACCAGCTCTACCGGGCGATGCCAGCCGGGCAGTTCGGCCAGGCTATCATAGCCCATCAGGAAGTAGAGCTCACAATCAGGCGGGAGCTGCTCCTGGAAAATCCGCACGCTGTCGATCGTGTAATGCGGCCCCGGGCGATCTGCATCCACCCGTGAGGCGTGGAAGGCCGGGTTCCCCGCGATGGCAAGATCGATCATCCTGAGGCGGTCCTCGACCGGCGCCAGGTGACGGTCCTGCTTGTGAGGCGGGTTCCCCGCCGGGACCACAAACACCTCTGACAGGCCAAGCTGGTCGCAGGCCTCCTCGGCGAGGATCAGGTGTCCGATATGGATCGGGTCGAAGGTGCCACCCAGGATCGCCACTTTAGAGGGCATTTTCCTCACTCCACTCGAGTTCCTTGCTGCCGATGCGCACCGCTTCGCCCTCGTGTACTCCCGCCCGGCGCAGGGCAGCCGTGATTCCCAGGGCCTCCAGGATACGCTGGAAGCGCATGACCGCGTCGTAGTACTCCCACCTTGTCATGGAGACAATGCGTTCGATGCGCCGGCCGCGCACCCGCCAGGCGCCGTCCTGGTCCCGCTCGATTGTGAAGCTCATGTCATCTTCGGGCCTGACAACCGTCACCTCGGGCACGGCGATGACCGGCCCCGGCGGCAACTCGATCAGCGTAGACGCGGCCCGGCGCAACAAAGCCTCGACCCCCTCGCCGGTGACCGCTGAAATTGCCAGCGGTTCGGCTACACCGTGCTGCTTCAGAGAGCGCGCCAGCTTGGGCCACAGCGCCTGCACGTCGGGCAAGTCCATCTTGTTGAGCACCACAATCTGTGACTTATCCATCAGTTCGGGGTTGAATAGCCCCAGTTCCTGGTTGATGGCCTCGTAATCGCCCAAAGGATCAGGACTGATGCCATTCAACAAGTGAATGAGCACGCGCGTGCGCTCCACGTGGCGCAGGAACGCGTGCCCTAACCCTACCCCGGTGTGCGCACCCTCGATCAGCCCCGGAATGTCTGCCAGGACAATGTCGCGATCATCCACGATCGCCACTCCCAGGCTCGGTTCGAGAGTGGTGAAAGGATAATCGGCAATCTTCGGCCGGGCCGCGCTCACCCTCGACAATAAGGTAGATTTGCCGGCGTTGGGCACCCCGATGATCCCTACATCGGCCACCATCTTGAGCTCGAGACGCAGGCGCCGTTCTTCGCCCGGCTCGCCGTTCTCGGCGATGCGTGGCGCCTGGTTGGTCGGAGAGCGAAAAACCCAGTTGCCACGACCGCCACGGCCGCCCGCGCTCACGAGCACCCGCTGGCCGGGCTC
>JADGQF010000395.1 GCA_017882045.1 Anaerolineales bacterium
GCGTCGATGAATGCCAAGGCTGCCGAGGCCATGGTGGGGTCCCCGATGCACCAGTTCTACGCCAACGTCGCGCCGAAGCCGGAAGGTTGGCCGGTGCTGGTCGCCAGGCTGGGTCAGCTGCTCAGGGAGGAGTATGACTGGTCGACGGCCGTAGCCGCGATCAAAGCGCCCACACTGATCGTGGTCGGGGATGCCGACAGCATTCGTCCTGCGCACGCGCTGGAGATGTTTGGACTGCTGGGCGGCGGCAAGGCAGACGGCGCGATGGGCGGGCTCGCGAATTCCCAGCTCGCCGTGCTTTCCGGCACGACGCACATGAACATTCTGGCCCGCACCGATCGGCTGCTGCCGATCGTCGTGTCGTTCCTCGACGCGCCCCTGCCAGAGCGCACATGAAGGAGGTTATGTTCAGATGAGCACTGGAGGATTGTCGAAGAATGATATATGAGATTTCGTGGCAAAATCCTGCTCGGCGGCAAGACCGCCACAGGTATCCGAGTTCCGGATGTGGTCGTTGCGAGCCTCGGGCCGAGCAAGCGGCCGGCGGTCCGCGTCACGATCGAAAGCTACACCTATCGCAACTCCGTGGCATCGATGGGCGGGGACTTCATGCTCCCGGTCAGCGCAGAGGTGCGCGAGAACGCAGGTGTCGTCGCCGGCGACGAGGTGGATGTTGACATCGAACTCGACACCGAGCCGCGCGAGGTGTCCTTGCCGCCCGACTTCGCGGACGCCCTCGACCGTGACGCGGACGCCAGGCGGTTCTTCGACGGCTTGTCCCATAGCAATAAGCGGCGGCTCCTGATCCCGATCGAGGAAGCCAAGACGGCCGAGACCCGGGAGCGACGCATCGCCAAAACGGTCACCATGTTACGAGAGGGCCGAATCTAAACAGGTAACATCAGCTCTACCCTAATCCTGGGTCATCTAAGATGACCTTTGTCATGGTTTGGTGTGTGCTGTGTGATATATACTGTGTCTATGGATACCGTCTGGAGCGGCCCAATGGCGTGCAGGAGGCAACGGTATGGATAACCTGGTTCCGCATTTTGTCGAGCTGATCCGCCGCACTTCGACTGATCTGCCCTTGGACGTAGAAAACGCGCTGCGCCAGGCCCGCGAGCAAGAGGCGCCCGGTTCGGCGGCGCAAGATGCCCTCGACACCATTTTGGAGAACGTTCGGCTTTCCCGGCAGGGTTCGAGCCCCATCTGCCAGGATACCGGCACCCCCATCTTCTACATCTACTATCCCGACGGTTGGCCGGCCCGCGAGCTGCGCGAGCAGCTGCGCCGGGCAGTCGCCGAAGCCACCGCCAAATCCTACCTGCGTCCCAATTCCGTCGACTCGCTGACGGGCAAGAACCCGGGCAATAACCTGGGCACTGATTTCCCCACCTTTCACTTTCTGGACTGGGAAGAGGATTATCTCAAGGTTGAGCTGATGTTGAAGGGCGGCGGCTGCGAGAACGTGGGCGCCCAATACAGCCTGCCCGATACGCGTTTGCAGGCCGACCGTGACCTGGAAGGGGTGCGCCGCGTCGTGCTGGACGCGGTGCAGCAGGCGCAGGGCTTGGGCTGTGCGCCGGGGTTGCTGGGCGTGGCAGTGGGCGGCGACCGGGGCACGAGCTACTTCAAATCCAAGGAACAGTTCTTTCGCCCGCTGGCCGACGAAAGCCCGAACCCGCGCCTGGCCGCTCTGGAGAAGCGCCTGGCGCAGGAAGCCAACGCATTGGGCATCGGGCCGATGGGGTTCGGCGGCCAGACGACGGTGTTCGGCGTCAAGATTGACTCGCTGGACCGGCTGCCGGCCTGTTTCTTCGTCACGGTATCATACATGTGCTGGGCCGACCGCCGGCGCACGCTGGAATACCGGGACGGCCAGGCGAGCATCGGCTAACGGTTCGGCCGGACGGCCACAAGGAGCTTTCGCTATGGCTGCAGTTGACTTGAACATCCCGATCGGCGAAGAGGCGATCCGGGCGCTGAAGGTGGGGGACTCGGTGCGGCTGTACGGCACGATCGTGACGGCGCGCGATGCGGCCCATAAGTACATTATGGATAACTTCGTCCGTTCCGCTGCGGTGCCGCCCGCCGAAGAGGCGCTGCACGCCGAGCTGCAGAAGCTCTGGCAGGGAGGCGCCGTCTACCACTGCGGTCCGGTGGTGAGCCGCGATGCGGCCGGGCAGTGGCATTTCGTGGCCGCGGGACCGACGACCAGCATCCGTGAGGAGCCTTACGAGGCCGAGGTGATCGCTCATTTTGGTCTGCGGGCTGTTATCGGCAAGGGCGGCATGGGACCCAAGACCCTGGATGCCTGCCGGCGCTACGGCGCCGTTTACCTGCATGCCATCGGCGGGGCGGCGACGCTGATCGCCAGCTCGGTCCAGGAAGTCCTCTCCGTCTACAAGAAAGACGAGTTCGGCGTGCCGGAGGCCTTCTGGGTCATCCGCGTCGCCGGCTTCCCGGCCGTGGTAACGATGGACGCGCATGGCGAGAGCCTGCACGAGCGCATCGCCGAAGCCTCGGGGCACAAACTTGCGGAGCTGATTTCGTAGGCGAACTGGTGTTCGTCGTTTTGTCCAATGGAGCCAGAATGCGGACTCGGATCACAATTGAATCGGTAACGGGCCCATTCGTCCAGGAAGTCGAGACGATCAGCGGGCAGAAGTTGCTCGCCTGCAACCAATGCGGGAAGTGCAGCTCGGGTTGCCCGGTGGCTGAGGCATTCGATTTGCTGCCGAGCGCCGTGATTCGCCTGGCGCAACTGGGTATGGAAGATGTTTTGGAGGCACAGTCCATCTGGATCTGTGCCTCCTGTCTTACCTGCGCCGCGCGCTGCCCCAAGGGGGTCGACCTGGCACGTGTGATGGAGGCGCTGCGCACGATCGCGATGCAGCGCGGCATACAGCCCGTTGACGTGGCCGCCCTGAGCGACGAACTGGTGGCAGATCTGCCGCAGATGGCGATCATCGGCGGGTTCAGGAAATACAATCTTTAGCGACGAGGCGCCATGTCTACCCCATATTTCCCGGGCTGTACCCTGTCGACCAAGGCCATTGGCTTTGACGTCTCCGGCCGCGCGGTGGCCGCGGCCCTGGGCCTGCCCCTGGTCGAGTTGGCGGACTGGCAGTGCTGCGGCGCCACCTTCCCGTTGGCCACCGACAACGCCATGGCCTTGCTCGCCCCGGCGCGCATCCTCATCCAGGCCGAGCAACAGGGCGACCGCCTGGCCACCCTGTGCGCCGTTTGCTACAACGTCCTTAAGCGCACTGCCGTCACCCTGCGCCGCCGGCCCGAGATGCTCGAGCGCATCAACTGGTTCGTCACCGGCGGCCTGGCCCCCGGCGGCGTGGCCCCCGGCGTGGCGCCCGGCGCCCCGACATCAGGCGGCGAGAGCGTCGCCGGTCCTGACAGGGCTCCCGGCGATGTCCCGGCCTACCGCGGCCGGGTGCAGGTGCTGCATTTCCTGGAGATGCTGCGCGACGAGCTGGGCTGGGACAACCTGCGCCGGCGGGTGATCGCCGCTAACGAGGGCCGCTCGGCGGACGACGGTCGCTCCGTCGACGATCCCGGCGCCGGAAGCCCCTCCCC
>JADGQF010000142.1 GCA_017882045.1 Anaerolineales bacterium
CCAGGACACGTTGCGGGTCGTCGTGCGCGGTAAGAAGGTGCACGCGGGCAGCGAGCCGGAGAACGGCATCAACGCCATCCGTGTAGCCAGCGAAGCGATCGCAGCCATGCCTCTGGGGCGCATCGACTTCGAGACGACGGCCAATATCGGTGTCATCGAAGGCGGTACTGCCACCAATATTGTGCCCGACGAGGTCAACATCCGCGGCGAGGCGCGCAGCCGGAATGGCGCCAAGTTGGACAGCCAGACCGCGGCCATGGTGCGCGCCTTTGAAGAGGCGGCCGCCCGGCACGGAGCGCGTGCCGAAATAACCGTCGTCCGCGCGTACAACAGTTATCGCTTCACGCCGGAGACACCTGTGGTTGTGCGCGCGGCCCAGGCAGCTCGGCGCCTCGGCTTTGAGCCTACCTACCGGGACAGCGGCGGCGGGGCGGATGCCAACATCTACGCCGAAGCGGGCATCTATTGCGCCGTCCTCAGCACCGGAATGGACGATGTGCACACACCCCAGGAACATATCGCGATCTCGGACATGGTGGATTCGGCGCGGCTGCTGCAGGAAATCGTTATCAACAGGTAACGTCGGGGAGGGGGAGGATCAGTGCGCGCTTTCCTGGTAGTCTGGAAAAGTATCGTCAGCTTCTACAATGAGATGTTCCTGTTCGTGGGCCTATCTCTCCTGTGGTGGGTCACCGGCGGCTTCATGGCTGTGATCGTCGCGCTCGCCGCGTATGTAGCGCTGACCGGTGGCGGCTTGTTCGCCTTGTGCTTTGCGCCGCTGGCCGGCATCTTGATGGGGCCGGCCCAGGCGGGTCTGGCCACGGCTGCGCGCCGCGCCGCAAGGGAGTTGCACGTCGATCGCAGCTTCTACTGGGACGGCTTCCGCACCCACTGGAAGCAGGCATTGGCCGTGAACGCAATCAGCATGGTCGTGCTGTCGCTGCTGCTGCTCAACCTGATCTTCTATGCATATCAGCGAAACCTGATCCAGATGCTGGCAATAGTGTTCGCCTACCTGTCGTTGTTTTGGCTGAGCGTGCAACTGTACATTTTCCCGGTCCTGATCGGCCTCAAGACACCTACCATCTGGGGCATCCTGCGCACCGCCACGATCCTGGCCTTCGGCAACCCATTGTTCTCAATTCTGCTGCTGATCCTGGCCGGCGCGCTGACAGCCCTCAGCATCGTCATCCCGCTGCTCCTGCTGATGGCCTGGCCGGCAGTCATGCTGCTGCTCGGCGATCACTCGTTGACAACGTTTATGGAACGGATGGGGATCGGGGAGAAAAAGAACGAAGAAGAGTGAGCCTGAAACATAGGGTTGTCCCTTTCAGGCAAAGACCCTGGTGATCTCATCCGTCGCAAACGCCGGCCAGGGAACCGCCTCTCCGCCCCGGGTGGCCGCCAGGCCGCCTGAGTGCGGGGTGACGCGGCCGATGATGACTGACGGGTAACCGGCCTCAGTCAACACCTCGATCAGCCGGTCAGCACCCGGCTGGGGAGCCGTCAGCAAGATCGAACCCGAAGCGATGGTCCCCAGCGGGTCGAGACCGAACTCCCGGCATAGGATCGCCCCTTCAGGCAACACTGGGATCTTGTCCAGGTCCACCTGCAAACCCGTGCCTGCCGCGCGCGCTATCTCCAGCAGCCCGGTAACCACGCCGCCCTCGGTTGGGTCGTGCATGGCATGCACCTCCGCCGTCCGTGTCGCGAGGCCTGCCGGGGCGACTACGCTGATGCCCGGATGGTGTAGGAAGCCCTGGGCGCGCGCGATGAAAGCGGGGTCGTAGCCCCGCACGCGCAACGCCTCCGCCCGCTCGTAAGCGATCAAGGCCGTCCCTTCAATCGGCACCGGCTTGACCAGGATCAGCGCATCGCCCGGCCGGGCACTGGCAGTTGTGCGCAGCTCTTGCGGCGCCACCTCACCCAGCATCGTCCCGGCAACGATCGGGCGATTCAGATCGTGAGTGATCTCAGTGTGGCCGCCGGCCAGGCTGATGCCGAGGGCCGAGCAGGCGGCGTGTATCTGCTCGAAAATCTCCTCGGCCATGTGAGCGCTGGCCTGTCCGGCGGGCAGCAACACCGTGGCCAGAAACCAACGTGGCTGTGCACCCATCACCGCCAGATCGTTCGCGTTCACATTCACGGCATACCAGCCGATTTCGTTTGTTGCGAAGGTGATCGGGTCCGTCTTGGCTACCAGGTAGCGATCGCCCATGTCGAAGACGGCGGCATCCTCACCGGCGCGCGGACCAACGATGATCCGTGGATCATCGGGCACAAAACGCGCCAACAGACGTTCGAGCAACGCCAGGGGTAGTTTCCCGGCCGGCAGCAACTGCGAGTCTTCGGACATGCAACCTCAATATGATGAATGATGCGGTCGTACGCGCGTTACAATATACCCGCGGCGATAGCGAATCGTCAATTTGCCGTCCAGGGCAGGGCGCTGGTCCCAAAAAACCAGGGGCAAATGGAGGGATCATTACATTAACTTGTTGCTATCTATAGTATACATATGTCAGATTCTTCCTCCTCCTTTGCGCACGAATGCTGGGGCTTCGTCAGAACCCCGGCATTCGTGTTTTAAGGGCTCGGGCGACGCAATTGGCAATTTCGATTCCTGGTACCGTGCGGGTATAATATAGTCACTTGCACCGCGCATGCGCCGAGGCGATGAATTGCGCAAGCTACGCAGCGCGGCATCCATTCGGCTTTCGAGGGGACAAATGCGCCGACGTTTTACCCCGGCTATGATCGCACTGGTAGCGCTGCTGATCGCGCTGACAACAGTTCTTACATTGCTGGTGAAGATCCCGACCCCGGCTCGTGGGTATGTTAACCTTTCAGACGCGGCGATCAGCTTTGCCAGCCTGGCATTTGGTCCAATCATTGGCATGATTGCGGGCGGGGTTGGCGCGGCGCTGGCCGACGTGCTCGGTGGCTACGCGCCCTTCGCCCCCTTGAGCCTGCTTGCGCACGGTCTGGAAGGGCTGGTGATCGGCCTGATCGCCTTACGCGGCCGTTCGATCCCGCGCATGATACTGGCCTGGCTGGCCGGCAGCCTGGTCATGGCGGCCTGTTACCTGGTCGGAGAAGGTCTCTTTCTGACGCCATGGGCGCTTGCCCTGGCAGAGATACCCTTCAATCTGTTCCAGGCCCTGATCGGCGGGCTAGTTGGCGTCCCGCTGGTAGTGGCCATCCGCCAGGCATATCCCCCCATTGACCAGATGGGCCGGCGACGAACGTGGACCGAATGACCACAGCCAGCATGCGAACGTGACAGTCGATATCGCCCTCGAGAACCTCTACTACGCCTATCCCCCGCCGATGCAGGGCAGTGAGGCCATCCCGGTTCTGCAGGGCATAAACCTCGAGATAGGCCGCGGCGAGTCGGTGGCGCTGCTGGGACGCGTGGGCGCGGGCAAGACAACCCTCTGCATGACGTTGAACGGGCTGGTGCCGCAGGCGACCGGGGGCATCTTCCGCGGCAACGTGCGCGTCCTGGGGCTCAACACCAAAGAGCACCCCGTGGCCGACCTGGCACAGCATGTCGGGCTGGTGTTCCAGGACCCGGAAAGCCAGCTGGTGCAGATGCGCGTCGAGGACGAAGTCGCGTTCGGGCCAGAAAACCTGGGTGTGCCGGCGGCCGAGATCGAGGAACGCGTGACGTGGGCGCTGGAAGCGGTGGGGCTGGCGGCGTACCGCGATCGCTCGCCTCTCTTGTTGTCCGGGGGGGAGAAGCAGCGCCTGGCCATCGCAGCCATGCTGGCGATGCGCCCGCGGGTATTGGTGCTGGACGAACCGACCGCCAGTCTTGACCCGGTCGGCAAGGCGGCCGTCTTCCGCGTGTTGCAAGAGCTGCGCCGGCGGCAAGACATCACGATCTTCATGGCCACTCAGGAAATAGAGCGTATCACGCGCTTTGCCGATCGCGTGCTCGTGCTGCACCAGGGTCAGATCGTCCTGGACGGCCCGCCGGCCAGTATCCTGGCCCAGGTGCCGAAGCTAGAGGAGTTGGGGATCGGTGCGCCGCAGATCATGGAGCTGGCACACCTGCTGTCGCAACGCAGCAAGCACCGCTACCACTTCACGGGCGACGCGCAGGCATTCAAAGAGTTGCGCCGCCGGGCGCGCAAGGCCAGGCTGCACAAGGCCCATGGCGGACTGCCGCCGGCTGTTCCTCCTCCTGCGCTGCGGCCCAATCCATTCGCCGATCGCAGCCAGGTGACGGTAGAAAACGTGTCATTCGCCTATGCGGACGGCACACCGGCTCTACGCAACGTCAGCCTGATCCTGCATCCGGGCGATTTCGTCGCCCTGCTCGGGCCCAACGGCGCCGGCAAGACGACGCTTGTCCGCCACCTGAACGGCCTCCTGCGGCCGGCCAGTGGCAGAGTGCTGGTAGAGCGCCAGGATACGCGCACGACGGGCGTAGCCGAGCTGGCTCACCTGGTGGGCTACGTCTTTCAGAATCCCGATCACCAGATTTTCGCGCCCACCGTCGAGGAGGAGATTGCCTTTGGCTTGCGGGTCCAGCAGCTGCCCGCCACCATCGTGTCGCGCCGGGTGAACGAGGTCCTGGAGCGGTTTGGGCTGCAGCCCTATGCGGGGACGCCGCCGGCCCTGTTGGGTTTCGCACAGCGCAGGCAGGTGGCGCTGGGCGCCATCATCGCCATGCATCCCAACGTGCTTATCCTGGACGAACCGACCGGCGGGCTGGACTGGCGCAGCCGGCAAGAACTGCTGGCGCTCCTCAGCAGCTTAAACGCCCTGGGGCACACGGTCGTACTGGTCACGCACGATATGCGGCTGGTCGCCGAGCATGCAAGGCGGGCGGTAGTGCTGGTCGACGGCCGCCTGCTGTTTGACGGCGACACGCGTGAGCTATTCCGGCAGCGCGAAGTGCTCGCCCAGGCCCAACTGGCGCTGCCCCCCGTCACCCGGCTGGCCAATCGCCTGAGTGCCGAGGGCTTGCCGCCCGACGTGCTGACCTGCGCAGAGTTCGCCGATGCCTGGCTGGCGCGCCTGCGCAAGGGCGCCAGGCGCGCAAACATGCGTTCGCACGGCAGGACAAGCGGGAGCGGTGCGGCAGTGGCAGCGGGCAAGCCGGCGCACAAAGGCAAAACCGGGCGCGGCGGCAACAAGGGGCAGGGCGAGAATGGGCGCTGACTTCGACCTCTACGTGCGCCGCAACACCTGGCTCCACCACCTGGACCCACGCGTCAAGCTGCTGTTTGTGGTCGAAACCAGCCTGCTCCTGTTCGTGTGGCCCACTATCTGGGCCGCGCTGGCGGCGATTCTCCTTTGTAGCGCCGCCTTCCGGCTGGCCCAGATCCCCAGGCGCTCGGTTACAGCCATTTACCGCACGATGCTGCCTTTGGCCACACTCGTTTTCGCATTGTCGGCCCTCTTCGGGACCGCGGGCGATGGCAATCCGGTCTGGCTGCAGGCCGGGCCGTTGGTGATCTCGCCGGGCTCAGTTCTGCAAGGCGCCTTGCTGGCCCTGCGTTTGCTGGCGCTCGCGCTCATTATCTTCGTCTGGTTATTCACGACCGATCAGGCGAGCATGGTGCGCGGCTTTCACGCCCTGCGCCTGCCTTACGACTGGGCGCTCACCCTGGCCCTGGCGCTGCGCTACTTGCCGATTTTCGCCGGTCTGTTCAGCCAGGTGCGCGACGCACAGCAAGCGCGCGGGCTGGATCTGGAGCAGCGCGGTCTGTTGCAACGCTTGCGGGCCTACAGGCCGGTGCTCGTGGCGATGATCATCAACGCCCTGCGGCAAAGCGAACGCCTCGGCTGGGCGCTTGAGGCGCGCGCCCTGGGTGCGGGTGGGATTACGCGCTCGGTCTTCCGCCCGCTGCACCTCAGGCGGGCCGACTATATCCTCATAACAGTCCTGGTGGTTGGGCTGGTGATAAGCGTAACTTTGCGTCTGATATAGGACTGTATGATCAGTTACATAACCGCTTATAAGGGGAAGCTAAAGTAAAGAGTACCGGGATCGGGGTTAGGCAGGGCTGGCAGTGCCTAACTCCGATCCATATGCTTTTAAAGGGATCAGAATATGAAGGGGATGAAGCGCTTGGTGTGCTTCATGTAGTCTCGGTAGGGTGGGCCGATTGTGGCCGAGAGCGCGCGTTCCTCCACCCCCACGCGATAGAGGTGGCCGGCCAGAAAGCCTGCCAGGACGGCGACCAGGCTGAGCCAGTTGCATATCCCCAGTCCGACGCCGATGGCAGTGATCAGCGTCCCCGTGTAGGAGGGATGGCGGATCAGACGGTAGGGCCCGCTCTGGACGACCTGCTGATTGGCGCTGACTGCAACATCACGGGTGAAGTAGCGCCCAAGCGAGCGGATGGCATACCAGCGGAAGCCCAGTCCGAGCAGTATCAAAAGTGCGCCCATGGTCACGAGCAGCGGCGGATTGCCGGTCAGATTGGCTGCCGGGACCAAGTAGGGCAAGACGAAGCCGACGCCGAGACTGATCCAGAGACTCACAAGCAGCAGAACGTAAGATCCCTGGTCCACGCGCGTTGCTTCCTGCCTCCTGATCCTGCGCCGCTGGGTCAACGAGCCGACGACTTCCAGGATGAACCATAGGTAAAAGGAGGCCCAGTAGATCACGGCGTAGACGGAAGGCGAAAAGATCAAGTTTGGCATGTGCATATGCAGGTTCTCCACCAGATAGCGCCAGGAGTAACCTGATCCCCCTTTCTAGCGATATATTGTTTCATATGTGTCTCATTTGGTCAATGATCGTCATTGCACCTATCACCTTCGGCGATTCTCATCACTGGCTTGCGACTTCTCATCATTCGTGATAGGATTCATATCATGAATGCGCGGAACCGTTACGTCAGCGATCTGCGCCGCCAACGCATGGAGCGGACACGCGAGCGCATCCTGGATGGGCTGGTCGATACACTGGCCCGCGGCGTGGCCGAGCTGTCGATGCCGGCCGTGGCCCGCGCGGCGGGTGTGTCGGTCCCGACCCTGTACCGGCACTTTCCGACCAAGGGCGCCCTGGTCGATGCGCTAGGACCCTACATTGCGGGCAAGCTGGGGCTGAACTCTGCCAGCTTGCCACACAGCCCGGAAGACTTGGTGGCCATGGTGCGGGACTTCTATGTACATGCCAGCGGGCTGGATGCTGGCTTGCAGGCTTTGGCGGCAAGCGAACTGGGCCGCAGCCTCCGCCGACCGGCTCTGCCCGACCGCTTCCAGATGATCGAGAATGCGCTGGCGCCGGTGACGCATCGACTGAGCGAAACCGACCGCATACACCTGCGCGACGCCGTGGTCTTGCTCACTTCATCCGCCATGATGCGGGCGTGCAAGGATTACCTGGATCTGTCGGGCGAGCAGGCCGCCGACCGCGTTATCTGGGCCGTGCTTACCTTGTGCGGGGCAGCGGGGACCATTGCCACGGCTGGGACAAACGAGAATGAGGCATGATGTTCATTACGTTAGAGGAGCCGCGCGCGCCCGGCGATGACAATTGGGACCGGGCGGGCGACCTGCCGCCGCAGCCGTTCGATCTGTGGACGCGCACGAATCTGGGCGAGAACCTGCCTTATCCTATCACGCCGCTGACTGCCACCGCCTTTCCGGCCTTGTTTGGGCTTGGGTCTGAACCTGGGCAGAAGACGCAGGTGGCGCGTCGCTTCTTCGGCCGGCTGTACGTGAACGAGGGGGCCGTCGTCCATAATCTCTGTGAGGAGTACGGCTTGCCCAGCGGGCTGCTCGACGCCATGTGGGGCAGTAAACGCCGCGGGCTACACACGGAGCCCCAGCCGTTCAGGCCCCTCAGACTGCTAAGCCAACTCCCCGGACTGCTGCGTGGGGTCCTCCGGCAGGCACGCCAACCTGGCGGCGATCGGGAGCCCGAGGCGTTATTCAGCAGCATCGCGGCCTGGGTGGCTGAATTCAACGGCTGCGACCTGGCGAGGCTGGACGACCGGACGCTGTTCGCCAGGGGGTGGCGGGACTGGCAGGCACGCGGCAAAGCCGTCTATGGAAGTAATATGCGCATCGCCCTGGGATCAGCCGTTTCGTTCGGCATGCTTGAGCGGCTAGTTCAGTGGTGGACGCGGCGCGGGAAGGACGCGCACGACCTGGTGACGGGTCTGGCGGGTGTGTACAGCGCCGAGGTCGGCCCGCTGCTGACCGGCATGGCGGCTGCGCTGGAGGAGACCGGCCAGGCAGGAGTCGTGCGGAGCGAGAGTCCTGCCGGAGCGTTGGCGCGCCTGCGTGCCGACCCCACGGCGCGGCCGGTGATCGCGCAGTTGGAGGCATTTCTGGCGCGCCACGGTCATCGCTGCCCGAATGAGGTGGAATTCCGCAACCCACGTTGGGCCGAGAAACCTGAGCAGATCATCGCTCTGATGGGAGCGTACGCTGCGTCGGGTAGCAGATCCGCCGGCAGCAGTGCGGGAGATGGCAGCCTTGAGACGACTGAGGCGGCCGCGCGACGACGGCAGGCTGAGACGCAAGCGCTGATCGAACACCGGTTGGACCCGCTGCGTAGGGTCGTCTTTCGCGCGGCGCTCAGACGGGCACAACAGGCGATGCGCCTGCGCGACAACAGCCGCTACTACGTGACGCTGTTTTTCTTCCCTGTGCGTAAGACTTTTGCCGAACTGGGCCGGCGTTGGGCAGAGCGCGGCTGGCTAGGCCAGGCCGACGACATCTTCTTCTTGACGCTGACCGAGATCGAGCGGGTCGTGGAGTCTGGGACGCCGGCCTCCCCGGCCACCGACATGCGCCAGACGACAGCCGAAAGGCGCATGGCCTATGAGTATTGGTACGGCATGCCCGCGCCGGATGTTATCGGTCCCGACCGCAAGCCGGTCAAGCAGGTGCTGCCACAGACAAACTGCCTGGAAGGTGTGCCGGCCAGTCCTGGGCGAGCATCGGGCAGGGCACGCCTTGTTTTGCGACCCGAAGAGGCGATCCGCTTACAGCGCGGTGATATCCTGGTCACGCGAGCGACCGATCCTGGCTGGACGCCGGTCTTCCCTCTGGTCAGCGGGCTGGTACTGGAAGTGGGTGGACAGCTGTCCCATGGCGCGATTGTCGCGCGTGAATACGGTATCCCAGCGGTCCTGAACGTATCCGGCGCTATGAACTCGATCCGCGAGGGCCAGATAGTCACCGTGGATGGGACATCTGGCCGTGTCTATCTGGAGGAGTGAAAAACCGAGCCGATGCTTATAGTACGATACAGTCGAACTTGGGGGGAAGCCGCGGTCCGGCCGCAATGGCCCGTGTTGGATACATGATCTTGATGCCGTAGGGTAGTTCGGACGGAAACGAGCAGTCAGGGGGGCAGATATTGCAACATCCATTTTATTCACCAGCACGGCGCAGGCCCGCAGCCGTTGCCGCTACTGGTGCTGCACGGCTGGCCCGGCTCGTTGCTCCAAATGCTCATGATCATCCCGCTGCTGACCGACCCTGCTGGGCACGGCAGTGATGCGGTGGACGCCTTCGACGTCATCGTACCCGATCTGCCGGGCTATCGGTTCTCCGACCGGCCGACCGAACGAGGCATGAGCGTCGCACGCATCGCCGAGCTGATGCACCGGCTGATGACCGAGGAGTTGGGCTACGAGCGCTACGCAGCGCGGGGCAGCGACTTGGGCGCTGGTGTCGTCCAGCAGCTTGCGCTGGCCCACGCTGAAGCGCTTGCCGGCGTGCATATGGGTGGCACCAACCCCATGTTGGCCGGGTGCCGGATAACTTGACTGCCGCCGAGCAGGAGTTTGTGGCGAACGCACAGTGCGGGCAAATGGCCGAGATGGCCTATGCGATGGAGCACCCATCCACGCCGCAGACGTTGGCTTATGGGCTCAACGACTGTCCCGTTGGCCTGGCCGCCTAAGGATTAATCTGATACCAGATGTTCGCGAGGAAGCCCCGGGCGTCCACTTGCACCAGTTGCTTACCTGCCTCGGGCGCGCCGGCCTTGCACTGCCACTCGTACACCACATTGTGCCCGGTTACAACCATGGGGATGAAATCCGAATTCGGGTTAGCCTGGCAGTATTCTTTCATGCCTTGCGTGGGCGTCTTATCTAGGTTGGCCTTATCCATACAGGGCAAATTGGCCCCGACGGTGCAAGCATAAACCTTGCCTGCCATGCAGCGCCAGAATGAATTTTCCGTGAGCGGAGGAGCGGGCGTACCCGCGAGATTGAGCGCCTTTTGCAGCCCGTTGACGATGGCATCCGGGATCTTCGGCCCGGCATAGCGTTCGTCCGGCGCGTCCACAGTCCCTATCACCCCGCAGTAGGCGAAAGGATCGGTGAACGTAGCGGGGGCCGCGCCGGTTGTGGCGACAGATGCCGGGGCCAACGAGGCAGGGGCACAGGCAGCGGCCAACAGAGCCAGCAGAAGCAGAGCCAAACCCGAAAGCAATGGGAAGCGGCGCATAGCATATCCTCTCTTACGGTTTGAGTCTCGATAGCGTAGCCGGTTAGCCGAATTGCCCCGCCATCGCGGTTCGCTATCAGCTTTATACGTTAGGGGCGGCGCATTTGTTCCGCGCAAGCGCTGTAGGTCCTGATTACGGGTTGATCGTCACACTGGGATTGGCGACCATTATTTTTACGTGGCAATACTTCCGGGCCCGGCAGTTGGCGGTTGATGACACTGCCTGAGAGCCGGCTGTAAATCCGGGATCTTGACGCGCCCTTGTCGGTGATGTTACCATGTTTTCTTACTGATCGCCGGCGAACGCGACCACCTGATCCCGGCTCACGTAGCCAGGTCAAACTACGAGCACTACAAACACTCCTCGGCGCGCACCGATTTCCATGAGTTTGCAGGTCGCTCTCACTTGGTCGTCTCCGGGGACGGTTGGGAGGAGGTTGCCGACTTTGTCGCAAACTGGCTTGATCAACTACCGGAACAGGCGGTAAGCTAGCGGGTCATGGCGGCGGCCCAAGGGGCTATGAAGACAAAGTTGTGGTACTTCAAATTTCAAAAATGGGCACGAACTGAGCAGCGATTGGCCTAGTAAGCGACTCAAAGATGCAAACCGAAGCCCGGATGGGTTTAACAGAACCCTAACAAGGCTTCGCATATGTCGGGGACGTATTCTTATAGTACAATACAGTCGAACTCGGGGGGAGAAGTGCGCCACCGAATTCCGGCGCAGGCGATCAGGGCGAGGTATCGGTGATGAACGAGGGAACAGATCACATCTCTCTAAAGGCGTTCTGGGACGCCGTTGAGCAGCGTCTGGCCGCTTGCTCGGTTGATGACCTGCGTGCAATCCTGCGGACAATGGCGCAGGAGGCACTACCGAGCGGACGACAGGCGTTTCTCGAACGGCTGACGATCATGCCAGAAGCAGGCGTGCAGCCATCAAACACGGTGCCACAAGACGTCCTGCTAGCCGATATTGACGACTGGATCGCGGAGGTCGGTGCGCAAAGGCGGCAGGCGCAGCAGTGGGAGGAGCAGCACGGCTATGACCGGGGCGAACGCTATGACGATGAGAACAGTTTGGGACCCTACGCCGAATTCGTTGAGCCGCTGATCGAGTTGTTCGGCCGGGCTGAAGGGGCGTTTGACTACGGGGATTTGCCACTGGCACGTCAGGCTTACTACAAGCTCTTCACTGAAGCGCTGGAGCTTGAAGATGAGTACGGCCGCGGTGTGCGCGCTGAGGACTTGAACGGAATTGATATGGCAAAGGCTCGTGCGTGCTACCTGCGAGCCGTGTATGAGAGCGAGCCAGCCCAACGGTGAGAGATGAAGACGAACCGCTCCTGAACAGGACCCGCACGGGGGACGGTATACAACAAGATGAGCGAATACCAGCACTACGAATGGCAGAGTATTGACCGCCCGTTGACCAAAAAAGAACAGACGGCAGTAAATGGGTTATCCAGCCATATGGACGAAGTATCGTCGACGCGTGCCATCGTTCCCTATTGAACACAAGACAGGTCCTGCGTATGATCGCGCCGCGGCGCTGCTGGGGGAGCTACGTGAGCTAGCTGGCTCCCAAGGTCGCCTGCCCGGGCTCCAGGCCCGGCTGGCCGAACTCCAGGCGCGCTACCCCAAAAGCCGAGCCCTG
>JADGQF010000396.1 GCA_017882045.1 Anaerolineales bacterium
CGCCTTGAACGCGCATTAAAATAACTAGCCAGAAAGATATTCAAGGACGGAAGCTACAACGACATTCATCATTCGTCTTGAGCGTTTTGGTCCGACGTAAATGATTCTTTGGAATTCCATTTCTGACGCCTGAAGAGCTGTGCCAACCGTATTGATTCCAATCGAGTGAAGGCCAGATTTTTGAAATTCAGTGAGGTCAAGAACGTCGATGGATTTTCCCAACTCTCGTTGGAGCACGGCGGACATATCAACTTCTTTAAAATCACCAACTGCAGCTGTAAGCGCACCGAAAGCCGAGTAATTCGCTCCGTATTCCGTGAAGCGTTTGACTGCCAATCGCGGTCCAATTGTCGTGAGCGTCTGGATTGGGTCTGTGGACGCAGCCGCCAAACATCCCATGTTGATGGCGAAACGCGTGCCGATCTCGCTCCGTGTCGCTACTATTCCTGAGTCAAGACGAGTAACGATTCCCGTATAGCTTAGCAATCGCAGAGCTTCAGCCACAGCAACCGGAGCATCCTTGTGAATCCAAAAGTAGCAGGTTGCCTCAATTTTTCCTTCAAGTGCCCATTGCTCGTTTTTTTTCGACGTATCCGGAATCACGGTCCGCTCAACGAATTCCCTGCCCCAGTCGATAAACGTCCGATGGCCGGCATACCGCTCTCGCCCGAAGAGCTGCAGACGGCGCCGGTGCTGATCAACCCGCCGTCGCTCAACTTCATCACCGCCGTCCTGCTGGCCGAGCTGCACGGCCGCATGGGCTATTTTCCGCCGGTGGTGCGCCTGCGCCCGGCCGCCGGCCTGCCGCCGCGCTACGAGGTGGCCGAGATACTCAACCTGCAGGCGATCCGCGACGCCGCGCGCCGGACGAGGCATTGAATGGAAGAAAACGCGAAGCGCAACCCGCAAGACGCCAATCCGCCGGCAGCCGGCGCAGCCAGGCGCGCGGCGGCGGACCCGGATCTGCTGTCGCTGGTGCTCACCCTGCGCCCGGCCGCCCCGGCCTGCGACGCCGAGGCGCCGGCCTGGTGGGGGCGCGCGGCGCACGCCCTGCTGCTGAAGGTGGTGGAACAGGCCGACCCCGCGCTGGCGGCCGGCCTGCACGAGGGGTCGGGGCCACGGCCTTTCACCGCCTCATCGCTGCTGGGCCACTTCCCGGCGCGCCGGCTGGACCCCGAGGGCAGCTACCTGCTGCGCCTGACGGCCATCCAGGCAGGGGTGGCCGGCATCTTGCTGCGCGCGGCGGGAGCAGGCGGGCCGCTGGCGCCGGGCGCCACGCTGGAGCTCGCCTACCAGCGTCTGCGCGTCGAGTCGGTCTGCGTCGACGCGACCGGCCATCCGTGGGCCGGATTGAGCACGTACCCCGAGCTGGCGGCCGCGCAGCTCGTGGGGCCGGCCCCCGCGGCGCGGCAGATCAGCCTGTCCTTCACCAGCCCGACGGCCTTCCGCTCGCAGGAGCGCCACGTGCCGCTGCCCCTGCCCGAGCTCGTCTTCGGCAGCCTGCTCGAGCGTTGGAACGCCTTCTCGCCGCTGGCCTTCCCGGCCGAGACGAAGCGCTATGCCGCCGAGTGCCTGGCCGTGAGCCGGTTTGACCTCAGCAGCCGGCCCGTGCCGGCCAAAGAGGGCGGGTTGCGCGTGGGCGGGATCGGTCAGATCACCTACGTCACGCTGAACTACGACCGCTACTGGATGAGCGTCTTGAACGCGCTGGCCGCCTTCGCGCTCTTCTCGGGCGTCGGCGTTGCTACCGCCACCGGGCTCGGGCAGTGCCGGCAGCTCAGCCCAGAGGAGTGAGCGGACCGCCATGCCACCAGTCTACGTGGTCCAGCAGGGCGCCCGGCTGCGAGTCGATAACCGCCGCCTGAGCGTGGAGCGTGAAGAAGAGGTCCTCCTGCAGGTCCCGCTGGGACAGGTCTCGCAGGTGGTCCTGTTCGGCAATATCAGCCTGACCACGCCGGCCATGGTCGCCTTGCTGGCGCAGGCCAGCGAGGTGGTGTTCCTGAGCGAGCGCGGTGAATACCGCGGGCGGCTGGTCGGGGCCGTCACCCCGCACGTGCCCCTGCGGCGGGCGCAGTACCGGCGGCTGGAAGAGCCGGCCTTTGTCTTGGCCATGGCGCAGGGCTTCGTCGCCGCCAAGCTGGCCCACCTGCGCGCGCTGCTGCTGCGCCACAACCGGGAGCGGCCGGACGAGGTCGTGACGGACGCCGGCGCTCAACTCAACCACGCGCTGGCCGCCCTGCCGCGCAAGATGGCGCTGACGTCGTTGCGCGGGCTGGAAGGCGCCGCCAGCGCCGCCTATTTCCGCGGCTACCGGCGGCTGTTCGGCCCGCAGTGGAGTTTCGCGCGCCGCGCGCGCCGCCCGCCGCCCGACCCGGTCAACGTGCTGCTATCGTTCGGCTACACCCTGCTGGCGCAGGCAGCCGCCGGCGCGGTGCAGAGCGCCGGCCTCGACCCCTTCGCCGGCTTTCTGCACGAGGTGGCCTACAATCGGCCGGCGTTGGGCCTGGACCTGATGGAAGAGTTCCGGCCGGTGGTGGATGGGATCGTGCTGTGGTGCTGCCGGGGCGGCCAGATCACGCCCGAGGACTTCACGCCCGGTCCGGAGGACCGCCCGGTGGTGCTCTCCGAAGCGGGGCTGCGACGCTTCGTCCAAGCCTACGAGGGACGCATGGACCAACCTTTCACCCATCCCCTGCGGGGGATCAGGCTGCCGCTGCGCCAGTGCCTGGTCGAGCAGGCCAGGCAGGTTGCGACCCGTCTGCAGGAAGGGCCGGCCGGCTACCGCGGCATGGGGTTCCGTTAATGGGCGGGCCGAGGTTCCCTGGACGATGCCCGGCGCGCTGCGTGATACGTGCTGCATGACGGAGGCGCGCCGGGTTGGGGGTGGCGCTGATGGCCCAGCGAAGCTTTTACGTGCTCGCCTATGACGTCGTGGATGACCGGAGACGGCTGAAGGTGGCGCGCTACCTGGAGGCATTGGGCGAGCGCGTGCAGGACAGCGTCTTCGAGGCCTACCTGACGCCGGGCGAGCTAGATAAGCTGATCGGCAAAGTGCGCAAGCTGATCAAGACGCAGGAGGATAGCCTGCGCGTGTACGAGCTGTGCGCTGCGTGCCGGGAGAAAGTGCGCACGGTCGGGCGCGGGCGGGTGACCGCGCCGCCGGGCCTCAAGATCGTGTGACGCCGCGGGGCGGGACCGGCCGTGGGGCATGCAGGCCGTGAGCGTTCGGGCAGCCAGAACGAGCTCCTGCGCACCCCCCACCGGCCGGGGCACGCTGGGGTCGGTCCCGCCGGGGGGGGTGCGCAGGCTGGAGGCCGGCGGTCGCGCAAGCGCCCGCAGGTGCCTAAAACGAGGGCGCAGGAACCTGAGCCAGGCAAAAACAGGCGCCCCGCCGCACAAATGCCCTGTTTTGCAGTACAAAAGTGGGGCGCCGTCCCACATCATGCCGCCACGGCTGCCAGAGTCCAAATCATCGAATGCCCGACAGGGCGTTAAGACAGGTTATTCCCTTGCGCCAATAATACTTCGTACATAAGTCCAAATCATCGAATGCCCGACAGGGC
>JADGQF010000397.1 GCA_017882045.1 Anaerolineales bacterium
GTTCAGTTTATCCAGCTGCGTTACGGCCACCTCACGGCCGGCCAGTTCCCAGGTGCTCGATGCCTTGGCCATAGCGGCGTCACTCCCTGATGGTATTGATGGTATTCATAGGCCCTCCAACCATCTCGCGCAGAATCTGCGCGGCCGCCAGGGCAGCACGCGCGCGATGGCTGATCTGGTTTTTGACTTCGGCGGACAACTGCGCCATAGTGAGGCCGCGCTCGGGAAAATAAAAGACCGGGTCATAGCCGAAACCGTTGTCGCCGGCCGGGCCGAAGGCAATGATCCCTTCACAAGCGCCCTCCGCCGTGTGCACTTCTCCCGCAGGCGTTGCGAGCGCCACCACGCAGCGAAAACGCGCCGTGCGTCGCTCCCAGGGTACGCCGGCCAATGCGTCCAAGAGCTTGCGATAGCGATCGGCGTCGCCGGCGCCGGGTCCCGCGTAGCGGGCCGAGAACACTCCCGGCACCCCACCCAGCGCATCCACCTCCAGGCCTGAGTCATCGGCCCAGGTGAGCAAGCCGCTCAATCGGGCATAGGTCGTTGCCTTTAGCACGGCATTGCCGGCGAAAGTATCAGCCGTCTCTTCCACTTCCAGGGTGATCCCCTCAGGATCCAGGTACGTCAGCTCCAACGGCAACGCGGCCAATATCTCCCAGTATTCGCGCACTTTGCCTGGGTTGTGAGTTGCAACCAACAACCTGTCGGTCGGCACCCTGTGGGTCATATTTACCTCTTGCCTTCTCTGTCCCATTTTGCGGGGACGCGCTTCGATATCGTGCCACTCGTGGCACGTCGCCGCCGTGTCTTGCCACGCGTGCCTCACCAATGTTATCATAGCCACATGAGACCGGCCAGCATGGAGGGACCCGTGGGAAGTCACCATCCCCTGCGCATATTCACCGGCACAGCCAACTGCCCATTGGCCGCCGCCGTGGCGCGGATCCTGGACACACCTCTGGGCAAGTGCACGACCACACACCTTAAAGATACCGAGATCCACGTCAGCATCGACGAAGTGGTGCGCGACCAGGATGTTTTTATTATCCAGCCTTGTTCCGCACCCGTCAACGATAACCTGATGGAGTTGCTGCTCTACATCGACGCGTTCCGGCGCGCCTCGGCACACGAGATCACGGCAGTGATGCCGTACTATCCCTACGGGCGGCAGGAGCGTATGGCCAAAGGCCGTGAGGCGATCAGCGCCAAGGTCGTCGCAACTATGCTGGAGACGCTGCACGTCGGCCGCGTGATCTATTTCGACGTGCACGCGCCGGCTACGCAGGGCTTCTTCAACGTCCCCGTAGACCCGCTTTCCGCCCTGGCCGTATTGGCGGCGCACTTTCAGACGCCGGAGTTCCAGAACGCGGTGATCGTATCGCCGGACGTTGGGCGGGCTAAGTTCGCAGACAAGTACGCCGAGACGCTCGGTCTGCCGCTGGCGTTGATGCACAAGCGCCGCCAGAGTTTTTCGCAAACTGAAGTAAGCCACGTGGTGGGTGACATCAAAGGTAAGATCCCGATCATTATTGACGATGTGATCGCCGGGGGCAGCGTGCTGACGCAGCTCGATGCGCTGGTAGATGCGGGCGCTAAACCTGAAGTCTATTTTGCGATCACCCACGGCGTGTTGCTGCCTTCGGCGCTCGAGCGGCTTGAGAATCCGATGATCAAGCAATTGGTCATCTCCGACACCATCATGCAACCGCCGGAAGTGCTGAACCATCCCAAGATAGTCGTCCGCTCGGTAGCCGACTTGTTGGCGCAAGCCATCTGGTGTATCCACACGGGCGCATCCATCAGCGCCTTAATCGAAAAGGCATAGAAGAAGAGGAAGGGTGGCAAATCTGAACGCCTGGCTGACATTCTATACCGGGCCTGCTATCATCATTCTGCTGGTGCTCGTGCTGGTCCTGACCGGTATGATCATCTGGACTGCTATCCGTATGGGCAGGCTGGAACGGCATTATAACGCGATGACCGCGGGCACGGACGGCGGCAACCTGGTAGCAGTGCTGGAAGAGCATGTGGGCCAGGTTCGCCTGGCCAGCCAACGCGTGCAGGCGCTCAACGAGGCAGTGCATGCGCTGGAAGTGGACGGCTGCCGCCACATCCAGCACCTGGGCATCCTGCGCTTCAACCCGTTCCGCGAGACCGGCGGCGATCAAAGCTTTACGCTGGCTCTCGCCGATGGGCAGGGCAACGGCACGGTGATCAGCACCCTGCACAGTCGCGACCTGACGCGCGTTTATGCCAAGCCCCTGAAAGCCTGGCAGTCAACGTATCAGTTGACGGAAGAAGAGCAGGCGGCCATCAAGAAAGCCCGCGACACCTGATACGTGACGCCGGACCTGCGATCCTGCGGCGTAAAGTGCTCGGCGCAGTTCACGCTCGCCAACCAGTCCGGCAGCTAGCAACCTTTAAGAGAGGAAGGATCATGTTCAAACGCGAATCCCGACCTGCTCCCGACCAAATTGAAGTCATCATCGGGCCGCGAGCGACCTTTAGCGGGCAGTTGCGCTGTGACGCCAGTATCCGCCTGGATGGAACGGTGGAGGGGGGCGTCATCGAAACGCCGGGCAACGTGTTGATCACCGAGAGCGGCCGGGTGATGTGTGACATCGAGGCGCGTACGGTATCGATTGCGGGCGCATACAAAGGCACAATCAGGGCCGAACGGGTCGAGCTTCTGGAAGGCGGCCGGCTGTGGGGCACGATCAACGTCCGTTCGTTCCTGCTTGACGAAGGCGCCCATTTCCAGGGTGAGTTGATCATGCAAGATGAACAGCCCGAAGAGCCGCTGCTGGTCCCTCGCCCACCGGCAGGGGAGCAAATCCCGATGGAAGATCTGGGCGGAGGAAGATCGAGCGAGGGGAAATAGCAACCCGCCAGCTTAACCGATTAACGAGGAACCGGGATCCGAGCCCTGATAAACGGGCTCGAATCCCGGTTTCGTATTACGCTTCTGCTCTTTGCTTTCCGGCCTCTAGCCCCTCAGCAGCCCCATGCGCACATCGGGCAGCTCGGTATACCACAAGATAACCGCCGAGATGACGATGGAGATCAATGAAAGGATGACGTAAAGCGGGTTGAAGACCCAGACCTTGCCGACCTGCGTGGCCGAATGAGGCCACACCATCATCAAGCGGCTGATGATGTTGAACCCCTGGGCAAAGGAGAGCAAATACCAGGGCCAGGGCGCCGGCGACCGCAGGACAATCAAGTAAACATCGGCAACCACGACCATGACCGCCAGCAAAACAGGTAGCCACCATTCCTGAGTCGTGGGTAAGAACGATTGCGCAGGAAATAGCACCAGGGGGATCAATTGCACAATCAAAACTGCAATAATAAGGACGGGATTGGCAATAGCTCGACGTTCCATTGAGTGACTTCTCCTTCCCGCTTCGCCATAAATGGGGCCGAAAAAGCCTGGCCCGAAGGCATTATAGGCGGTGACCGGCCCCCCTGTCAAGCCGCTTGACATTTGGTTTGCCGGTGCTTTATAATCTCACTTGGCGCTCTCTAGGAGCCTGAACTCTCCGCTTTGGCCTCGTTA
>JADGQF010000143.1 GCA_017882045.1 Anaerolineales bacterium
CGGTCCGCATGGACGACGGTACCATGAAGATCTTCGAGGGTTTCCGTGTCCAGCACAACGACGCCCGCGGCCCCAATAAGGGCGGCATCCGTTTCCACCCGGCCGAGACCTTCGACATGGTCCGTGCCCTGGCATGCTGGATGACTTGGAAATGCGCAGTGGTTGACATCCCGCTCAGCATCGACTCATCGGTCGTCGGGGCGCTGCGCGAAGGACTGAAGGCCGCGGGTGGCAAGCCGCTCGTCAACTCGGTGACCGGCGAAGAAGAACGCATGGCGACGGTTTTTCCGCTGGTGGCCGAATATCACGCGGCCGTGATCATCATCTCGAACGACGAGAGCGGCATCAGCCAGGACCCCAAGGTGCGGTTCGAAGTGGCCAAGCGGATCGTGGCACGCGCCGAGTCCTACGGCATTCCACGTGAGGATATCCTCATCGACCCCCTGGTGATGCCGGCGGGCGCAGTGGCCGGCGCAGGGGCGCAGGTGCTGCAGATCGTGCGCTGGGTGACCGAAGAACTGGGCTGCAACACCGTCTGCGGAGCCAGCAACGTATCGTTTGGGCTGCCGGACCGTGAGGCCGTCAATGCTAACTTCCTGGCCATGTTGATTGCCGCCGGCATGACCTGTGCCATCACCAACCCATTGAAACCGGACTTGAAGAAGTCGATTATGGCCGCCGATATGCTGATGGGCCACGACGAAGACTGCATGCGCTGGCTGCGCTACCAGCGCCAGCTGGCGAAGGCCGCGGCAGCCGCGGCTGCCGCGGCTACGGGCGCGGCGACGCCGGATGCGACGCCGGGCGACGACCGAGCAGCACGCCGAGACGTACGCCGCGAACAGCGCGAGGGATAACAGGAGTCATAATGAATCCAGTCCTTATTAAAATCGGGGGGTTGGAGGTTCACTGGTACGGGGTGCTCATCGTCCTGGGAGCCCTGCTGGCCGCCTGGCTCTCCACCAAGGAAGCCGAGCGACGCGGCGAAGACCCCGAGCACGTGTGGAACCTGCTGACCTGGGTGCTCATCCTGGGCATCATCGGCGCCCGGCTGTATCACGTCTTTTCCACGCCTACGGGCAATTTTGTCGGCTGGGCCTATTACCGTGAGCATCCGCTGGATATCATCAAGTTTTGGGACGGTGGCTTCCGCGGGCTGGGCATCTACGGCGCAGTGATCGGCGGCGTTGTAGGAGTGGTGATCTACTCACGCCTCAATCATCTTCGCTTCCTACGCTGGGTGGATATCTGTGCCCCGGGCCTCATCCTGGCGCAGGCCATCGGCCGCATGGGCAACCGCATCAACCAGGAGCTCTACGGGCCGCCCACCAACGCGCCGTGGGCCTTTCACATCAATCCCAACTTCCCGTGCCAGGAACCGGCCGGCTCGCCGATGGCCTGCGGCGTTCCCGATCGTCTGACCGACGCGGCACGCCAGTGGTACGCCACCAATGGCTTCCATCCAACCTTCTATTATGAGGCGATCTGGAACGTGGCCGGTTTCGCAGTGCTATGGATCCTGGGCCGGCGCCTGAAGGATTGGCTGCGTGACGGCGACGTCTTCTTCATGTACATGATCTGGTATGGCGTGGGCCGCTTCTGGGTCGAGATGTTCCGCCCCGATGCGTGGCGCATGGGTTCGTTGGCCACTGCTCAATGGGTGGCCATCATCGCCTTCGTCGTCGGTATGGGCGCGATCATCGTCAATCACCTGAGGCCGGGGCCAGAAGAACCGGAACCGGAGACGACGGCTGCCGCGACTCCGCCCGCCGAAGTGGCGGCCGGCGACGGCGGACAGGTGGGGTAAGCAGTTTCAGGGGCAATCGAATCGGACTTCCGAAGCCGCGCCGCCCAACGTTCCCCCCGCGACTTCGGATGTCTTTTATAACCGAGACAATTATCACATACGGATTATCGCAAAGATCGTATGATCAGAGGCTCACTTTATTGACCGTGTGTATCTTTGGTGATATACTCGGCGCAAATATCCGGTATGGTGCGCTGACACATCTGTCGCTGCACCGATCGCCCTTGGAGGCAGGATGGCTGGAAGTTCCACGATTTTGCGGGGCACCGTTCGCTCGAACAAAGCAAACCGGCAGCTCAAGTTCATCATCGGTGGGGTGATCGTGGTTGCGCTCATCGCTTACCTGATGGTCAATGCGATCCAGAGCGCCGGCACGTACTACCGCGAAGTGCATGAAGTGCTCGCCCAACAGACCGCGCTGACCAGCAAAGCCATACGCGTAAGCGGCAATATCGTGTCGGACAGTATCGTTTACGACCCGGCGAAGCTGGATCTGCAGTTCAAGATCTCCGATCCGATCAACGCCAACCAGCGGCTGGCAATCCACTTCCATGGCGTGCGGCCGGACCAAATGTCGACCGAGGGCTCGAGCGCCATCGTCGAGGGCACATTAGGCACGAACGGCGTGGTGGAAGCAAACAACTTGCTCCTGAAGTGCCCGTCGCGCTACGAACAATACCAGCAAATCAACGTCCAAGCGGTGAAGTGACGTCCCGCGCCGGCTCCCGGCACGCTTGAGCGCAGTCCCTTACCTGGGCGGGGGCAGCGGGCGTGGAACGCGCAGTGGTCTGAGCGTGGCGACGCGTGGCGACGTACGAAGAAGAACGGTCACCCACACCTGGGGGGCCGTTTTTGTATGTTTTGGAAGCAAGGGGAAATATGATCGAGGAAGATCGGCGTTCGGGAGGGAGAGACGCCTCGACAGGCAAAGCGCGGCGTCACATCGCAGGGCTGACCGGCGTGCTGGTTTGCGTGCTGCTCATGTCCATTGCCATACCGGTGTTGGCGGCCCCAGCCCGGCAAGCGGCTACTCCGCAGGCGCCTTCGGCAGGTAATGTGACGGTGAGCACCCCAGTACCGATGAGCGGGCCGCTTTCCCCGCCGGATGCCGTTGCCGGCCGGGCCACCTTCTCGCAGTACTGCGCGCCTTGCCACGGCGATACAGGCAATGGCGATGGCCCGGGCGCCAGCGGCCTGCAATTCAAACCATTCGCGTTCGCGGACCCCAAGCTGGTCGGCGCCGCGCCATTGTCCGAGCTCTTTAATGTGGCCAAGAACGGTCGCATGGCTCGCATGATGCCGCCCTGGGGCAGCCAGCTCAACGACCAGCAGATCTGGGATGTGGTTGGCTATGCCTGGACCCTGCACACCTCACCGAGTGAGGTGAACCAGGGCAAGACAGTCTACCAGGCGAACTGCGCCAGTTGTCACGGGGTCGACGGCAAGGGCAAGGCGCCCATGCTCGATTTGACGAGTTTCGCCGCTACCTCGGTCATCAGCCAGACAGCCTGGGCCCAGATCGTCGCCAACGGCGTCACCAATGCCGGGGATACCATGCCGGGCTATACGGGCAAGCTCGACGCCGCCGGCCAGGCGGCCGCCTTGGAGTACGTGCGCAGCCTCTCCTTCAAGCAGGAGTTTCGCGGCCCTCTTGCGGCCGGCAGCGGGGTGATCAGCGGCACGGTCACTAACGGGACGGCCAACCAACCGCTGGCCAATCAGAGCATGACGCTGCACATCTTCGATGGCAACACCTTGCTCGAAAGCCGCGAGGCCAAAACCGATGCGAAGGCCTTTTACCGCTTCGGATCCCTGCCGGACGACACCACCCTCTCATACGCGGTGAGCACCCAGGGACCCGGAAACCTGCCCTACGGCAGTGACGTGCAGTCCTTTGCCGCGGGCCATACTGGGCTGGACATGCCGGTCACGGTATACGAGACGACCACCGACGGCTCCGGGATCAGCGCCGGGCCGGTGCACTTCATCGTCGAGTTTGACCAGGGCCAAATGCTGATAGCCGAGCTCCTGGTATTCAACTTGAGCGGCAACAAGACCTACCTGGGCGACAGCAGCAGTGTGCTACGCGTCACAGTGCCCAAGGGCGCTCAGAACCTGACCATCCAGGATGGCAACCTGGGCGAGCGGTACAAGGCAACAGCCGACGGCTTCGTCGACACCCTTCCCCTGCCCCCTGGTATCGGGAGCCGGCAGATCCTCTACCGCTACACACTGCCGTACACCGGCGACACACTCGACCTGGTACGCTCGCTGCCCTACCCCGCGACGAACGTTAATGCGCTGATCAGCGACCTTGGCGAAAAGGTGAGCAGCCCGCAACTGGCCGCGCAGCCCGTGCGCCAAACGCAGAGCGGCAACTATCTCAGCCTGCTCGGTCCCAGTGTCGCGGCCAACCAACAGGTGAGCCTGCACTTCACCAACTTGCCCGGCCCCGGCGCGCTGCAGTCAAGCAGCGCGGCGCAGCCAGGCGGCGCCTCAGCCACCGGGACCGGCGGCCTCACACAAACACTCACGTTGGTTGTGATCGCACTCGCCGGATTCGCGGCCGTTGCGCTGATAAGCTGGCCGCTGCTACGGCGGCGCGCTGCGGCGGGCGCGCCGTTCGCTGCCGGCCCAGGCGCGGCCGCTCCTGAGGCAGCAGGGACGCCAGTCTACCGGCGTAACGCGCTGGTCGACGAGTTGGCTCGGCTGGACCTGGCGCATGAGGCCGGCGAGATCTCGGACGCAGACTACCGCGACCGCCGGCTGCACTTGAAGGCACAGTTGAGCGACGCCATCCGACAGGAACAGCGTTCCGGCGGCATCAACGACGGGCGGGCGCATGGCGGCTGATGCCGTGCTGCGCCAGCGCGAGGATGTGAGCAACGGGTCGCCGGCCGGAGAAGCCGGCGACCCGCCTCCGATGATCGAGCTACGCAAGCTGACCAAGGCATTCGGGCGGAAAATGGTCTTGCGCGGGATCGATCTCAACGTGGCCGTAGGCGAGTCATTGGTGATCTTCGGGCCCAACGGCGCAGGCAAAACGACCCTGATACGCATTCTCGCCGGACTTAGCCGGCCAACCGGCGGGACGTTGCGCGTGGGTGGGCTGAACATGGCCACGCACTCCGACGGCATCCGCGGTCACCTGGGAGTCGTCTCGCACGCCCCGCTGCTCTATGATAGCCTGACAGGCGAGGAAAACCTGCGTTTCTTCGCCAGCCTTTACGGCCTGGCCAATCCCGAAGCGCGCATCATGAGCATGCTCGAACAGGTCGGGCTGGTGCAACGCCGGAAGGACCTGGTTCGCACCTACTCGCGTGGGATGGTCCAGCGTCTAGCCATCGCGCGCGCCGTGCTGCATGACCCAGAGGTGTTGTTGCTCGACGAGCCCGACACCGGCCTCGATCCGCAGGCGGCCGAGATGCTGCACGACCTGTTGGCCCGGCTGGGTGGGGAGAGCGATCGCACGATCATCACCATCACGCACAGCCTGGAACGCGGCCTGAGCACTGCTGACCGGGTCGCGCTGTTGGTGAACGGACGGATCGCCTTCCTGGCAGACGCTCAGGGGCTCGGCCCGCAAGAGTTCCGGCCGCTCTACGATCAATACGTGGGGGGCGGACGATGAACTTCTGGCACGCGGTAGGGGCCATCGTCTGGAAAGACATCCGGGCTGAAGCACGCACCAAAGACATTTTCAGCAGCATGTTCGTGTTCGCGCTCCTGTCGGTGATCGTATTCAACTTTGCTTTTCAGCTGCGCGTGGCAGACATGAAAAGCGTCGTACCCGGTATGCTATGGGTCGCGATCAGCTTCGCCGGCACGCTGGGGCTGAACCGGGCCTTCGTGATCGAGATGGACAAGGGCAGCCTGGCGGGACTCCTGCTGGCCCCGATGGATCGGGCGGCGATCTATTTCGGCAAAACGCTAGGCAACTTGTTGTTCATGCTGATTGTCGAGGCTGTCCTGCTGCCGCTCATCATGATTTTCTTCAATCTGTCGCTCTTCAGCGTGCCGCACCTGCTGGTGCTCTTGCTGGGCACGATCGGCTTTGCCGTGGTGGGCACCATCTTCTCGGCGATCGCCGTCAACACCCGGGCGCGCGATGTCCTACTGCCCATCCTACTCGTCCCGGTGTTGGTGCCCGTGCTCGTGTCCGGCGCCAACATGACTGGCATGCTGCTGGACGGCTATGGCTTCCGTGATATACTGGGAAATCTGCAGTTTGTGCTGTTCTACGACCTGGTCTTTGCGGTATTGGCCTATCTGACCTTCGATTTCGTAGTCGAGGAGTAGACTATGCAGCGCTCTGAGCAAACGTTGACGACTCTGACTGTCATAGCCGGGCTGGCTGTGCTGGTCGCGGCATACCTGGCCCTGGTTGTGGCCCCGCCGGCACTGGGCCCAAGCGGGCAGAACCTGGGACCGGACCTGACAGCCGCACAACGGATCATTTATTTCCACGTGCCCAGCGCGTGGGTGAGCATGCTGGCTTTCGCGGTAACCATGGTCGCCAGCATCGGCTACCTGCGGACGGGCAATCAGCGCTGGGACATTGCGGCCCTCTCATCGGCCGAGATTGGCATCGCCTTCACGATCGCAGTATTGGGCAGTGGATCGGTGTGGGCCAAACCCGCCTGGAATACGTGGTGGACCTGGGATCCGCGCCTGACCACCTACACGATCGTTTTCTTGCTGTATGTCAGCTACTTCATGCTGCGCGGGTCCATGGACGATCCGGCGCGCCGCGCACGGTTTGCGGCGGTATACGGCATCTTCGCCTTTGTCAGCGTGCCGATCACGTTCTTTTCGATCCGCTGGTGGCGCACGATCCACCCGGTGCTTTTCGACGCGCAGAATTTCGGCCTCTCGTCCGGAATGAAACCGGTCTTCTTCTACTGCCTGGCGACTTTCACCTTGCTCTATATGGTCTTCTTGCTGCATCGCATGCGGCTGGAGGAAACCAGGGAAGAGGTGGAGGAACTCAAGGAACAGCTGGGGTACTAGAAAGGAATTGCTATGATCTACATGGTGGCTGGTTACCTGATCATCTGGCTGGCATCGTTTGCCTTCATCATCAGCCTGGTGCAACGGCAGCGCCAACTGCGCCGGGAGATCGAGGCGCTGCGGGAAATGGCGGGCGAGGACAAAGTCACGGCGGCCCGAGAGACGCCTGAATACAAGCCCAGCCCGACTCTGAGGTAAGCCCATGGAATCGACGGCAAGCCGAAGGGAAGTGTTTTTCCACGCGCTGGCCTTCGTAGTCGGCTTTAGCATAGTCTTCGTGGCGCTCGGCGCGTCGGTGGCGTTCGTGGGCTATTCGTTGAACCAATACCTGGCTCCCGTCGTCAAGGTCGGCGGCATCGCAGTGATCATCTTCGGCCTGCAAGTAGCCGGTGTCTTTGGTTGGGCTGCGGACCGGCTGCGTCGCTCCGGCGCGCGCAACTCGCTGCCGGCGCGCATCTACCTCGGCTTCGCGGATGGCCTAGCCCGTCTTATGTATACTGAGGGCCGGATACAGGTGCAGACCGACCATAGCTGGGGCTATCTGTCATCGTCGTTGATGGGTGTCTTCTTCTCCGCCGGCTGGATTCCGTGCGTGGGTCCAGTGCTCGCGGCCATCTATCTGCTGGCCAGCGATACGGGTACCGTGGGCCGGGGAGCACTGTTGCTCCTGGTATACGCACTCGGCCTGGGCATTCCCTTCCTGCTCACCGGCGCGGCCCTGGGCACGGCCAGCGGCTGGCTGCGCAAGATGAACCGGCACCTGGGGTTGGTATCGAAGGTCACGGGCGTCTTCCTGATCTTGCTGGGCGTAATGCTTTTCAGCGGGCAGATGACGCTCATCAACGTGTTCTTTGTTTCTCGCTTCGGCACCGGATTGGCCAGCTTCAACGGCGGCGGGTCGGCCGCGATGCTGAGCCTGCCAATTGCGTTTATCGCAGGCTTGCTTTCCTTCCTGTCACCGTGCGTGCTGCCGCTGATCCCGGCTTACATCGGTTATCTCAGCGGTACGGCAGTGTCTGCAGGCGCAGGCGCCGGCCCGTCGAGCGCTGCGGCCGCGCCCGGAGAGCTCGCAGGAACGCGAGGAAACTGATAATGGCGGGCGCCAGTTGAAACTCGCGCGCGGGCAAATACGTAATGGATTGAGTTACAGACTGGTGTGGGGGTAAGGTTGTGGCTGTTAGCGGGGGGGATCCGAAAGTAATGGTACGGCCGCCGCAAAGTGGGCCGGGCGGGCGGCTGGTGGCGGCAATCGACCGCTTCGTGCGTTGGCTGGCCCGGCACTGGCTGGCAGTCTTCAACACCGTAGTGGCAATCTTCGTGGCGCTGCCGTTCATGGCGCCGGTATTCATGTACGTCGGCGCCACAGGGCTGGGCCGGTTGATCTACCTGGTCTACAGCCCCACCTGCCACCAATTACCCGAACGGTCTTATTTCCTGTTTGGGCCCAAGGTGGTCTACTCGGAAGCGGAGCTCGAGGCGTTGGGAGCGATGCCCGCGGGGCTCAATCTGTTCCAACGCGAACTGCTGCGCTATCCCGGCAATCCGCAGATCGGCTACAAAGTCGCCTTCTGCGAACGAGATGCGGCCATCTACGCCAGCATACTGCTGGCGGGACTCGGCTTCGGACTGGTGCGTGGCCGGCAAGGTAGGCCGCGCAAGGTGCGCAAGCTACCGTTATGGGGTTACGCGCTGTTTCTGGTACCGATGGCGATCGACGGCTTCACGCAGCTTTTCGGTTGGCGTGAGAGCAACTGGTACTTGCGCACGATCACGGGGCTATTGTTCGGCTACGCCTCGGTCTGGCTGGCCTACCCGTATGTACAAGAAGCGATGGACGACGTGCTGAAGACAGTGCCTGTGCGCTGAGCGCATCCGGGCGCAAGCCGGAGCCGGCGAGAGAGCCGGCTGCGCATTACGAAAACGCAGGGGCGAAACTGGACAAAAAGCTTCACCTGCGGTATATTTACTCGCCGTAGAACGATTTCCCTTATCTTTAACGGAGGCTGAAAGTTGGCTGTCAAGAAAAAAAGCCGGACGGTACTGAAGCGCATGCGCAGCAGTGAGCGCAAGGCGGAATATCGGGGCCGGGTGCGCAGCAGCACTCGCACTCAACTGAAGAAAGCCCACACCCTGGTAGCGGCAGGGAAGGTGGAGGCCGCGACCGAGGCAGTGCTGGTCGCCATCAGCAAACTCGACAAGGCAGCCGGGAAGGGCGTGATCCACAAGAATAACGCCGCCCGCCATAAGTCGCGCTTGATGGCCGCTTTGAACAAGGCTAAGTCCGCCTAAACACAGGTCTTCAGCCTTCGGCGTTTTGGTCCAAGATTTCCAAGAATCGGCGCCTCTGGCGCCGATTTTGCTTTCTCAGGCGGAAATGTTCAGCACGTAGCCTACGCCGCGGTGGGTCATGAGCAGGCTAGGACGCGTGGGGTCAGTTTCGATCTTCTCTCGCAGCCAGCGAATGTGGACGTCGAGCGTGCGCGTATCCCCCAGGTAGGCAGTGTCCCAGATCCGGTCCATTAGATCTTTGCGAGAGATAACCTGGTTGGGATGTTGCATCAAGACCGTCAGCAGGTTGCACTGCTTGGGGGTAAGATGTTGTTGGCCCTTAGGCCCGGTCACCATGCGGGCGACCACGTCCAGTTGCAGGCAACCGATCGTAATGAGATGCGGGGCGGCTTCCTCGAGGAGCTTGAAAAGCGTATCGCGCAGCTTGCGGACCGTGAACGGACGTACGAGGCGCTGCTCGCAAGGCACCTTGGCCGTGGCAGTGTTCCGGTCGGCGATGACCAGGCGACGGGCACTGGGCAATCGGCGGCCCAGGGTCTGGCAGAGGCGCGCACCTGAGAACTGGGCTTCAACCAGGTTGACCACCACAACCTGGGGTTGCAGACTGGCAGTCAGGTCGAGACCCGCCTTCTGTGTACGCGCAAACCCAACCGAAATTCCCTCTCGGGGCAATTGCTCCCACAGCTTCTCGTGGGCTGGGTCTGGCTGGCCAATGTAGAGGATTTCGACCGGTCTGGTATTGAGATCGCGCCCCATGTTTCCTCTCCCCCGGCACACCGTTCGGCCCTGTGCTCAGATTATACTGCAGCAGCCGGGAAATGACAACTGGTCTTGCGAATCAATTCTGCCAGAAGGGCTTTGACCTTTCCGGAAGCTGATGGTAGAATCGCTTACATATGCGTCCCGACGAACTTCCAGCCGTTCTCCCCGGCCTCAATACCACAGTCGTCATACCCACCTACAACGAGGCAACCAACGTGCCGACCCTGGTGGGTGAATTGCTTTCCCTGGGCGTGCCCGGACTTACAGTCCTGATCGTGGATGACAATTCTCCCGATGGGACCGGTCACGTTGCCGACACCTTTGCCGAACGTTTCCCCGGCGTGATCCAGGTCCGGCACCGCCCGGATAAGCAAGGGCTAGGGCGAGCCTATGTGGATGGCTTCACTTGCGCGCTGCAGTCTGGAGCCGACTTTATCATCCAGATGGACGCCGACTTCTCTCACTCGCCGAGCATGATCCCGGCCATGCTACTTACCATTCAGGATTGTGACGTGGTGATTGGCTCGCGTTATGTGAGCGGAGGTCAACTGGATGAGCGCTGGGGCTGGTGGCGCCGTTTCCTGAGCTGGTGGGCCAACGAAGTCTGGGCACGCCAGATCCTGCAACTCAAGACGAAGGACATCACAGCCGGTTTCCGCTGCTGGCGCCGCGCGACCTTGCTGGGAATCGGGCTGAATAATATCCAATCCGACGGCTACGCCTTCCAGGTTGAAATGACCTATCTGGCGGAGCGCTTGAGCTATAGAATCAAGGAGATCCCAATCTACTTCGAAGATCGGCGCATCGGGATATCGAAAATGAGCGTCCGGGTAAAACTCCAGGGCGCCATCGACGTCATCAAGATGCGGCGACGCCACCATAGGGCCGCCAGAAAAGAGATCCTGGATCTTAGGTATTGATTTGAAATTGTCGCGCAAAAAAGACGCCCCGATACTGCTTCTGCTGCTTCTGCTGCCTCTACTCTGGTTCGGGCCGCAAACCCTCGGCGGCAAAACTCTGCTTCCCGCCGAGAACCTGTACACCTTCGAGCCCTGGGCCGGCGCGGCCGCCAGCTTTGGGGTCGGCGTGCCGCAAAACCCCCTGGTTAGCGACCTCGTGCTTGAGAACTACCAGTGGAAATCACTGCTGCGCGACGCCGTGAGGGACGGGCAAATCCCGCTCTGGAACTCACGGCTCTTCGCAGGCGTACCTTTCCTGGCGGCAGGCCAGCACTCCGCACTCTACCCGTTGAGCATCCTCTTCTATGTCTTACCGCTGTGGCTTGCGTATGGGATCTTCACCTGGCTTCAGTTGGGGCTGGCCGCGGCCGGCACCTACGTGTTTGCACGCGTGCTCGGTCAGCGCCGGCCGGCGGCTTTCCTGGCGGCCGTGGCGTTCAGCTTTTCCGGCTTCTTCATCAGCAGCGTGAACTTCACCATGATCATCGCGGCGGCGGCCTGGCTGCCGTTGATCCTTACCATGATCGAGATGGTGGTGCGGACGGTAGAGAACGGCAGGGAAAACGGCGGGATTGAGGAGCACGGACAGAGTGCGGCCGTTCCGGCCCGCCGCAGGCGCGGCCCCGCCGGCCCAATCCCGTATGTGGCCTTGGGCGCGGTCCTGTTCGGGCTCCAGGCATTGGCCGGGCACGTCGAAATCACCTACTATGTGCTGATGGTCAGCGCGTTTTACGCGGCATGGCGCCTGGGCGGTGCGTGGCTGCGGCTGCGATCCGACGCGCTGCCACCAAAAGAGCGCTGGGCACGCACGCTGCAGGCCGCAGCCTGGCTGCTGGTGATGGCGGTCCTGGGCATGGGGCTTGGCGGAGTACAACTCGTCCCGATGTACGAGCTGGCCACGCAAAACTTCCGGCAGGGTTCAGCCAACCTGCAGCAGGTCATCAACTGGGCCTGGCCGAAGAAGCAGATCATCACCTTTGTCCTGCCGGATTTCTTCGGCAATCCCACCAACCACAGCTACTTCGACATCTGGCGGCAGTCGTGGGTGCCCGTCACTCTTAACTCGCTCGGCCAACCGCTAAAGGACATCACCAACGGGGCGATCGACTGGGGCGCCAAGAACTACGTCGAAGGCGCCAATTACCTGGGGCTGCTGACGCTTCTGCTCGCGCTCGTGGCGAC
>JADGQF010000022.1 GCA_017882045.1 Anaerolineales bacterium
GGCGCGCCGGTATTCCATGCCATACTTTTCGGTATAGCCTTCGATCTGGCCGTGCCCGAACATGGGGAGTCCGGGCAACGTCACCATGAGCGTGCACACACCAAAGTACTTATCGTCGTTGCCAAACTGGGCCACGGCGGTTTCTTCGTCCGGGTTATTCATGAAGTTCACGAAGCGTTTCAGGATCTGCGGGTCGAATTCAAGGACGTTCTTGATCGAGGAACGGTATTTGGCGTTGTCTTCGGTCTTCAGCATGTTCATGAACGCGCTGTTGTATACCCGGTGCATGCCCAGGGTGCGAACAAAGTAGCCCTCCATCATCCAGAAGGCTTCGGCCAGCAACAGCGTGTCCGGCACTTCCTGGGCGACCCGGTCCACCACTTCACGCCAGAATTCGACCGGCATTGCGGCGTCGAACTGAGCCTTCGTCAGGCCGTGCTCTGCCCGCGAGGCGATGGCCCCACCGGTGCCGGGCTCCGGGAACCAGAGGCGCTGCACGTGCTTCTTGGCGAGTGTCATGGCGGCATCGAAACGGATAATAGGGAACTTGCGCGCCACGTGGAGAATGGTCTGGATGACGGCCTCCCGGACTGCGGGGTTCAGGTAATCCAACTGGGCCGTGTCGTTCCAGGGCATCGTGGTGCCATCGTTGCCGTGGTAGATGTACTTCTCGCTGCCCGTCCACCGGTCCAGCCGCTTGAAGACCACGGCGGCATCGGTCCGGTTGTAGTAGTGGTCTTCCAGGAAGATGCCCACGCGCCCGTCCGAAGAAAGATCCGGCCCGTTGAATGTATAGGACGGGAAGGGACTGGTGTCCAGGCCAACAAACCAGTCGGGATGTTCGATGACCCAGCGGGAATCGATGCCCATGTGGTTAGGCACCATGTCGCTGGCCAGGCGAATACCGCGCTGCCAGGCCCGCTCCTTCAGATTCTGATAGGCCTCTTCGCCGCCCAGGTCAGCGGCAATCTGGTAGTCAAAGAGCGAATAGGCTGATGCCACGGCTTCCGGATTGCCCATCAGCCGTTTCATGCTCTGTGAGGCCCGGCTGCGCTCCCAAAGGCCGATCAGCCACAATCCACTGATCCCCCAGCGCGCCAGGGTATCTAGTTCTTCGTTGGGAATCTGGTCCAGGCGCGTGATCGGACGCTGGTATCTTTTGGCGAGTTGGTCAAGCCAGACATAGGTGCTCTTGGCAAGCATGACCAGCCGCGGCATCCAGTCCCGGTCGGCGCTGTAGCGTTCCGATTCTGCTTCGGACCCCGCTCCGGCGAACTCCAACACCTGGGCCGGACCGGGCCCGGCGAAGGTTATCTTCTCTTCTTCCTTGAGCAAGTCGAGGCTGCCGAGAAGGCGCTCAAGGTAGCCGCCGAGCAGCGGGCCCCACTTCTCCTGGATATAGTGCAACTGGCCGGATAGTGACAGGGGCACCGCTACCGCAGGACTGCGGAGCATGTCCACCAGGTTTTGCCCCTCTGGGCCGAACTTGGGCTGAGTGTCCAGAAACTGGCGTAGATTATGTACGATCCGCAGATAGGGAGTCTCCTTTACCAGGATCGCGTCGTCAAATAGCTCCGAGAACGGCGAGGAGGCTGGATTGGTGTTGTCCAGCCAAAGCATGAGGAGTTCTTCCACCAGGATCTGGCGATTGGGAACTCCGGCCGTTTCTCCTGTGAGGTAAGCGTCGGGATCGACTTGCCGCCGATAGACGGCCACAGGGGGAAACTCGACCACAAACTTGCGCAGCGCGCTGTCGACCACATCCCGGCCGAGTCTTTCCTCCAGCCAATCCAGCGCCTCGCGCATCGCCTCGGCATTCTTCTGCTCACGGTACAGACCGACTACGTAATGCAGGATCTCGTCGATCAGGCCCATGGCGTTGAGTTGGCCGGCCTTCACGGCCTGTTCGGGAAAAGTGACCAGGTCACGTTGCTGGTTGATGCTTTGCGCAAATACCCGCGTCGCGTGGAAGTTGGCAAGTATGACGTTCCCGCTGATGGAAAACAGAGAAGCATCAAACTGGTAACGGTCCCGCGCCTTGCGGGCAATGTGGAATTCCATCGTGACGCGCCTACCTTCGGACATGGTCTCTTTGCCTTTCCGTTGCCAATCGTCAAATCTCGGTTGTGAAGCTGGAAGAACTGTCGCCTGACCCTTCAGATGGCTCTGAATCCAGTCCTGGTTCGTCCAGCTTTTCTCTAACCAACGTTTCAACAAGCCGCTCCCTGTACGGTGCATAATCAGCCACAAGGCGCTCATATTCCCCGGTCATCAGAGTCGATGAGATCATGAAATCGGCGGAGGCGCGATTGCAGGCGACCGGGATGTTCCAAACCACGGCGATCCGCAGCAGGGCTTTTACATCCGTGTCGTGGGGCTGCTGTGAGAGCGGGTCCCAGAAAAAGATCATGAAGTCGATGATGCCCTCGGCGATCTTGGCGCCAATCTGCTGATCGCCACCCAACGGTCCGCTCTGGAACTTATGGACCGTGGTCCCCAGCACTTGCTCCAGCAGCTTGCCCGTCGTGCCGGTAGCATACAACTCATGTTCAATCAGGAGACGTTTGTTCCATCTGGCCCAGTCCAGGAGATCCTGCTTCTTGTTATCGTGTGCCACCAGGGCGATTCTCTTCTTCTGCTGGATGAGAATAACACTGTGTTCCATGCGCTTTCCTTTCGTCTACCAATACGTCGACGCTGCCCTACGACAATGCTGATTACAGTCCTGCAGCCTTGAAAGCCGCAGCAACGATGGCCTGTGCCTCGCTGAAGATCATCTGCAGATGATCGGCGCCCTTGAAGCTCTCGGCGTAGACCTTATAGATGTCCTCGGTGCCGGACGGCCTGGCCGCGAACCAGCCATTTTCAGTGACCACTTTCAGTCCACCAATGGAGGCGTTATTGTAAGGCGCCCGAGTGAGCTTGGCCACGATTTTCTCACCCGCCAGGTCCTCGGCTGCCACCATCTCCGGCGAGAGGCGCTCCAATACAGCTTTTTGGGCCGGTGTAGCCACCACATCCATGCGTTCGTAGACCGGATCGCCAAAGCGGTCGGTCAGCGCCCGGTAATGCTCGCCCGGATCGCGGCCCGTCACGGCGGTGATCTCGGCGGCGAGCAGGTCCAGGATGACGCCGTCCTTGTCTGTCGTCCAGACGGTGCCGTTCTTGCGCAGGAACGACGCCCCGGCGCTCTCCTCGCCACCGAAGCCGAAGGACCCGTCCAACAGTCCGTCCACGAACCACTTGAAGCCCACCGGCACCTCGCACAACCGGCGCCCGATAGAGACCGTGACCCGGTCGATCATCGAGCTCGAGACGAGCGTTTTGCCGACGGCCACCTCTTTGCCCCAGGCGGGCCGGTTCTGGAACAGGTACCAGATGGCCACCGCCAGGTAATGGTTGGGGTTCATCAGCCCGCCGCTGCCAGCCCCGCTCCGAGCGGGGACGACGATGCCGTGCCGGTCGCAGTCCGCATCGTTGCCAAAAGCGATGTCGAATCGGTCCTTGAGGCCGATCAGGCCGGCCATGGCATAAGGGGAAGAGCAATCCATGCGGATCTTGCCGTCCCGGTCCACCGTCATGAAGGCAAAGGTCGGGTCCACATAGGGGTTGACGATCTCGAGGTTGAGCCCATAAATCTCGGCGATCGGCTGCCAGAAGGCTACGCTGGCGCCGCCCAGCGGATCGACGCCGATCTTGAGTCCGGCCTGTACGATGGCGGGGATGTCGATGACGTTGCGCAAGTCCGCCACGTAAGGCCTGATGTAGTCATGCTCGTGGGTGGTATCCGCCTTCAGAGCGCGCGCCAGGGGCCAGCGCTTGACCTCGCGCAGACCGTTCCTCAGGATCTCGTTGGCGCGGTCCTGAATCGATTTGGTGGTTTGAGTGTCGGCCGGTCCCCCCTCAGGCGGGTTGTACTTGAACCCACCGTCATCCGGCGGATTGTGTGATGGGGTAATAACGACGCCATCGGCCAGCCCGGCAGTTCTGTCGTGGTTGTAGGTCAGGATGGCGTGCGATATGACCGGAGTGGGCGTGTAGCCCATACCCGCCTGGACCACAATTTCCTGCTCGTTGGCGGCAAACACTTCGATCGTGGTTGCCAGCGCAGGCTCGGACAGGGCATGCGGATCCATGCCGATGTACAGTGGGCCTGTGAGCTTCTGGGCTCGCCTGTGCTCGCAGACCGCCTGGCAGATGGCCAGGATGTGATCCTCATTGAAGCTGCCCTTGAAGGATGATCCGCGATGCCCGGACGTGCCGAAGGCAACCTGCTGCGTTGGGTCCGCCGGATCTGGCTTCTGAGTATAGTAGGCCGAGATAAGCCGCGGTACATTGACCAGCATGTCGTGAGGGGCCGGCTTGCCCGCCAGGGGATGCAGACTCATGGTTACTCCTTCTCAGCGTAGAAACGCCACCAGCAATTGCGCCAGGATGATCTTGACAATGACCGCCAGGGCGAACATGCTGGCATAGCCGAGATTCGGCAGGTCGTTCTCGGTCTGCTCGAGCGCGAATCCCAGCACGGCGGGCTGCGTTTGCAGCCCGGCCAGCAGGCCGATGAGCAGGCTAAACGGGATCTTGAGCAGCCGGTAGCCAATCCACAAGGTCGCCAGGGCTGTCAGCGTCGTGATGACAGCCCCGGCGATGAAGAGGTAAACGCCGCCGCCCTGGGTGAAGGTCGAGACGAACGCGTAGCCGGCGCGCGTGCCGACGCCGGCCAGGAACATGACCAGCCCAATCTGGCGCAGGGTCAGGTTGGCGCTGTAAGGAAGCGACCAGACCAGGGGACCGGTCCGCCCGAGCGCGCCCAGGATCAGGGCGACGAGCAGGGGACCACCGGCAAACCCCAGGGTGAAAACCAGGCCGCCGGGCAGCGGAATCGGGATCAGCCCCACCAGCAGGCCCAGTGCGATGCCCAGGCTGAAGGTCAGGACGTCGATCTCGCTCAAGGCACGGTAGGAGTCGCCAAAGAAGCGACTGATCGTGTCCATGTCCTCCCGCCGGGCGACGATGCGCACCCGGTCGCCGAGCTCGAGCACCGAATCGTCGTGCGCCAGCATCTCGACATCCCCGCGGCGCACGCGTGTGGCGATGGCGCCGAATTGCTGCGGCAAGTTGATGTCCCCCAGCCGGTGGCCCACCACCTTCGGGTTCGAGACGAACACGCGCCGGTAGTCGAACTCGCTGCGGTCTAGCTCGAGATGCTCATCTGATTTTTGCCCCAGGTACAAGGTCACCTGTTCCAGGTCTTCGGGCGAACCCACCAGGCTCAGCAGATCGCCCGCAACCAGGTGTGTGCTGCCGCTCGCCAGGGTCAGCTTGCCGTCGCGCTTCAGCCGGCCGAAGTTGACATCCCAGCCGCATTTGCGGGTCAACTCCTGCAAGGTCTCACCGATCGGTTCCACCCGCGTCACGCGGATTGTGCAGTTGGCGAGGTGCCGGCTCGTGCCGCCGAGGGTCTGTAGGCCCCGAGCCTCCGCAGCATAGTCTATCTTCCAAAAGCGTTTCATGGCCAGGACGGAGGCAATCATGGCGATCACGCCCATCGGATAGGCGATCGAGTAGCCGATCACTGGCTCGGCCGTCATCGCGTCGCGCACGGCCGCGGGCGCGTTGTTGCGAACGTATTGCACCACGCCGGCCAGCGCGGGCGTGCAGGTCAGGCTGCCCGCGTACATGCCGGCGGCCAGCGTTGGTTTGAGATGCAGCACGAAGTACGCGACCAGCGTGAGACCGGCGGCGCCGATCAGAATGGCCGTTACGAACGCGCTATCGCGCAAGCCTTTGCTACGGAAGGAAGCAAAGAAGCCCGGGCCGCCGCTCAGACCGAGCGTGTACACAAACAGGACCGCCCCCAGGTTGAAGATGACGTCGGGCAGCTTGAGATTGGGATCGAGCGATCCGACCGCGATGCTCACGAACAGGACCGCCGCCACCCCGAGGCTGGTGCCCTTGATCTTGATGCGGCCCAACGGATAACTGATCGCCGCAATAACGAACAGCAACAGGAGCGGATTGTCGACTAGTAGCTTGATCATGTTGCTCTCAGCTTATTTCGGCCAGCCGATCCTTCAGCGTCCGCGCCGAGCTTTGGAATGCAGCCAGTTCAGCGTCACTCAGGGGCAGGTTGAGCACTTTCTCGACCCCGCTGCGTCCGACAATAGCCGGCATACTGATGGAGATGCCATTTACCCCGTACTGCCCGAACAACGGACTGGAGACCGTCATCACCGTGTGCTGGTCACGCAGGATGGATTCCACGATTGACAGCAGCCCCAGGCCGATGGCATAGTAGGTCGCCTTCTTGCGCTGGATGATCTCGTAGGCCGCGTTGCGGGTCTGGTCGAAGATCCGGTCAAGGGCCGCCTGGTCGTAGCCCTGCCCGTTGGCGCCGACAAAGTCGGCCAGCCGCACGCCCGCGATGTTGGACAGGCTCCACAGCGCCAGCTCGCTGTCACCGTGCTCGCCGACAACGTAGGCGTGGACGCTGCGCGAATCAACCCCGTAATGCACGCCCAGCATATAGCGCAGGCGCGCCGTATCCAGCGCCGTCCCGGAACCCATCACCCGGCAGGGTTCCAACCCGAGGATCTGGGCGGAAATCTGCGTCAAGAGATCCACCGGGTTGGTGGCGACGATGATGATCGCGGACTTGTTGACGGCATCGACCTTGGGCAGAATGTCGCGGAAGATACCGGCATTCGTGCGTAGCAAATCGAGCCGGCTCTGGCCCGGCCGTTGGCCGACGCCGGCGCAGATCACAATCACTTCGGCATCAGCCAGGTCAGCGTATCCGCCGGCGATGATGCGCATCGGGCGCACGAAAGGCAGGCCGTGATTAAGATCCATCATCTCGCCCTCGGCGCGCGCGGCGTCCGCGTCGATGAGCACCAACTCGTTCGCCACACCGCGCTGCATCAACGAATAGGCGAAGGATGCTCCGACCATGCCGGTGCCAATCAGGCCGACTTTGTTGGTACTTTTGCGTTCGTTCATGATGCAGGCTCCTTCTCCCCTAAACCGCGATCCGGGCTGCCGTCTCGGCCAGGCGGGTCGAGTAGCCCATCTCATTGTCGTACCAGGCGGCGACCGACAACAACTCTTCTTGCACTGCGGTGAGCTGCAGGTCGATAATCGACGAATGCGGGTCGCCGACGATGCGGGACGAGGCCCATTCCTCCTCCAGCACGCCCATCACGCCCTTGAGCGGCGGCATCGCGGCGGCCTTGCGGAACGCGTCGTTGACTTCTTCCACAGTCACCCGGCGTTCGGTAAGCAGGTTCAGCTCCGCGATGCTGCCGGTGCGGGTCGGCACGCGGTAGGCCTTGCCGGTGATCTTCAGACCCTTCCAGATGAACGCCAGCGCCCGCGCCGCACCCGACGAACTGGGGATGATGTTCTCAGCCGCGGCCCACGAGTCCCGGCGATCCTTCATCGGCTGGTCGGTGAGCGATTGCGTGTTGGTGTAGGCGTGCACCGTCGAGAAGAGGCCGTACTTGATGCCGAAGCTCTCGATCACGACCTTGATCACCGGGGCGAGGGCGTTGGTGGTGCAGCTCGCCATGCTGATGATCTTGTGCTTTTCCGGGTCGAACGTGTCTAGGTTGATGCCCGGCAGCAGCACGGCGTCGCAGTCGTCTTGCTTCTTGCTCGGCGCGCTGACCAGGACGCGCTTGGCGCCCGCGTCGAGATGCACTTGCGCGCCGGCACGCGTAGTGGCCCGGCCGGTACAGTCAATCACCAGGTCGACGCCCAGCGCCTTCCAGTCCGGCAAGGCCTTCATCGAGTCGAAGTATGGGATCTCGCGGCCGCCGATGACGAAGCCCTTCTCGGTGGCCTTGACCTCTTCTTGCCAGCGGCCGTAGTTGGAATCGACCTCGAACAGCGCCGCCAGGGTCGGGACGTCCTTGATATCGGAGATGGACACCGGGACGAACAAGTTGTTCTTGAGTGCCGCCTTCATCAAAGACCGTCCAATGCGACCGAAACCGTGGATTGCGATCCTAGCCATGAGAGTTCTCCTTTCTGTGCGTCAATTACTTAACGTCATCGATAACCAGCTCATGCTGGCTGATGGTCATGCCACTTGGGACCTGTAGTTGCCCATAGTCATCGGCTGCGGTGTTGGCATCGATACGGCAGTTCCGTCCGATGGTCGCGCCGGCAGGCACACAAGCGCTTTTGCCGATGATCGTGATGCCGGTGTCGATGTTCGCCGGCTCGAGCTGGTTGGGCGTCATATCGTCGCCGGTGCCGACCTGCGCACCGGCGCCAACTTCGATGTTTTTGTCCAGCACACAGCGGTCGACCAGGGCGCCTGCTCGGATGATCGTGTCGTTCATGATCACACTGTCGCGCACCATGGCGCCGCGCTCCACGCAGACACCCGGCGACAGGACACTATTGATGACCGTGCCGTCGATCACGCAGCCGTTGGACAGCAGGCTATCGTGAGACTGCCCCGCCGAACCCAGCCTGACAGGCGGACGCTCTTCCGAGCGTGTATGGATCACCCAGTTTGGATCGTTCAGATCGAGTGCCGGGCTATCACTCAGCAGAGCCAGATTGGTCTCCCAGTAAGCTGAAATGGTCCCGACGTCCACCCAATAGCCGGCGAACGGATAGGCAAACACCTTGTCGTGCTCGACCATTTTCGGAATGATGTTCTTGCCGAAGTCGTGGGCCGAGTTTGCGTTCGCCGCGTCCTGTTCCAGTCGCCGCAGCAGGAAGCGGGTATTGAAGACATAGATGCCCATCGACGCCAGAGTGCTCTCCGAGCGTTTCGGTTTCTCGGTGAAGCGGATGATGCGCTCCTCAGCGTCGACATCCATGATGCCGAAGCGCTGCACTTCATCCGGCCGCACGTGCATGACCGCCACCGTGAGGTCGGCGTTCTTGGCCTGGTGGAAGTGCAGCAGGTCGCGGTAGTCCTGCTTGTAGATGTGATCTCCGGAAAGAATCAACAGGTGCTCACAACCGGCTTCGGCAATGAAGTTGCGATTCTGGTAGAGCGCGTCTGCCGTCCCGCGATACCAATCCTGGTCCTTTCGCCCGCGGTAGGGCTGCCACATCTGGACGCCGTTGGGCCAGCGCCGGTTGAGATCCCAGGGCTCGCCGATGCCGATATGCTGCATGAGCGAGTGCGGGCGGTACTGAGTCAGGACAGCAATGCGGTACAGATCCGAGTTGACGGCGTTGGAGAGCGGGAAGTCGATGATGCGATACTTGCCGCCGAAGGGAACTGCCGGCTTGGCACGCTTCTCGCCCAGGATGCTCAGGCGGCTCCCCGCGCCACCTGCCAGGATCAGGGTCAATACGCTCATACAGCCTCCGCGATCACAAGTAGTAGTCGAAGTCGTGCTCTGTGCGCACACGCCGCCGGATGACGAAGATGTGCGCCGGCACGGTTTCTGGGTTCAGCTCCACATAGTTGTGCGTACCTTGCCAGAGGTAGCGCGCATCGGTCAGCAGGTCGTGCGCCTGGTAGGGCTGGCGTGCGTCGATGCCCAGCTCGTCGAGCGGCAGATCAATAAACCCTGACTGTTTGTGGTGAGGGTCCAGGTTGACCACCACCAATACTTGGTTCGATTCATCCGCGTTGCTCTTGCTATACGCGATGATCTGCTCATTGTCGGCTGCGTGGAAGCGCAGATTGTGGTTGCTTTGAAAGGCGGTGTTCTCGCGCCGGGCCTGGTTGACCCGGGAGATCAGCTGCCGCAAGCTGTCGGGCCGGTCGACGTCCCAGTATCTGACCTCGAACTTCTCTGAATCAAGGTACTCCTCCCTGTCTGGGGCAAGCGGGCGATTTTCGCACAACTCGTATGGCGGACCATAGATGCCGTAGCTCGGCCCCAGGGTCGCGGCCAGGATCAGCCGGGTCAAGAATGCGGGTCGCCCACCGTACTGGAGGTACTCCGGCAGGATATCCGGCGTGTTGGGCCACAGGTTCGCAGCAAAGAACTCGCGCACCTGGGTCTGGGTCAGTTCGGTCAGATACTGAGTCAGCTCCTGCCTGGTGTTGCGCCAGGGGAAGTAGTTGTAGGATTGAGTGAAGCCGACTTTGGCCAGGCGGTACATCACCTTCGGGCGGGTGAACGCCTCAGCAAGGAAAACCGCTTCCGGACAATCGCGCTTGATCTCGGTGATGAGCCATTCCCAGAAGGCGAACGGCTTTGTATGTGGGTTATCCACACGAAAGATCCGCACGCCCTGGTCGGCCCAGAACTGCACGATGCTTTTCAGCTCGTCCCACAGTTCGCGCCAATGCTCTGTCTCGAAGTCGAAGGGGTAGATGTCCTGGTATTTCTTGGGCGGGTTCTCGGCATACTGAATCGTGCCATCCGGTCTGCGGCGGAACCACTCGGGATGCTCCGTGACGTAGGGGTGATCGGGTGAGCACTGGAAGGCGATGTCCAGCGCTAACTCGATGCCGTATTCTGCCGCGCTCTTCACCAGGTGCCGGAAGTCCTCCAGCGTACCAAGCTGCGGATGGATGGCTTTGTGCCCGCCTTCTGCCGAGCCGATCGCCCAGGGGCTGCCCGGATCATCGGGGGTAGGATCGGTGCTATTATTGCGGCCCTTGCGGAAGCTGCGGCCGATGGGATGGATGGGCGGCAGGTAGAGCACGTCGAAGCCCATGGAGGCGATATACGGTAGGCGCGCCTCGACGTCCTTGAAGGTGCCGTGCTGCCCGGGCGACGACGACGCGGAGCGCGGGAACAGCTCGTACCACGCACCGAAGCGCGCCCGCTGGCGATCCACCACTACTGTGAGTTCTTTCTCATATTTCGTAGCAACAAGCCGCTCGGCGTGGCGGTACATGAGCGCGGCCAGCTCGGCTGATAGCGCTTGACGCGCACCGTCGGCGCCACCCGCGCGCATGGCCTCGGCGAATGTCCGGAGCCAGCCGGCATGGATCAGCGGCGCGCGCTTGCCGGCCGCCTCGACCAGCCCCGCGCCGATCAGCAGGTCAAGCGTCACGTCCTGCCCCGCCTCGACGCGCTTGGCCAGATCGCGCGACCATGACTTGAATTGGTCGACCCAGACCAGCAGTGTATAGCGGTAGCGCCCGAGTTCTTGGACTTTGAACGTGCCCCGCCAGCGGTCGTTGACCAGCGGCTCCATGGGAACCTCGGTCCACTGCGTGCCGGCTTCAGTGCGATATTGCAGCACGACCGAGATCGCGTCGTGACCGTCGGTCAACACATCCGCCTCGACGACCACCGTGTCACCTACGATGCGCTTGATCGGGAACTGGCCGGCATCGATCTCGGGCGCCACGCTCTCGATAATGACACGCTTTCTGCCTTCTTCAGCTTGCACTGCGTTCCTCCTACCGGATTGTCAAAGCGCGTGTGTGCGTTCTGACTAGACGGCCCTTGCGTAGGCTGCAATAGACTCCCGCATGAACTGCTCGTCGAGAGTTCCCATGGGCGTGGGTGTCTGCAGAATGCGCCCCGGGATGCGCAACGCCGCGGGATCAAACCCCTCGCGCAGCTTGAAGGCGTACTTGCGGTGGAGCACGTCGGCCCCCAACTGCACGAGGTCATCGGCCGACCGATCGAAACCGGCCGTCGCCAGCGCCTGCAAGGTGACATCAGATGTGTAGATGCCGCGCGCAAACAGGCAGATGCCCAGGCTGGTCAATACCTGCCGCCAGCGCTCCTCGTCCAGCAGCCCGGTCGCGACCCCCTCCGGCGTGAGGGTTTCCCCTTTGGCCCCCGCTTTCTGATCCAGGCCGTAGCCGGCACTGTCAAGATGGCTGTGGCGTGCTCCGGTCAGGTAACCCAGGTGGCAGCCAGGGCCGGTATGGTAGCCCGGCATCTCGTTGCCACCGAAGGTCAGAGCAAAGTCAGAGCCGCCATAGATCGACGCCGCGTGTTCCGCGCCACGCGCCAACGCCCGGTAGAAGTCGTTGGGCTGGCTGACGATGCGCTCGGCAGCCTCGATGTACGTCGCGTAGTTGCCCCAGTCCAAGGCCAACCCGTCGGTCTCGTGCGTCGAGATCAGCCCACGCTGCAGTGCCTCGGTGGCCCAGGCCAGCGTCACCCCCATGCTCATCACGTCCAGCCCCTGTACCTCCGCTTCGTCCAGTAGCTGGAAAATGCCGCTGACATCGCTGCCGCCCAACAGGCTACCCACCGCGAAGATCGGTTCGTGGTCATAACCGATCATCGAAGTCTTGTAGAAGTAGGGTTCCTTTGGGTAGGGCAGGCGTAGGGTGCCCAGGTGGACGCAAGCCACCGGGCAATGCGCGCAGGCCACCCGGCGGCCCAGGTATTCCGCAGCCAGGCGCTCGCCTGAGATAGCCTCCGCCCCCTCGAAGTGCCCCGCCTGCAGATTGCGGGTCGGCAGGGCGCCCAGCGCATTCAAGGGCAGCACGTTCATGGCGGTGCCCAGTTCGTGGTACTTCTTCATCAAGGGCGATTCGGTCGCGGCCCGGAATATCGTGTCGTAGACCTGGCGATAGGCGCGCCGGTCGGTGACGGGCAGGGAACGCTGGCCGGATATCACCAGGCCTTTGAGCCGCTTGCTGCCGAAGACTGCGCCCAGGCCCAGGCGACCGAAGTGGCGATAGGTTTCGGTGATCACCGAAGCGTACGTCACGCCCTGCTCGCCGGCCCGGCCGATGCGCATAATGGTGCGCACGCCTGAACCGGACTCGCGCTCGCGCAGCACCGAACCAACTGTATAAGCGTTGTGCAAGCCCCACAGGGCGCTGGCATCGCGGAAGTGAACGTGGTCGCCTTCGACCGCCAGGTAGATCGGGGTCACGCTGGCCCCGCGGATCACGATGGCGCCATAGCCGGCCATCCGGATCGCCACCGCGCTGCGGCCGCCAGCATGGCTTTCACCCAGATTGCCGGTATGTGGCGATTTGAACATGGCCACGGTTTTGGAGGCGAGAGGGTACAGGCCAACCAGCGGCCCCACGGCGAAGATGACGGGGTTGCCCGGGCCGAGCGGATCGGTGCCCGGCGCACATTCCTCTTCGAGCAGCCGGATGTCTACACCCGTCCCACCCAGGCCGGCCTCGAACAATTCGGGGCGGTGCCGGACGGAGAAGGCTCGTCGCGAAAGATCGATATACAGGACTCTGGCCAAGGGGTCATTGGCTAGCATGCACCACCCCTCCCGCAGAGGCTTCCTCTGCCGGCGCAGCCGCGCTTGCCGCCAGGTCTTCCATGCCCAAGACGTCATAGGGGCAGTAGGCCACACAATATCCGCAGTAGACGCAGATTTCAGGCTTGTTCTGCTCCGGGTCCCAGAGGACGGCTCCGAAGGGGCACGCCTCAGCGCAATTATGGCAGCCGATGCACAGCTCAGAGCGCAGGCGCACACCGCCTCCCGGGCGGACTGGCAGGGCATCGGTGGGGCACACGCGTGAACAGGGCGGATCGGGGCAGGCACGGCAGACGATGACAACGAAACCCTTGCGCATACCGCCTGCCGAACGAACCCAGATGCTGGACCCGGCCAGGCCACCCACGCCAGGCCGGCGGGCGCAGGCGAACATACACGCCTGGCAGCCGACGCAGCGTTCTTTGTCAAGCAGAGCAAGCCGTTTTGGCATCGCGGTCTCCTGGTGTCACAGACGTTCCATCTGTCCAGATTAAGGCAATTGCTGGCTGCGGTTCTCGGAAGCCACCATCGGAGGACGGCTCCTCTCGGGCATCAGCGACTGGTACAGAGCAAGTGTGCGCTGGGCGATTGCCGTCCAGCTAAAGCGATCCTCGACGCGCCGGCGTCCGTTGCGCCCAAACTCCGTGCGTTGGACCGGATCGAGGGCCACGTGGTTGATGGCCGCAGCCAGATCGGCGGAGTACTGCGGCGGATCGATGGGATCGAAGGTTCCTTCTTTGAGGTTCAGATCGACGAGCAGGCCCGTCTCGTCAGGCACTACCACCTCCGGGATGCCGCCAATCGCCGAAGCCACCACCGCGGTCTCGCACGCCATGGCCTCCAAGTTGATGATCCCGAACGGCTCATAGACCGACGGGCAGCAAAAGACCGCGGCATGCGAGTAGAACTGGATGATATCGTCGCGTGGCAGCATCTCCTGGATCCAGATCACCCCGGCACGTCCAGCGCTGACCTCGGCCACGCGCTCGGCCATCTCCTGGCCGATCTCCGGGGTGTCGGGAGCACCCGCGCACAGCACCACCTGGAGCGAAGGGTCAATCGAGGGGATGGCATTGACGAGGTGGATGATGCCCTTCTGTCGTGTGATCCGGCCTACGAACAACACGAACGGCTTTGCAGGATCGACCCCACGCTTGACGAGGGCATCGACGGCGGGGTTCCTGCGATACTGCTGCAGATCGATCCCGTTGTGGATCACATGTACCTTCTCGGGCGCGATCGAGAAAAGCCGCAGCACGTCGTTGCGGACCTCTTGCGAGACGGCAATGACTGCGTCGGCATCCTCGATCCCCGTCTTCTCCATCCAGCTACTCAAGTGATAGGCATTGCCGAGCTGCTCGACCTTCCAGGGGCGCAGCGGCTCCAGCGAGTGGATGGTCAGCACTAGTGGGGTACCCCACAGCTTCTTGGCCAGGAAGCCGGCCATGTCGGTGTACCAGGTGTGACAATGCACGACATTCGCATCGAGAGTATCCTTGGCCATCGCGAGGCTGCGGTGGAAAGCATCTAACGCGCCGCCAAAACGCGGGTCGGTGTATAGCTTGGCCTCGCTCCAGGCCCCATACCCTTTGACGCGCAGGTTGCGCTCTTTGACGTCCTGGCCACCAAAGCAGCGGACCTCAACCGGAACGAGGCGGGCCAGCTCACGGCTCAGGTACTCGACATGTACCCCGGCACCTCCGTAAACATGCGGAGGATACTCGTTGGTAAAAAGGGCGACTTTGCTTATCTCCGGCATCGATCCCTCCTGCCACGCTTCTCAGTGACAATTTAGCTTCCTGGGCTGAAGTCAGTAGATCGTTTGCAGCCTGCGCCCGCGATCGGGTTTCCGTTCCGGCGCAGGCCGCCTGACTATCTACGCGAGCTGGCCGGCCATCTCTGCCGCATACTGGTCGGCGTTGGGGCCGACGATCAGGTGCAGGATCTGGTTGGGCAGTCGCATGATGCCATCCACACCCGCCGTCTTCAGCCCGGCCTCGTTCACCTGCTTCTGGTCGCTCACGACCACGCGCAGGCGGGTTTCGGCCACCGCTTCGACCTTCTTTATGTTCCTGAGGCCACCCAGGCCCTGGATGAGGCTACGCGCCTTCTCTCCGGCGGCCGGGTCACGCAGCTTGGTTGTGACAGCCGTCGGTGCGGCAGTCGCGCCTGCGGCGATCAAGTCGGTCTCAGACAACTCCGCCTCCGGGCCGGCCACCTTCATGTAGTCGTCCATGTCATTCTTGTAGCCCTCGGACTTTGGCCCATAAATGGCCTGCATGTTGTTGCCGACCACCACCACGCCCGCCGCGCCCAGGGCCTTGAGCCGGGACTGGTTGACTTTGCTTGGATCGAGGACGCTGACGCGCAGGCGCGTGATACACGCGTCCAACGCCTTGATGTTGCTCTTGCCGCCGAACGCCAGCACCAACTGGTAGGCGAAGGCTTGCTCTTTGCGCACGGGCATCCCCGGCACGAGCAACCCGGGCGCGACCTCTTCGGGTTCTTCATCCTCACGGCCTGGGGTCTTCAAGTTGAACAACCTGATCACACCGTAGAAGATGCCAAAGTACAGCAAGAAGTAAAGCGGCCCGACGATCAGTACCATCCACGGCTTGATGTCCAGGATGGAGAAGAGGGCGAGGTCGATGGCCCCGTGCGAGAAACTGTAGCACAACCGGGCGCCCAACAAGTAGAGGATGGGGAAGGCGAGACCGGCCAGGATCACGTGAACGACGTACAGGAGCGGCGCCACGAACAGAAACGAGTATTCAAGCGGCTCGGTGATCCCGGTCAGGAAAGCCGTGAAGCCACCCGAGCTCATAAGGCTGCCAACCTGGGCTCGTCGCGCAGGTTTGGCCGTCCGCCAGATAGCCAGCGCGGCGCCGACCAGGCCGAACATCTTGAACAGGTAACCGCCGCCCAGGATACCGCCTTGCTGCGGGTCACCGGCGAAGCACATGTTCGTCAGGCCGTGCACGGTTTGGCCGCCGGCCGGAGTGAAGCTGCCGAATTGGAAGAACCACAGTGCGTTCCAGATGTGGTGCAGGCCGAAAGGCAGGAGCGACCGCTCGACCACGCCGTAGATAAACACGCCGAGGGCCGGGTTGGTGCTGATAGCCCAGTTCGCCAGGCTGGTGAGAGCCGATAGGATCGGCGCCCACACGAAAGCCAGCACGAAGCCGATGCCGATGGCGGCCAGGGCGGTGACGATGGGCACGAATCGCTTGCCGGCGAAGAAGCCGAGGTAGGACGGCAGCTTGATGCGATGGAAGCGGTTGAACAGGTTCGCCGCCACCACGCCCATAACGATGCCGCCGAACACGCCGGTGTCCACCGTCGTGAAGCCCAGCACGCTGTTGGTCGGAATGGCGAAGAGCTTGGCCACGGCCGACATGGCGCCAAGCAGCACGAGGTAACCGACGGCTGCGGCGAGCGCCGCCACGCCGTCGTTATTGGTCAGGGCGATGACCACGCCGATGGCGAACATGAGTGGCAAGGCGCCGAATACGGCGTCGCCTGACGCCTTCATCACCTCCAGCACACCCAGGATGAATGGCGAGGAAATATGGAATGTGCCCGCCGCGACGCCGCCCAGGATGCCGCCGCCGACGCCCAGCAAGATGCCGGCAGCCGGTAGGACCGCCACCGGGACCATGAGCGCGCGGCCCAGCTTCTGTGCGAACCCGAAGGCGCGACTGCCGATGCCCTCATGCGGCGGCGCGGCTGGTAATGCGGCTCGTGCGGTAGTCATAGCGTATGCCTCCTCTAGCTCTTTGGTCAGCCCGCGCTCAAGCCCACGGGTCGGGCACCAATGCCCGGACGGCAGCGGCAGTATCGAGGGTCAACGCCTTCTGCGCCAGCGTCTGACAGTTAGCCAGGCTCAAGGTACGGATCTGCGCCTTGATGGCCGGGATAGCCGGCACGCTGACGCTGAGTTCTTTCACACCCAGGCCGATCAAGATCGGCACAGCCTGTGAGTCGCCGGCGATGCCGCCACAAATGCCCACCCACTTGCCATGCTGTTGGGCGCCCCGGACGGCCAGGGCGATCAACTGCAGTACGGCGGGGTTCAGCGCATCCACCTGTGGCGCCAGCTTGGGATGGCCGCGGTCCATGGCAAGCGTGTACTGCGTCAGATCGTTGGTGCCGACGGAGAAGAAATCGGCCTCGCGGGCGAACTGTTCAGCCATGATGGCTGCCGCGGGGATCTCGACCATGATGCCAATCGGGATCGGTTGAGCGCCGAGCCTGGCCCGCTCTTCGTCGAACATGGCCTTGGCCGCGCGCCACTCGGTCAGGGTCGCCACCATCGGGAACATCACCAGCAATTTGCCGGCTCCGGCTGCACGCAAGATAGCGCGCAATTGGGTGCGCAGCACCTCGGGACGATTCAGCCCGACACGGATGCCGCGCTCGCCCAGGAACGGATTTTCTTCTTTGGCGATCGGCAGGTAGGGCAGCGGCTTGTCGCCCCCCACATCCAGGGTACGGATGACCAGCGGCCGGCTTGGCCCCAACGCCCGAGCGATGTCGCTGTACACCTGGAACTGCTCGTCCTCGGTCGGCGCGGTTTCGCGATCCTGGAACAGGAACTCCGTGCGCAACAATCCGACGCCTTCGCCGCCCAATGACACGCCCTTCACGGCGTCGGACAATCCGCCGATGTTGGCTACCACTTCCACCTGGCAGCCATCGATCGTGACGGCCGGCGTGGCTGCGCTCTCCAGGTCAGCCTTCTTCTTAGCCGTCAGTCGCTCCTGGCGTGTCTGCAAGCGCGCCATTTCTTCTACCGATGGATTGAGCCGCAGGGAGGCCCGGGTGCCATCGAGGATCACCGGCGTGCCGTCGGGGATATCCAGGGCCCGCGGCTCGATTCCGGCCACCGACGGGATGTCCAGCGAGCGAGCGATGATGGCGGAATGGGAGGTCGCGCTCCCGAGTGTGGTGCAGAACCCGAGGACCTTGCTGCGATCCAGGTTGGCCGTATCGGAGGGTGTCATTTCCTCTGCCACCAGGATGCTGTTGGCGGGTGCGTCGATCTTGCGCGGGCCGATGCCGGTCAGGTTCTGCATTACGCGCTGGCCGACATCACGCACGTCGGCGGCACGGGCCGCCAGCAGTGGGTTGTTCATCTTGGCCAGTTGCGTAGCCTGGGTGTTGATCATGTGCTGCCAGGCGAACGCGGCGCTCTTGCCTTTGAGAATGGCGCTGCGCACTATCTCATGCAGCTCCGGATCGTCCATCACCTCCTGGTGGGCGGCAAATATGGCCGCCTTGTTGGCGTCTGCCTGGCCGTGTAACTGGTACTGGAGAGCCTCCAACTGGCGCCTGGATGTCTCTATTGCACCCGCCAGCTTGAGTTCCTCAGCCTCCGAGTCCTCGGCCGTCTCAGCCACCGCGACGTCCTGATGACGCACCTGGAAAACCTTACCGACCGCCAATCCCGGCGACGCCGTGACGCCCAGCAACAAAGTCGGGTCATCCGAGCGGCGCGCGGGCACCGGCCTGGCAATGTCGGCCACGACTCGGCTGGCCGGCGCTGGCGCTGACGCCCCCTCCTCGCCCAGGCCCGATAGGATCAACGGAACCAGGGAGTTAATGGCGTCTTGGGCGTCCGGACCCTGCGCGATCAGGTTCACCTTGTCATTGTAGCGAATGTCCAGGTTCATCAGGCTGGTGACGCTCTTGGCGTTAGCCCGGCTATCGCCGCGCTGCACCCAGATATCTGAAGCAAACTTCTTGGCAACGTTGGCCAACACAGCGGCCGGACGGGCGTGCAAGCCGGCGGTATTAGAGATCAGGATGGCCTCTGAAGTGATGGGCTCGGTGGTCGCTCCGGCGGCGGCTTTGGCTCCATCAGCCGCCAGCTCCAGGTCCAGAATAGGATCCTGCCCTTGGGTGACCATGCCGGCGCGAGCTTTGAAGGACGCCACACGGTCGGGATTGGTCACCACAATCATTGAGAGCAAGCTCTTCGCGTGGGTCGCGATATAGTCCGCGTCGAAGTCGATGAGCGGCGCGCCGGCCTTGACTTTGTCGCCGTTCTTGACCCGGGCGGTGAACCCCTCGCCCTTCAGGTTAATGGTGTCCAGACCAATATGCATCAGCAGCTCGATGCCGCCTGCGGTCACAAGCGTCAACGCGTGGTGGGCGGGATGCAGCATGACAATCTCGCCGTCACAAGGTGCCACCAGCGTCTGGCTGATCGGATCCAGCGCGATGCCATCGCCGACCATCTTTTGCGCGAAGACCGGGTCTGGGACACGCTCGATCGGCACCAGGAAGCCGGAGAGAGGCGCTTTCAAGGTAAGCGTCCGGCTCATTACGGGGGTCTCCGTAGCAATTGTCATTTGTGTCTCCTTAGAACCCTTGATTCCGAACCCATGGTTCTCGATGACTGCTGAAACCAGTACGAGCTCCTGATCCCCTAGTTCCGGACTAGCCTTTGGCCTTGCCTTGCTTGGCCACTGCTTCCTGGGCCTTGCGGATTTCCTCCGCATCACCCAGGTAGGAATGACTGATAGGCCTGAGCTCTGCGTCAAGCTCGTAGAGCAACGGCACGCCGGTCGGAATGTTCAGTTCCACGATGTCGTCGTCGGAGATATTGTCCAGGTACTTGACCAGCGCGCGCAGGCTGTTGCCGTGTGCGGCAATGATCACCCGCTGTCCCGAGCACACTACTGGAGAAATGGCCTCGTGCCAATAGGGCAGAAAGCGAGCTACGGTATCTTTCAAGCATTCGGTAAGCGGTATCTCTTGCGGCGCCAGGTCCTTGTAACGCGGGTCGTGGCCCGGCCAACCCGGATCTTCTTCAGCCAGCGCGGGAGGCTGAATGTCGTAGCTGCGGCGCCAGATCTTCACCTGTTGGTCACCGTATTGGGCTGCCGTCTCAGCCTTGTTGAGCCCTTGCAGTGCGCCGTAGTGGCGCTCGTTCAGTCGCCACGAGTGGTGGACCGGGATCCACATCAGATCCATCTCGTCCAGAGTAATCCACAAGGTGCGGATGGCCCGTTTGAGCACCGAGGTGAACGCCGCGTCAAAGATGTAGCCCTGCGCTTTCAGCAGTTGTCCGGCACGGTGGGCCTCGGCGGTGCCTCGCTCCGACAGGTCGACATCGGTCCAGCCGGTGAAGCGATTCTCCATATTCCAGGTGCTCTCGCCGTGGCGAAGCAGCACAACCCTGTACATGGGCTCCTCCTATTCCTTGTCGTTGAGCGCCGCCACCCCGGGTAGCGCCCGTCCCTCGAGGAATTCCAGCGACGCGCCGCCGCCCGTTGAGACATGCGTCATCTGCTTGGCCACGCCGGCCTTCTTGACTGCACTTGCGCTGTCACCGCCGCCAATCACGGTGATGGCGCCGGTCGTCGCCAGCAGCCTGGCGATGGCAAAGGTCCCTTCGGCGAATCTGGGAAACTCGAAGACGCCCATCGGGCCGTTCCAAACGACCAGCTTGGCGGTCTTGAGCACTTCGCCGAACTGTGCGATGCTCTTGGGGCCGATGTCCAGCACGCGCCAGCCCGCCGGCACCTTATCTATGTCCACAACCTGGCTCGCCGCCTCGGCATCGAACTTGTCGGCCACCACCGCGTCGACGGGCAGCATCAGCTTGCCGCCGGCCTTGGCCATGATCGCCTTGGCGGTCGCGACCGAGCTGGTTTCCACCAGGCTGTTCTGCATGTTGTGGCCCGCAGCCGCCAGGAAGGTATTTGCCATGCCGCCGCCGATGATCAGCGTGTCACACTTGCTGAGCATGTTCTCGACAACCGAGATCTTGTCACTGATCTTAGCGCCACCCAGGATGGCGACGTAGGGGTGAGCTGGGTTGTCGGTCGCGCGGCCCAGGTATTCCAGCTCCTGCTCCATGAGGAAGCCGGAAACGGCGGGAAGGAAACGGGCGACCCCCTCGGTGGAGGCGTGCGCTCGGTGCGCTGAGCCGAAGGCGTCGTTCACGTAGACGTCACCCAAGTCGGCCATCTGTTTGGCCAGTTCGAGGTCATTCTTCTCCTCGCCCTTGTGGAAGCGCGTGTTTTCCAGCATCAACACTTCGCCGGGCTGCAGCGCTTTCGCCAGCACCTCGACCTCGGGGCCGACGCAATCCGGGGCCATCTGGACGGGCTTGCCCAGCAGCCTGCTCAGTGCCACGGCCGCAGCCTTGAGGCTGAATTCGGGCTCGAACCCGGTGCCCTTGGGGCGACCCAGGTGGCTCATCAAGATCAGCGACGCGTCGTGGTCGAGCACATACTGGATGGTCGGCAGCACGGCCTTAATGCGCTTATCGTCGGTGACGACGCCATCGGCCATGGGCACATTAAAGTCCACGCGCATCAATACGCGTTTACCGCGGAGATCCAGATCGCGCACGGTTTTCTTGTTCATAGCATGCTCCTTTTCCGAAAGTGGACGATACGCAAAAAACTATCGGCCTTGAGCGAAGCGCCGCCCACCAGCGCCCCGTCGATATTCGGTTGCGCCATCAGCTCATCCACGTTGTCGGGCTTGACGCTCCCGCCATACTGGATGCGCAGGTTCTGCGCCAGTTCGGGTGTATATAGCGCAGCCAACGTGGCTCGGATGGTGGCATGCATCGCCTGGGCATCGGCGGCCGTGGCGGTGTCGCCGGTGCCGATGGCCCAGATCGGCTCATACGCGATGACTACGTCCGGCAACTGAGTGGCGCCGACGTCTGCCAATCCCGCCTGTACCTGTGCCACCACCACCTGTTCTGCCGTGCCCGCGTCGCGCTGGGGCTTGGTCTCACCCACGCACAAGATCGGTCGCAGGCCGTGGGCCAGTGCGGCTCGCAGCTTGCGGTTGACGACGGCGTCGTCGTCGCCGAAATACTGTCGGCGCTCGCTATGACCCACAATCACGTAACGGCAGCCGACATCACGCAACATCGGGGGTGAGATGGCGCCGGTATAAGCGCCCTGGGACTCGTAGAACACGTCTTGGGCTCCCAGCGCGATCGGCGTGCCGGCAAACAACGAGCTTAGCAGGTGGAGGGCGGTAAAGGGAGGGCAGACCACCACCTCGCGGTCGGACACCGCACCCAGCCCGGCCAGCAGTGCCTCGACCAGGTCGCCAGCCTCGCTCACGGTTTTGTACATCTTCCAGTTGCCTGCGATCAGCGGTGTGCGCACTAATTCCTCCTGCTTTACTAGCACCCCATTTCTGCGGTGAACGTGCTCCTACTTGGATGCCAGCGGGTATGCGGCCAGGCCCTCGAAGACCGCATTCGCGCCAAGCTGACTTTCGATCTTCATCAGGCGGTTGTACTTCGCCGTGCGCTCGCTGCGCGTCGGCGCGCCCGTCTTGATCTGGCCGGTGCCCAGGGCGACCACCAGGTCGGCGATGGTAGTATCTTCGGTCTCGCCCGAGCGATGCGACACGATCGCGGTCCACCCGGCGTGGTGAGCTTCCTGGATGGCCTGGATTGTTTCTGTGACTGTGCCGATCTGGTTCAGCTTGATCAAGATGCTGTTGCAGCTATGCTCGTGAATCGCGCGGCGCAGGAAAGTGACGTTGGTTACCAGCAGGTCGTCGCCGACCAGTTGCACCCGCTTGCCGAGTCGCTCGGTGAGCAGGCGCCAACCGTCCCAGTCATCCTCCGCCAGCCCATCTTCGATGCTCACGATAGGGTACTTGTTGACCCAATCTTCCCAGAAATCGACCATCTCCGCGCTGGTCAGGCTGCGGCCCTCGCGTTCGAGGTGATAGAGGCCGTCGCTGTAAAAGGAGGTGGACGCCGGGTCGAAGGCCAGGAAGCAATCTCGCCCCGGCTTGTAGCCAGCCTTCTCGATGGCCGTCAAGATGACCTCGACGGCAGCCGCGTTCGACGGCAGCGACGGCGCAAAGCCGCCCTCGTCGCCGACGTTGGTGGATGCGCCGCGGTCGTGCAGCACGGATCTGAGCGCTGCATAGACCTCAGCGCCGCAGCGCACCGCCTCGCGGAAGCTCGGCGCGCCGGCCGGGACGAGCATGAACTCCTGGATGTCGGTCGAGTTCTGGGCGTGTTTGCCGCCGTTCAGGATGTTAAACATCGGCACCGGCAGGACATGGGCGTCTACGCCGCCCAGGTAGCGGTAGAGCGGTACGCCGAGCGCCGTTGCGGCCGCCCGGGCGCAGGCCAGCGAGACACCCAGGATGGCATTGGCGCCGAGATTACCCTTGTTCGCAGTGCCATCCAGCGCAATCAGCGTTAGGTCGATCCCGCGCTGGTCGCTGGCGTCTAGCCCCTTCAACGCTCCGGCGATTGTCGTTTGCACATGCTCGACGGCCTTGAGCACGCCCTTGCCGCCGAAGCGCTTTTTGTCGCCGTCGCGCAGTTCGACGGCCTCGTTGGCGCCGGTGGAGGCGCCCGATGGAACCATCGCCTGCCCAACCGTGCCATCGGCCAGCGTGACCTCCACTTCTACCGTCGGGTTTCCGCGCGAGTCCAGTACCTCGCTGCCTTCGACCTTAACGATCCGCATGTCCATGTAGTCCTCCTCTGAGCGCTCCGCTTCGGCTTAGCCTACGACCTCGATGTTTTCGAGGCCGCCGTAGAAATCCCACCAGGGCTTAGCACCCTTGGCCATCACCGCGTTCAGTACCCGCATACCTTCAACACCGGCCTGATTCAACCACGCGCGTACCGCCCCGGCACCGCCTTTGCCGTATTCGGGGACGCCAGCCTGCCACATCGCGCGGCCACACAGCGCTCCGGAGAATGGCGTGCCGACCTCACCAGCCAGCTCCAGCGTCTCGCAGAAGACCTCGTACGTAACGCCCGCGCTCAGGTACATGAACGGTTTCTGCGCCTCCGCGGCCGCCGCGCGGAAATGCTCCTTCGCTTCCTCGACCGTGTAGGCAACCAGGCCGCCAGTATTCGCCGTCGAGCCGGCGACATAGCGCACGTTAACGGGCACTTCAACCATCAGTACATCAACACCATACTGCGGCTGCGAGAAATCCCGTATGTACTTCGTGACCTTGCGCGGCTTGACGCGCGCAAACGCCAGGCTCTGCTCGTCACCGATCTCGTCACAATAGCAGATCGGCTCGAGAAAGAAGGGGATGTCGTTTGCCCGACACTCTGCCCCGACCCGCTCGACGAAGGCCTGCTTGATCGTGTTGATCTTAGCAGCGTCGTCCGGATCGTAGTAGAGGCAAACCTTGATCACATCCGCTCCTGCGGCCTTGAGGCGCAACACCGACCATTCCGAAAACAGATCAGGCAGGCGCCCTTTGCCCGCTACCTCGTCGCTGGACGACTCATACGTCAGCAGCAGACCGCAGGTTTTCGCGCGGTGGGTGCTCGGCCCGCGGCCGTATACGGGGTCCAGGAGGATCGCGCTAGAGTGCGGCGTCAGGACCTCCGCAATAAGTGCCTTGAACTCGATCACCTCCGCATCACTGGCCTCGCTGCCCTTGGCCTTGGCAATCGCTTTCTTGAGCGAGCCGCGCGGATCAATCGCCAATGCCGTGATTACGCCTTTCTTGTCCGCGACGGCGTTGATCCCGTCGAACTTGCCTCGGCTCATCCTCACTCTTGCCATAGCAATGATCTCCCGTAATTAAGCCAGGTCCCTTGTCACCCTGTAATAGCTGATCAGACCCCTCGTTGAGGAGTCATGCGTGCCGATACGCTGTTCTCCTTTGAGTTCCGGCAAGATCGCCTTCGCTAACTGCTTGCCCAACTCGACCCCCATCTGGTCGAAGGAGTTGATATTCCAGACGACGCCCTGCGTAAATATCTTGTGTTCATACAAAGCAATCAGTGAGCCCAGTATCTGAGGAGTCAGCTTCGGGTAGAAGAAGGAATTGGTTGGTTTGTTGCCGGGAAAGGTCTTGGCCGGAACAAGCCTTTCCAGTTGTTCGCCGGTACAGCCTGCCGCTACCAGCTCTGCACGAGCTTCCTCTGGCGTTCTGCCTTTCATTAGGGCCTCAGTCTGGGCTAGATAATTGGAGAGCAGGATGGGATGGTGTTCTCCCATGGGGTTGTGACTGTGGGCCGCCGCCAGAAAGTCGCAGGGGATGAGCTTGGTGCCCTGGTGGATGAGCTGGTAGAAGGCATGCTGGCCGTTGGTCCCAGGTTGTCCCCAAACAATGGGTCCAGTCGAGTAATCGACCCAGGCACCCTGGAGGGTGACGCTCTTCCCGTTGCTTTCCATGTCCCCTTGCTGGAAATAGGCAGGGAAGTGCATCAGGTATTGGTCGTACGGGAGGATCGCCTGCGATTGGGCTCCGAAGAAGTCGTTGTACCAGATGCCGAGCAGGCCCATGATGACGGGGATATTCTTCTCGAAGGGTGCAGTGCGGAAGTGTTCATCCACGGTGTGGGCGCCACTCAACAACTCCTCAAAACGGTCCATGCCCAGGTAGAGGGCGATAGAGAGGCCAATGGCCGACCACAGGGAATAGCGCCCACCCACCCAATCCCAAAACTCGAACATGTTCTGGGTATCAATCCCGAATTGCGTGACGAGGGTCGCGTTTGTAGACATGGCCACAAAATGCCTGGCAATCGCAGCTTCGTCTTTAGCCGAGGCGAGAAACCATGCTCTGGCAGAATAGGCGTTGGTCATCGTCTCCTGGGTCGTGAAGGTCTTGGAGGCCACCAGGAACAGCGCAGTTTCGGGATCAAGAGGTTTCAAGGTCTCGGCCAGGTCGCTGCCATCAACATTGGAAACGAAATGGACGCGCAGATTCGGCATGCCGTACGGCTTCAAAGCCTCTGCGACCATTTTGGGGCCCAGGTCTGAGCCGCCGATGCCGATATTGACCACATCGGTGATGACCTTGCCAGAATACCCTTTCCATGCTCCCGAACGGACCGCTTCGCTGAATATCCGCATCTTGGCAAGTACCCGATTGACCTCGGGCATCACATCCTTGCCATCGACTAGGATGGGGCGGTTGGAACGGTTACGCAAGGCAACATGGAGCGCGGCCCGGTCTTCAGTGGTATTGATTCTCTCACCGCGGAACATGGCTTCGACGGCTTGGGCCAGGTTAGCCTGACGAGCCAGGCTGATCAGCAGCAACATCGTCTTTTCGGTGATACGGTTCTTGGAGTAGTCAAAGAGCATGTCTCCCAACCATAAGGAAAACCGCTCAAAGCGTTGGGGATCGCTGGCAAAGAGGTCGCGCATGTGTACGCCGGCCATCTGCTGCTGGTGCTCGATCAGTGCCTGCCAGGCAGGCGAATTAGCAAGTGAAGACATGTTCCCTCCGGCTTCAGCTTTCCTGAATCAGCCCGGTGCGATAGGCGGTGAGGAGTGCTTGCAGGTCGTCAATCTGCTGTTGAATCCTTTTGCCAAGATCGGTATCCTTCACGCGAATCCTGATGTTGTTGTGTTCGAGGATCTGCGCTGTCGAATCGATGTTCAGCTCCTCTTCGATAGCCTTCTGGGCAGATTCAAAGGGCTGATGCGCGGTGAGAAGCAGTCCATAGGAGTTGTACACGAGCGTATATCCGGCGATCCCGGTGTGTTTCTGGTAGGCTTTCGCGAATCCTCCGTCAATCACCAATAACTTGCCACCGGCTTTGACCGGGCTTTCCCCGCGCTTGACCTTGACCGGCACGTGACCGTTGATGATGTGACCCAAATCTGGGTTCACACCGAACTCCTCCAGGATCTTCCGGGCGGCATCTTCGCGATCCCGGAAAATGTAGTAGGCATTTCGCTTCTCTACATGCGTAGCTTTGTCGCCTATAAAATAGCGCTCAAAGGTCGCCATCTTCTCAGTGCCGAATAACGGAGACTGTGCACCACTCCAAAGGTACCACATGGTGTCCATGCCCTCTTGTTTCCGGACTGGGTTATCGGTGGCAAAATAACCCTGGCGGGCCAGCCGATCCAGTCGATCCATGTAAGCCCGGCCGGATACCCATTGACCGTCCATCTGGACCGCCCTGAATGAGCCATCGTCATTCATCGGGATACAACCGTGGTATAGGAGATTTCCGTTGTAGACGAGATACATGCTTCCCTTGGAAAAGAGAAATCGAACGTGCTGTTGCAGCCTTGTGCTGCTGGTGAAAGAGAGTTTCAGTTTCTCGATCAAGCTCTTTTCACGGACTGTCAATTCATACGGGTCCTGGGGATCCACGCTGGGGAAATGGGCATCCAGGAGCGGATAGACTGTGCCATCGAGGCGGATCGTCCTGCTTGCGGGGTCCATTTTGTCCAGGAGTAACCGGTCGTTCATCTGAAAGTGAGGTCGCCTTAGGATGATCTGCGCCTCCAGCTTGAGCTGCAGCATCGCGATCGCCTTGTGCATCTTCGCCACCAGCCTGCGCTCATCGCTGCTGTCGTCTTGCTCATCCGGCAAGGGCGGCAGGAACTGCTGGCAGGGATCGTCGCCATAGGTGTCGATGGCAAGAGACGCCAGGGGCAAGAGACTGATCCCATATCCGTGTTCTAGTGTGCTAACGTTGCCGTAGCGCAGGGCAATCCGGATGACATTGGCGATGCAGGCTTCGCTCCCCGCCGCCGCGCCCATCCACAGAATATCGTGGTTGCCCCACTGCAAATCCACGCTGTGGTAATCCATCAAAGTATCCAGAATCAGATCGGCTCCAGGGCCCCGGTCATAAATGTCGCCGATGACATGCAGACGGGCGATGGCCAGGCGCTGGATGAGTTCGACCAGAGCAATAATGACCGTTCTGGCGCTGTCTGTGGCAATGATGGTGTCCACGATGCTTTGATAGTACTCGGCCTTATCCTTGACGTTTTCCTGCTCGTGCAGGAGTTCCTCGATGATGCCGGCGAGGTCGTCCGGCAGGAATGCACGGACTCTGGCGCGCGGGTATTTGCCCGAAATATCCCGGCAGAGCCTGACCAGTCGCAGCAGGGTCGTGCGATACCATTCCGCTTCGTCCACCACGGTCTTCAGGATGAGCGGTAATTTCTGCTCCGGATAGTAGATCAGGGTGGCCAGGCTCCGTCTTTCTTCCGCTGAGAGGGTACTGAAGACCTCGTCAATCCTGCGTTTGATCGATCCGGACCCGTTCTTCAGCACATGGTGAAAGACCTCGTACTCTCCGTGAACGTCCGACACGAAATGCTCTGTGCCTTTGGGCAGGTTGAGCTGAGCGCTCAAGTCGACAATCGCCGTCGATGCAGCCCGGATCGAGGGGTACTGCTGCGCTAAGAGCTGCAGATAATGGAGCTTGCTTTCGTCCATGTTCATACAGGTCATCTCACTGCAGGCTGTGGTGGGTGAGGCCATAAGAGAAGCCTCACCCACTCCCATCGCTCTTGGCCACATCCGACGCTGGTGGCCCGACTGACGCCATCGGCAACAAGCCCGCCTAATCCCACAACCGCACTTCATGCTGTCACTCAGTGCGAGCGCGAAGCGCAAGTGCGGTTGTGGGACTAAGCGACCGCTGCTTCGCGTGCGAAGGCCTGCGCCTTAGCAGCCAGGGGCCTCTTCAGCGCAAACAGCATTCCGGTGGTGACCAGCGTCCCGATGACGATGGCGATCAGATAAGCGCCCAGGTTGTCCACTGCATTAGGGATGGGCAGAACAAAGATGCCGCCATGGGGCACATGCAGGCCGCACTTGAATGCCATCGAGATCGCGCCGGTGACTGCCGACCCAACCATCAAACTCGGGATCGTACGCAACGGATCACGTGCGGCAAAGGGGATCGCGCCTTCCGTAATGAACGAGATGCCGAGGACGGCCGCCGCACTGGCAGCCTCCCGTTCATCGTCGGTAAAGCGATCCTTGAACAGGTAGCAAGCCAATGCCAGACCGAGCGGCGGCGTCATGCCGGCGGCCATGACTGCGGCCATGGGCAGGTAGATCTGGCTGGAGAGCAGCCCAACCGAGAAGGCGTAGGCCGCCTTGTTGACCGGGCCGCCCATGTCAAAGGCCATCATGGCGCCCAGGATCAGTCCGAGCACGACTGCGCTGCCCGTCTGCATCCCCTTGAGCCAGTTCGTCAGGCCGGTATTGATCGACGCCATGGGCGGGCCAATGACAAAGACCATCAGCAAGCCGACGACCAGGGTAGAGAGCAGCGGCAGGATCAGAACGGGCATCAGGCCTCGCAGATTCTTCGGCAGCTTGATGTAGTTGTTCAGCGCCAGGGTCACGTAGCCGGCCAGGAAACCTGCCACGAGGCCGCCTAGAAACCCGGAGGAGCCGACAGTACTGTCCCCGGCAAGGTTAATCGCCAGGGCGCCGCCGATGATGCCGGGCGCGATGCCGGGGCGGTCGGCGATGGAGTAGGAGATGAAGGCCGCCAGGATGGGAACGAAGAGCTTGAAAGCGGTGCCGCCACCGATCTGCATCAAGCCCCAGGCCAGCGTGCCCGCAGGATAGCCCTCGGGCTTGATACCGCCGAAGGCGAACGAGAGGGCGATGAGGATGCCACCGGCGACGACGATGGGCAGCATGTACGACACGCCCGTCATCAGGTGCTTGTATGGGCCGGTCACTTTGGAGGTGCGGGCCTTCTTCATATCCCTGGCCAGATCGGCCAGGTCGGTCCCGCCCGGCTCCGGCAAAGCCAGGGCTTTCTTGACCACTTCCTGGCCCGCATGCAGGGCTTCTTTGGTCGAGGTTTCGTAGAGCCGCTTGCCGGCGAAGCGGGTCTTGTCGACAAAGGCGTCCGC
>JADGQF010000398.1 GCA_017882045.1 Anaerolineales bacterium
ACGAGCTACTGCGCAACGAGCTACCGCACACCTTTCGGGGCTACCCGACTAGCTTCACGCCACCCGACCCGGCGGATAACGGCACTCAGCTTCTGCAGGCGGTGAGCGAAGGTCCGGTCAATCACCGGGTGGACCTGCTGACGATCCGCGGCTTCTTGCTGGCCTATCTCAACTTCGACCTCGAGCGCGCGCCGGAGCCGGCCGACTGGCTGACGTTCCCTGAGCAAAAGCTGCGCACGCTGACGGTGGGACCCGTATTCCAGGACGAGGTTAACCTCGAGCCGGCCCGGGCGCGCTTCGCCTATTACCCTCATGAGGTGTGGCTCTATTTGCTGGCGTCCGGCTGGGCGCGTATCGGCCAGGAAGAACACCTGATGGGCCGCGCCGGCCTGGTGGGCGACGAAATTGGTTCGGCGCTCATCGGCGCGCGCCTGGTGCGTGATCTGATGCGCCTCTGTTTTCTGATGGAGCGCCAGTATGCGCCCTATCCGAAGTGGTTCGGGAGCGCGTTCTCGCGGCTGCAGTGCGCTCCCGACCTGGCGCCCGCCCTGCGGGCCGTGCAACTGGCCGCGACCTGGCAAGCGCGCGAGCGGCACCTGGTGGACGCCTACGAGTACGTGGCCGGCATGCACAATCGGCTGGGGATGACAGAACCCATCCCGGCGAAGGCCGAGCCGTTCTTCGGCCGGCCGTTGCGCGTCATCTGGGGCGACCGGCGCGCGGCTGCCCTACGGGCGCGCATTAGCGATCCGGCGCTGCTGCGGCTCGCCCGGCGGCGCCCGATCGGCGGCATCGACCAGTTCAGCGATAGCACGGATCTTTTGGAAGACACCAGTCGCCGGCCGGCCCTGCGCCTGCTATATGAATAGGATTCGGCAGATCCCGGCCAATTGACGCCGACGACGGCTCAGAAGCGAGAAATATGAAACCGAGTGTCACCGCCCCCGGCGCGCCTTCCGCCAGGTATCGGTTCGACTGGCGCCAGACTTTCGCCGCCCTCAAATACCCGAACTACCGGCTGTGGTTCTTCGGACAACTGGTCTCGCTGGCCGGCACCTGGATGCAGAGTGCGGCCCAGGGCTACCTGATCTACCAGATCACCAGGTCACCGGTGTACCTGGGCTATGTCAGCTTCGCTTCAGGCATCCCAACCTGGCTGTTCACCCTCTACGGCGGCGTGATCGCGGATCGCGTGTCGCGCCGGGCGCTGATGATCATCACCCAGACGTCGATGATGATCCTGGCCTTCATACTGGCCGCGCTCACCTTCACGGGTGTCGTGCAGCCCTGGCACATCCTGTTGTTGGCCTTTCTGCTCGGCGTTGCCCAGGCCTTCGACGCCCCGGCGCGGCAGGCGTTCGTGCTGGAGATGGTCGAGCGCGAGGACCTGACGAACGCCGTGGCCCTCAACGCCACCATGTTCAATTTGGCGGTGGCAGTCGGTCCGGCAGTCGGAGGTTTGACCTATGCGGCCTTTGGTCCCGGCTGGTGCTTTATGCTCAACGGGCTCTCGTTCATCGCCGTGATCGTCGCCCTGGCCCTCATGAAACTGAAGGCGCTGGCTCCCGTCGGGCGGCGGGGCTCGCCCATGCTGGAGCTGCGCGAGGGACTGCGCTACGTCGTCCATCATCAGTATATCGGCGTGCTGATCGCCATGATCGGTGTGAGCGGCCTGTTCGGCGCCTCGCTGTTCAGCCTGTTCCCGGCCTGGGCGGTGGCGGTGCTGCATGGCAACGAGACCACCAACGGGCTCTTATTGTCCGCGCGCGGCGTCGGCGCCCTGATCGGGGCGTTGTTCATTGCCTCGCTCGGCCGCTTTCGCTTCAAAGGGCGGGTGCTGACCTTCGGCAGCTTCGCCTTTCCCATTCTGATGCTGGTTTTCTCGGCCCTGCGCGGGTTACCGTTCTCCTTGTTGACGCTGGTCGCGGTGGGCTTCGCGCAGATCCTGACGTTCAACCTGATCAACGCCCTGGTGCAAACGCAATCCGAGGACCGCTACCGGGGCCGGGTGATGGGCGTCTACAGCCTGGTCTTCTTCGGCAGCATGCCCATCGGCGCCCTGGTAGCCGGCGCGATCGCCCAACAGACCAACGAACAGCTGGCAGTCGTGCTCGGGGCGTCGGTCTTGCTCGTGTCGGCCGTGCTGCTGTGGGTGTTCATCCCGCGCATGCGCAGGATGGAGTAGGTTAGGTATGGAAAAGGCAGAAAGATGAAGCCGGAATCGTTGGCTGTGTCTCAGCAGTCTTCTGCCCTGCTCGCGCGCGGGAGAACCGCCGAGATCTACGCCTGGGGCAACGGGCGGGTACTGAAGCTGTTCTTTGATTGGTGCCCGGAGAGCTGGGCGCGCCAGGAGGCGCGCGTCACGCGGGCCGTGCACGCGGCGGGGCTGCCGGTGCCGGCCGTCGAAGACATGATTGAAGTAGACGGCCGGACAGGGATCGTGTTCGAGCGCGTGGCGGGCCGGTCCATGGTCCAGGAGTTGCTGGCCCGGCCGTGGCAGCTCTACCGGATCGCGAGCACGCTGGCGGAACTGCACGCCGCGATGCACAAATGCGAGGTGCCGGGACTGCCGTCGTTCAGCGCGGCGTTGGAAAGAAGGGTGCGCGGCCTGGACGGTCTGCCGGATGCCACCAAGGAGACAGTGCTCAGGCTGCTCGATAGGCTGCCGGAGGGCAACGCGGTGTGCCACGGCGATTTTCACCCGGACAATGTCCTGCTGACGGAGCGCGGCCCCGTCATTCTGGATTGGATGACGGCGACGGAGGGCAATCCACTGGGAGATGTGGCGCGCACCTCGCTGATCCTGCTGATGGGCGGGCCGCCGCCAGGTCAGCGCGGCGGGTGGCTGCTGAGGCAAGCGTCTTTGTTGGCGGATCGCATCTATCTGAGGCGCTATTTCGCGCTCCGGCCCGGCTCACGCGAGCAACTGGCGCGTTGGCTGATACCGGTGGCGGCGGCCCGCCTGGAAGAGGAAATACCCGGCGAACGGGAAAAGCTGCTGGCGATCATCCAAACCGGCGTGGCGAAACTTCAGCGGTAGACCACCGGAATGATGACGACGTCGAGGCGCTGTTCGCCCGCATAAGCGGCGAAGCCGGGCGGCTGGACATCCTGGTGAACAATGCCTGGGGCGGCTACGAGCATATGGTCGAAAAGACCGGTGAGGACAGTTGGGACTTCACCTGGCCGCGCCCGTTTTGGGAGCAGCCGCTGTGGCGCTGGGACGCGATGTTCGCGAGCGGGGTACGTGCGACCTACACGGCCAGCCGGCTGGGTGCGCGCCTGATGGTGGCGCAGAAGTCTGGCCTGATCGCCAACATCTCGTTTTGGGCGGCGCAAAAATACCTGGGCAATACGGCGCACGGGGCGGCCAAAGCCGCGACCGATAAGCTGACGCGGGACATGGCGCATGAGCTGCTCGACCACGGTGTGACGGTGGTCTCGCTGTACCCGGGGCTGGTGCGCACCCTGGCCCGTGGGCTGGAGAAGAAGATCTCTACCCGGCCGCCTACGCCCGCTAC
>JADGQF010000399.1 GCA_017882045.1 Anaerolineales bacterium
GAACGTCAGTCAGCGTGTAGTTGATCTGATAGTAAAAACCGTTCAGTGTATCTGGGCTCACATTCTCGATCGTGATCCGCGCGTGCTTGCGGAATGGCATCTCCCAGTAGGAATTGAAGCCACCCGCCGGGTTGACCGCCACCGGCAGCGACGTCACGTTGCAGCGCACCCCCCAGGCGTTGCAGAAAAAGTCGCCGATGGGCGTCTCGACAGACGGTGTGGTCTCGTCATCCCAGTAGATGCGCAGCACCACCCTGCGCCAGAAGGACGGGTGCAGCGTCAGCCATATCTGCTGGATCGCACCCGGCCCGTCCACGTCGGCCAGGGTTACGGTGGTCTTGCCCGGCAGGTTGATCGAGGGCGACACTTTCCAGCCCTGTCCCAGCTCGCGGGCAGGGCTGGCCCCCGTGCCTTCCGTTGCCTGCCCCCCGGCGCCCTTTGCTCCGGTCGGATTCTCCGCGCTGATCGAGCGCGTCTCGGCCTCTGACAGCCGCGCCAGGTTGCCCAGCCCTAGTCCCAGCCCGTCATAACCAGTGTCCATGTGAAGGTACCTCCATTCAGGTCGTTCTGAAAGCGTGTGGCAGTGCCTACGCCGGCGCCGCACGCGGCGTCACTCAGCCGCCCGGCGTCACTCAGCCGCCCAATGGCTCTGGCTCGGCCCGGCGCACGGCCAGGCTGTCGGGCGTCTGTAGCTTGCGAAAGCGAAAGGTGGTGGAACCCGCCAGGCAGATCACACCACCGGCGATCAGAACCGGCGCAAAGCCCACTTGGTCTGCCAGAGCCACGCCGATCAGGGGCATGATGAATGCGCCCAGGTTCATCGTGGACGTCCACAGACCCAGGTACACCGGCCGTTGGCCGGCCGGGCAGATCTTCAGAAGCATGTTGAAGTGGCTCAGGTTGGTCCCCGGCACAATCAGACCGTTCAGCGCCGTCAGCAGCAGGATGACGTTCAGGTTGTGGGTCAGGCCGACCAACAGCGGGTAAAGGCCGACAAAGGTGATCGTCCAGATCAGCACGTGCTTCTCACCCCAGCGCACGATGCCGCGCTGCCACAGGTAGTAGCCGATCGCCGGCGTCAGGTTGCCCAATGTGCTGTTCAGCCCCAGCCAGCCTTCGTTGGCTCCCAGCGTGCGCACGAAATACAGTACGTACAGCGGGGCGATCATCCACAGGCCAACGCCATGCGCCAGGGTGTTGACCACCAGCCGGAAGAAATCGGGCTGCGTCGTGAACGCTTCCCGGCCGGCCTTCAGGAGGGCGCCCAGGCGCACTGGCTCGCGGCGGACCACCGGCACCGGCGAATCGGGCACGCGCAGGCGGGTGATATAGAAGACGCTGAGCATGCCGCCCACCAGCCCCACGGCATACATGATCTGGTAGTTGAAAGGGAAGGCGCCGTGCTCGAGCCAGCGCCCGGCCAGGAAGATTGCCGCAGTCGCCGAGAAGGCCACGAGGATATTGCGGATGGCAAAGATCCTCGCCCGCTCGGCCTCGGGGATGACTTCGGCCAGCATCGAGTTCCAGGCGATGCTGAAAAACGAGCCCGGCGCCGTCATCCCGATCAGCAGCCAGACCAGGGCGGTGCCTTGAGGCACGCCCGGTAGAAACGGAATCAGCGCGACGAGTACGTAGCCGATGCGCGCGAAGAACAGGCTCCAGATCAGCCACGGCATGCGCTGCGCGCGGCGGCTCAGGAACTGACCGGCTGGCAACGTGATGATCAGCGCCAGCAGGGCCGGAATCGAGCTCAATAACCCTATCTGCGAGTTGGTCGCACCCAGGCGCAGAGCAAACGGCGCATTGAACGCGGCCGCCCCAGCCAGGACCGCAGCCCAGAACACCTCGATCTCAAGGTTGCGCGCGTTCCGCTCGCCGGCTTCCAGGTGCCCTGGCGCGATCCAGGAGCGGGCATCGCCCCACGCTCGCGCTCCGGCGCGACGCAACCGAAAGGCCAGCCTTCGGCGCTCACCTGGGTACATGGACGGTGATTCTTGCATAGCTGCAGATTTCACATAACCGACAGACTGCAGGCATTATCGTTCAGGTCGGGCAGGTGGTCAAAGCAGGGGGCCGCCCTTTTCACGGCCGTACGGCTGCGGAGCGAATGTAGGCTAATCAACATACAAGCGCCTACTCCTCCCCTACATTCCGAATGTGTGGTAGCTTTCTTTGCGTCCGCTTGCCCTTTGCCGATCGGATCCCCGCCGATGCTGCCGTTCGTTTTCTGTGAGGTGTCCAATGGAGAAGCCCTGGTTGGCGCATTACGAGTCGGTTGTCCCGCATAGTCTGACCTATCCGCAAGTGTCTCTGTTTGGCACGTTGGAGAACAGCGCCCGCAAGTATCCTGACCGGCCTGCCCTCCACCTCGTGTTGCGCTACCTGGGCCCTATCAGCCTGGGCGCGCGGCTGAGCTACCGGGAGTTGCTGAACGAGGTCAACCGCTTCGCCGCGGCCCTGCACGCGCTGGGCGTTCGCAAGGGCGATCGCGTGGCCCTGATGTTGCCCAATCTGCCGCAATTCGTCATCGCCTTTTACGGGGCGATGAGGGTGGGCGCGATCGTCGTCAACACCAACCCGACCTACACCGCCCGCGAGCTCGAACACCAGTTCAGTGATGCCGGCGCAGAGACAGTCATCCTGTTGAGCCCCTTCTACGCCCGGTTCAAGGAGATCCAAGCGGACACGCCCGTCCGGCGCGTGATCGTCGCCGACGTTTCCGATTACGTGCGCGCGCCCTTCAACGCCCTGGTGGATCGGAATTTGCGCAAGGACGGCTTGCTCGCCCAGGTGCCGGAGGGTGAGGGCGTTAATCGCTTTCGCCCGTTGTTGAATGCCCACCCCGAGCTGCCCCCGGCGGTCGACGTCGCGCCCGACGATATCGCTCTCTTCCAGTACACCGGCGGCACGACGGGCGTACCCAAGGCGGCCATGCTCGCGCACTGCAACCTGGTCGCCAACATCGAGCAGATCCGGGCCTGGATGCCATCCCTGGTCCAAGGCCAGGAACGCTGCATCGGCGCGCTTCCGTTCTTCCACATCTACGGCATGACGGTAGCCATGCTCTTTACGATCTACCATGGCTCAGAGGTGATCATCCTGCCCAACCCGCGTCACATCGAGACGATCATGCAGATCATCCACCGCGAGAAGGCCAGCCTCTACCCCGGCGTGCCGGCCATGTACATCGGCATCATCAATCATCCCGACGTCAAGAAGTATGACCTGCGCTCGGTCAAGGCCTGCCTCAGCGGGGCGGCGCCCTTGCCGATGGAGGTGCAGATCAAGTTCGGCGAGATCACCGGCGGCCGCCTGATCGAGGGCTATGGGCTGACCGAAGCTGCGCCGGTCACGCACGCCAACCCCATCTTCGGCGAACGCCGGGCCGGCTCCATCGGCCTGCCCTGGCCCGATGTGGACGCCCGGATCGTCGACCCTGACACCCTGGAGGAACAGCAGGCCGGCCAGGCGGGCGAGCTATGGGTGCGCGGCCCCCAGGTGATGCGCGGCTACTGGA
>JADGQF010000144.1 GCA_017882045.1 Anaerolineales bacterium
GCTCATCCTGATCCAAGATGGGGCCAAGTATCATACCTGCCAGACGACCAAGGACTTTTTGGCGGCGCACGCCGATCGCCTGACCAAGTTTCAACTGCCGTCCTATTCGCCGGACTTCAATCCGATTGAGCATCTGTGGCGCAATGTCAAAAAGGATGCCACCCATCTCATAGACAAATCACACCAAGTTCGTACAAATCGACGGGGCGACCACGGGGATCATTTGTACGAGTTTGTTTAGTTTTGCCTATTAGCTCGACTTTATCCATTTATGGCTGGCTCAAGTAGCGAAAGCCAGCGTGTCAGTAAGGCAATTCAGGAGCCCGCGTGGGATTTCCACGATGTCGGGCTTGTCAGCCGACCGCCAAATAATCCTGGCGGGCCATAGTTCCAAGCGCAAGAAGGCCAGGGCATCCGAGAAGGTTGGTGTCGCCTTCTGGTACCAGGCGGCCTGGCGGGTCGGCAGGTTTTTACCTTGCAGCAAACCCTGAACCAACAACGTGACCAGCGAGAACAGCCCCAACAAAGCGGGCGTGGTGCGCAGGATCGCCAGGTCAGACCATTGGCGCTGCGTCTCGACGCCCAAGTGGCGGCGGACTTCCTCGAAGGTCACCTCGACGTGCCAGCGCAAAACGAACCAGGCTACGATTTGGGCGGGTGTCTCCGTGAGATCGGTGCACAGCAAGGCCTGCGCCTCGAACTGGCCCAAGGGATCGCGGATCAGCACCCAGCGAATGGGCACCACCGGCAGACCGCCGTGGTACCAAACTGCCGTCCCGCTTGCCAGTTCCACTTCCCGGGTGGTGCCCCCATACCAGCTTACCTGGCAACGCTGCCAAACGGTGGCAGGATCCGCCAAGCGGGCGGCCAACGTGGGCTGGCGGTCGCCTTTGATGCGTGGTCTGCCGCGGGCGCCGGGTGGCCGGGAGGGGGCCGGATCGTACAAGGCGGCATCGAGGCGCAAGCGCGTGATCATGACTACCGGATTGACCAAGCGCACACAAGCTGCCAGCAGCTCCAGCACGGCGTAACCGCTATCGGCCACCACGACCAGCTTGCGCCCAGGCAGCCAACGCCGCAGCTGCAAGATCATCTGCCGGGCCCAGTCCGTGAGCTTCTTGTGCCGCTGCTGGCGTTCCGCATGGTAGCGCTCGGAAGGTGCCAGGACGCTGAAGAAGGGCAGCGCCCAAACCCACCCGATCCAGGGGATGGGCGCCAGCAACATCAGGCAGATCCAGCGCAAACCGCTGGCCTTGACAAAGAACTCTTTGCTCGACCGCACGGCATCGCGATAGATGCCCCGGGCCGCAATCTTGGCACCCCAGCGGCGCTCGAGGGTCTCATCGATGCCCACTACAATGGGCGCATCCGGCGGCACAAAGGCATCGAGCAGCAGGCACAGCAGAATCCGGCTCAGTTGCCGGCTCGCCCACACCGCCCGGCTGAGCACCCGGTGATAGTTCTGAAAGTGAGCTTCGTCGCTCAGACCCATCACCCGCAAGGCGGCGCTGACCGTGCGTTTGCCGGGCGTCAGGATCGCACCAACCAACAAGACCGTGGCCAACCGCCACACGCGCTTGCTGAAGACGGGCGCAAAACGATTCAGTACCTGTACAATCGACTCGGGCAGGATTAGCATCTTGCAACCTCACTCCGAAACTGGATTGCGAGCAGCTTATCCTGCCTCTTACCTCCGGTCTATTGTTAAATGGACAAAGTCCAGCTTAGGATCTGTCATGAAATAAGTGTGTCAACCTGTTTGGGTCGGGGCGAGATGACGTAGTTCCACCCGCCATGGAAGCCGTCGGGTTGTAGGTTAACTTGCGCCAGTTCGTCGTCCGAGACCACGGTACCCGTCGGATAAGACTGTGTATCCAATTGACAGCGTGCTTTGAGCCCGGTTTGGGTGCTCGTCGCGGTAATCAGATTCACGATCACTTCGTGGCTGATGAGCGGTTTGCCGCGCCAATTCTGGCTGATATACGAGAACAGACGATGTTCGATCTTGTTCCACTTGCTGGTACCCGGCGGCAGGTGGCATACGGCGATCTCCAGACCAGTTTCATCGGCCAGTTTCTGGAGTTCGACTTTCCACAGTCGCAGGCGCGAGCCGTTGCTGCCGCCCCCATCCGCCGTGATGAGCAACTGTCGAGCGGCGGGGTAGAGGGGCTGGCCCATCAGGTGCCACCAGCGGCGAATGCTTTCGACCGCAAAGGTCGCCGTGTCGTGATCGATCCCAACATTGACCCAGCTCAGATTGTGCGTAAGATCGTAGACACCATACGGGGTCGCCTTGCCGAGGTCCGGGGTCATGAAGTCGTGGACCTGCACCGCTTCAGGGTCACCTTTGGGGCGCAGTTCGCGCCCGCCATTCTTGAAGTCGCCAATCGGTTCCTTCTTTTTGGTATCCACCGAAATGACCGGTTGCCCAGCGCTTTGGTAGGCCCGCACCTCGTCATTGATTTGCTCGAATTGGGCATTCCGATCCGGGTGCGCCGCGCCCTCGCGGGTCTTGCGGTTGGCCTGCAAGCTGTAACCCAGATCCTGCAGCAATTCTGCCACCAGGCGATGGCTGACCTGGTGGCCCTGGCGATTGAGTTGCTCGGCCAGTTGGCGCACACTCTTGCAGGTCCAGCGCAAGGGCGACTCCGGATCGCCGCGACTGTCCGGTTCGACCAGTTGTTCCAAATCGTGGACGAGAGTCGCATCTTTGTCGACCGTCTGCTTGCGCCCGCCGCCCGGCTTGCGAATGTGCTTGATGGTGCTGGCGGCTGGAGCGCCCAATTCCTGCAGGCCAATGCCAATGGCACGACGCGACACACCAGTTGCACGGGCCACGCTGGATACGCCGCCATAGCCGAGGGCTTTGGCCTCCGCTGCCGCATAAAGCCGCCGCAGCCGTTCGTCCAGAAAGGGCTCCAGGCTCGCAAAGCGTTGTTTGATTGGGTCAATGTCCATGCCGGACAGTATACTACCAACAGATCCGCCGCTCAACTCGATACAGTTATTTCATGACGACTCCTTAGTGACTCCGCGCACTTGACGGGCCATTACGCGAATGCTATACTCGCCCGCGAAATGATTTTGCAGTCGTTTCCTGCACCCACAGTAAACACCGCACGCTAACGCTCTGCGAAACGATTGCAAAACCAAATGTATGCCTGGCGGCAACCCAAAGCTCGCCTTCAGATAATAGAAGATATTACTCAAGAAAGGAACGGACCGTGAAGATCGGCATTGACAGCTACTGCTATCACCGCTTCTTTGGCGAGGTGTACGGCCCCCAGGGCGAGCCGAACCGCCGGATTAGCTACCCGGATTTCTTGCGCCGGGCCGTCGAACTCAAGGTGGACGGCGTTTCGCTGGAAACCTGCTTCTTTGAGAGCTTCGACGATGCTTATCTCCAATGCCTGAAAGAGATTATTGATGAGGGCCACCTGGAGCCTGTGGTCGCCTGGGGACATCCCAAGGGTTTTGAGGGTGGTAAAGCCCCACAGGCCATGGCCGAGCTGCAGAGCATGTTCCGCGTCTGCCACATTCTGGGCGCCAACGTGATGCGCGTGGTCGGGTCGAGCCTGGACTACCGCAACGATCCCCACGAGCCACAGCTCAAGGCCTTGACCGGTATTTTCCGCGAGGCAGCGCAGGTGGCCGAAGGCGAGGGCGTGAGGCTGGCGGTGGAGAACCACTTTGATTTCACCACGGACGAGTTCGCCGATCTTATCGACCGTGTGAACTCGGCGTACTTCGGCATGTGCTTCGATACAGGTAACGCTTTGCGGATCGGCGATGATCCAGTAGAGTCGGTGCGACTGCTGAGCAGGCACATCTATGCGACCCACACCAAGGACGTTAAGCCTATCTATGGTGTGAGTCCCAAAGAATGGTACTTCTTCGCCTGCGTGCCGGTTGGCCAGGGCGTGATCAATATGCCTGGCCTCATCGACGCCCTACTGGCTACCGGCTACCAGGGGCTGTTCGCCATCGAGCTGGACTACGCACATCCCGAGGTCGTCGATGAGGACGTCGCCGTGGCGCAAAGCGTAAAGTATCTCCAAGGCTTGAAGGCCGCTCGCCAGTGCTCGCCAGTGATGGAGAGAGGAGCATAGTGTGACACCGAAAGGTTTCAACGTCATTGAGGATGCGGCGTTCGACGTACGACGGATTGGGATCGGTGTGCTCGGCTACGGGTTTATGGGTAAGGTGCACTCCAACGCGTATCTGAAAATACCGTACAGCTTCTCCGCGCCGGCAGCGTTCCCAGATCTGATCGCCATCTGTGGCCGTGATGAGGCCAGGGTAGCCGATGCTGCGGCGCGCATGCGCTACCGCGGTTACTATACCGACTGGAAGCAGATGGTGCAAGATCCGCGCATCGAGATCATTGATAACGTGACCCCTGACGACCGGCACCGGGCGCCGTCCATCGCGGCTGCGCAGGCCGGCAAGCACGTCATCTGCGAGAAGCCGTTGGCCATGACGGTGCGCGATGCCGCCGCGATGCGCGATGCCGTCGAGAAGGCGGGGGTGAAGAACCTCTGTTGTTTCAACTACCGCTTTTTCCCGGCTGTGCGCCTGGCCAAAGACCTGATCGAGCAGGGTGCGCTCGGCCAGATCTACCATTTCCGCGGTCGCTATCTGCAGGAGCCGGGCCATAACCCTGCGGCGCCGCTGGAGGATGCCTGGTACGCGTCCGGCACGAAGTCGGGCATCCTGCTGGGCATCGGCTCGCATATCATCGACATGGCGCGTTTTCTACTAGGTGAAATCCTGGCGCTGAGCGGCCTCGTGCGCACGTATAACACCAGGCGCGTGTCGCGGGCGGGCCAGGCCGAGACCGTGACGGCCGACGAGGGCAGCGTGACCCTGGTGGAGTTCGCATCTGGCGCGACGGGCACGCTGGAGTCTTCTGGCGTGGCGACCGGGCATCGCAATCAGCACACCTGGGAGGTCAATGGCGCGCAGGGAAGTCTCGCCTGGGACCTGGAAGACCCGAATCACTTGCAGGTCTTCCTCGACCGCGGACCGTTGCCCGAAGTCCGGGGCTTCACTAACGTGTCGGTCACCGATCCATGTCACCCCCTGCCGACGGTCTACTTGCCGGTGGGACACAATGCCGGCTGGGAATACGGCCACGTGCACGCACTCAACCACTTCGTGGAGTGTGTGGCTCAGGACAAGCCGGTCGCACCTTTCGGCGCCACCTTCGAGGATGGCTATCGGTGCCAGGTGATCATGGACGGCATCCTGCGCTCCTCGCGCACCGGGCGGCGGATCGAGTTGAAGTATTGAGAACTAGCTCGGCGCGGGGTCCTATGGAACACGTAATACCCCGGCAGGCAATATCCACTTCGTTTGACAAATATAACGGGTCATAATATGCTAGGGACCAGTAACGTAGGAGCGTTTCCGGTCGCTGAAAAGCTTCAACCTGCCTCTTGTCGTCTTTTCCGTAGCTGATTCATTGCCGATTCATTATGTCCAACAAAGGGGTAGGAGGTCATGTTATGCCCGAAGAACTCATCCTCGAAATGAAGGGCATAAGCAAATCCTTTCCAGGCGTTAGAGTTTTTGAAGATTTTGACTTTGATCTGAGAAAGGGCGAGATTCACTGCATCTGCGGAGAAAACGGCGCGGGCAAATCAACGCTTATCAAAATGCTTTCCGGAGCCTACACGCCCGACAAGGGGGAAATCTACTTTGACGGAAGCAAAGTGGTGCTCACACCGCACTCCGCGATGCAGATTGGTATCCAAACGATTTACCAGGAGCATACCCTTTTCCCGCTGATGAACGTGGTCGAGAACGTGTTTGCCGGCAAAGAGGTCACCAGGGGCGTTGTAATCAACCAATCCTGGATGGTTGCCAAGGCACGGGAGGTACTGAAATACCTGCATTCCAACATCTCACCCTACGACATAGTGGGCAACCTCGGCAGCGGTGGGCAGAAGACGGTGGAGATAGCGAAGGGTCTGATCCAGGAGTCTAAAGTCATCATTCTGGACGAGCCCACAGCGTCCTTCAGCCAGACAGAAATCGAGCATCTGCTCAGTATCATCCGAAAACTGGCAGAACGCGGCCTAAGCGTCATTTACATCTCCCATCACATCGAAGAAGTCTTCAAGATCGCAGACCGGGTCACCGTCATCCGCGACGGGCGCAAGATCAATACCTACGTTTTAAAAGGCCTCACGGAACAGATGCTGATCCGCGATATGGTGGGCCGCGATGTTTCCCTCTTTTACCATCGGGAGCAGGTGCCCATCGGCGAAGTGATATTCGAGGCGAGGGACCTCAGCGGAAACGGGGTGAAGACAGCTTCACTCTCTGTACGCAGCGGTGAAATCCTTGGCATCGCAGGCATGGTCGGCTCAGGCAGGACAGAGCTGGCCGAGTTGCTGTTCGGTGTAAAAAAGGCTGCCACCGGGGAATTCCTGATCAAAGGCAAGAAGATCAGCATGCGCAATCCGTTGTCGGCCATCTTGCACAGGATGTGTTATATCACCGAAGACCGCCAATCCACGGGCCTCTTCCTGAAGCATTCCCTCGATAGAAACATACCGATCGCGAGTTACTCCCGATCCCAATCGGCCATTGTCATGCCGGCAGATGATGTCAGGATGGCCCAGAAGTATGTCGACAGCTTGAGAATCACCACCCCTAGCGTCTTCCAGCAGGCCATGCTCCTCTCAGGCGGCAACCAGCAGAAGGTCGTGTTGGCGAAATGGTTTGCCACGCAAGCCGACATATTCATCTTTGACGAACCCACCCGGGGCATCGACGTAGGCGCCAAAGAAGAGATTTACAGGCTCATGGAGGGACTGCTCAAGCAAGGCAAGGCGATCATCATGATCTCTTCCGATATGCCGGAACTCATTTCTATGAGCGACCGGATCATGGTGATGCGCGGCGGCAGCCTGGTGGCGGAAGTCCAGAAAGATGAAATCAGCGAAGAAAACATACTGACGTACTCAATCGGAGGTAGCGTGTAATGAATTCAAACAACAGCGTCAGGCGATTCATGAAACACGAGAACATGTCAATTTTCCTGGTGCTCCTGTTCATCATCATCGCCGTCTACCTCGTTGAGCTCTTCGTGGTCAGAGACGGCAATATATCCAAGGTGGCGTTCGTCAAACCGATGAACATCTCCAACGTGCTCATGCAGATATCCACCACGGGCATACTCGCCATCGGCATGACACTGATCATGGTTTCCGGCGGCATCGACCTGTCTATCGGGCAGATGATGTGCTTCCTCGGCACAGGCATGGCTTTCCTGCTCCGGAACAAGGGTTTCAGCGAACCGGCCATGGTGTTGACTGGCGTTTGCATGGCGGTGCTCTTTCAGCTTTTCATGGGTTTCATCATCTCGCGCACAAAACTGGAACCGTTTATCGTGTCGCTTGGGTTCATGACCATCTACACGGGATTGACCTACCTCATCACCAACGGCAGCGAAATCACAATCAGCGATAGATTTACTTTCATCGGACAGACATACATAAATCTTACCCCGAGCTTCAGGCTCGGCCTGCCTGTGGTCCTGCTTCTCCTGCTGACCGTTATCATGTGGCTGGTGCTCAAATACACGAAATTCGGCCGCAGGGTGTATGCGGTGGGCGGCAATGAAAATGCCGCATACCTGGCAGGCATCAATGTCAAGAACTTCAAACTGCTGCTCTACGGCCTCAACGGCCTGTTTGTGGCCATCGCCACCATGGTGCTGTTGTCGAGGACAGGCGTGGGCAGCCCGCTGATGGGCTCAGGCAAGGAGATCGATGTCATCGCCGCCGTCGTGGTGGGCGGCACTGCCCTGAGCGGTGGCAAGGGCAACCTCTGGGGCACGTTCATCGGCGTGCTTCTGCTCGGCTGCATTTCCAACGCGCTTAACATCCTGGGGGTCAGCCCCTACTGGCAGTACATCATGCGCGGCGGCCTGATCATCGTCGCCGTTCTGCTGAGTTATTTGAGCGGACTGAGAACTTCCTCCGTCACGGTCGCAGACAGGAAGGAACAGCCTGCTGAAATAAAGGGTTCGTCGGTACATGCATCATAAAGGATGCGCATATTCCATCTAGGGAGGAAACAGCACATGAACAAGGCGTTCGTCATCGTCATGGTCGTCGTATTGGCCGCCTCAATCGCGGCCTGCGGCGCCCCCGCCGCCCCCGCCGCCGCTCCTGCGGCGCCCGCGACAACCGCTCCGGCACCGCCCGCGACAACCGCTCCGACCGAGGCTGCTGCGGCCGCGACTACCGCTCCAGCGGCGCCCGCGACAACCGCTCCGACCGAGGCTGCTGCGCCCGCGACTACCGCGCCGGCGGCAGCCGCCCCATCCATTGACGCGACCAAGGGAAAGACGATCGGCTTCGTCAATGCCGGCCCGGACGACTACTATGCCAAGGTGGGCAGCGCCATCAAGGCCATCGGCGCGACTTACGGTATGAAGTACGTCGAAGTCAACTCGAACTACAAGCCCGAGCAGGAACTGGCCAACGTACAGGATCTGGCGGCTAAGGGCGTTGACGCCATCGTCGTCATCACCGCCGGCGCAGCTGGCAGCGCAGCCACGGTCAAGGCTGCCAACGATGCCAAGATACCTATCTTCTTCATCGCCGGTGCACCCCAGATCAATTCCGGCAACTCTATCCAGGGTCACGTCACCGATAACTTCGCGATGCTGGGATACCTCTTAGGCCAGTGGGTCGCCAAGAACCATCCCAATGCCAGTTGTGTGGAAATCCCCGGCTTCCTCGGCCAGGGGCCGGCTGAAGGCCAGATCGTCGGCTTTCAGATGGCTCTGGACGAAGCGAAGCAGGGCACGTGCAAGGTGCTGAAGAGCGCCGAATGGCAGAGCGACAAAGCCATCCCGATCACGCAGGACCTCATCGCTTCCGGCACCCCGTTTGACGTGATCTTCGCCGCCAACGGCGAAACCGCCCGCGGCGTCATCCAGGTGTTCGGTGAGCTGAATGTCACGGGCAAGGCCGTCGTCTCGGTCAACGGCAAGGAAGATGAGTGGGCCTGGATCAAGGATGGCAAAGAGGCCGCTTCCGTCCCCAACCCGCCTTCGCTTAACGCCGACCTGAGCATGCAGCAGATCGTCCGCTACTTCAACAAACAGCCCTACGAGCAGGAACTGCAGATCGTGCCTGCTTCCGTGCTGGACAAGAACAACGTGTCCGGCGCGATTCCGTGGGTAACAGGTACTTACATGCAGGGCCGCGCGGTCAATACCTTCAAGTGGGACCTGGCCTACTACGAAGGCCAGTACCTGAAGATGAAGCCAACGTTTGCCCAGTTCGATGCCAAGGTCGCCGAGTACATGAAGGCGCACTAGCCAGTAAGGAACCGGCCGCGGGCCCAGGTCTAAAGGTAAGCCCGCCGTAACCTTCTCACATCCCGGTAGCCATCCGATCAATGTGAGAGGCGCAATGCACGGGCCTGCAGGGGTGCTCCTTGCAGGCCCGTGTAGTTAAAGACCGGTTTGAATGAACAACCGAAATCCATGAACCGGCGGTAGACTGCCGGGCTCCGAATTATCGTTCGGGACTGACCTGGCTGCGGGCGGGTAACGGACCGAAAAGGGTGGCGGTGTTGACGGCCAGCAGAACCAGCCCGATAAGGAAAGCCGCGGGCAAGATCGCCATGGCAACCGGCAATCCTGCCGCGCTGCTTACGAGCGACAGGAGGAATGGCAGCAGGATGCCCCCGATGGGGATGCCAACCTTCAAGGCGCCAAGCACAGTGCCGGCCATCTCGGGGAAGCGGGTGCCGCCGAGACTCAGCACCAGCGGCAGGCAGGCCGAAAGCCCAAGGCCGGCTGCAAAGATGACGAGCCACGTCAGGGGTCCCAGGTTGGCGAACGAGAGGAGCAGGAAAAGCGGCACGCCCGCCCCAAATAGCGCAACCGTCCACTGCGCTACGCGCCCCGATCGCACGAGCAGGCCCACGATCAGCCGGCCCAGACCAATCGCTGCAACGTACACGATCAATCCCATCTGGGCCTGGCTGGCAGAGAAGCCGCGCAAATCGACCAGGAAGGTGGTCATGATGCCGATCGAACAGGCTTCGATGCCCACTGCCAGCACGGCGAGAACGAAGAAGACGGCAACCGTCCAGTCTCGGGTCAAGACGCGCACGCGCTCGCCGAAGTTGCTCCGCACACCCCCCCGTACCGGAAGATAACTCAGCGCAAAGACGCCGGCCAGGACCAGTACGGCTACGCCCGACTGTGTTACTGACGCCCGCCAGTTCAGGGCAAGCAACATCACATAGACGGCGAGGCCCGTCTTGCCAACCCCGACCCAGAAGTGGTTGATGTTTATGTAGCTGGCGGCCTGATCAGGGTGCAAGTCGAGCAGCATGGTATCTGTCACACCCTCATAGGAGCCGATTCCAAGGCCCACGAAGAACATCACAAGACAGTTGACCCAGAAGATCGGGACCCGATAAAACGCCAGGCAAGCCAACGCCAGAATGATGCTGCCGACCATCAGGATGCGGGGCTTCGGGTGGGTGTCGGCAAAATTGCCGGAAACCATCACCCCGATGCCGAATCCGACGTTTTGGGTGGCAATCATCTGGCCGATCTGCGGCGCGGATAGGCCGATCTGGCGGGCGGCTGAACCGACGAGGGCGTCCGCAATGCCCAGAAAGAGCATAGCGGCATAGGAGGAGAAAGTGAGTGCTCTGGCGCTCTTTATCACGATAGCTCCTTGATTCCAGTCATTATCGCGCCACCCTCCGTTCAGTCGCAATTGCTCGCGATCCCGCGCGGTAGATCAAGCAAGGCGCCCAGATTCCAGCCGTTGTGGCCGGCCAGAAAGCGGTGACCGCAAATGCTGGCGCCGTGCGTGGCTTCAGGACCCAGGGCCAGCACCCGGTCGTAATCGGCCAGCGCGCGCGCCCGGTCGATCTGATAGTAGAAGTTGTAGATGTCGCCCCGATTCATCAGCGCGTTGACATATGTCGGGCGCAGGGCGGTCGCCTGGTCCAGGTCGGGCAGAGCGTCGGCATAATCGCGTATCGTCATGTAGGTGTAGGCCCGATTGTTGTACGCCTCGGCTGTCGGGTTTGCCATAGATTCTTGCTCCTAACCCTGAGGAAACTTCGTTTCCTATAGAAACCCAGTTTCCTACAGACTGGCTGTCGACGGCGATTGCCTACCAACGGAGCGTGGGCAACAGCGCGGTCGCCAGCGATAGGCCCCAGAAAATGGCCCATAACACGAGAACGTAGCGCCGGTGCGGAAAACGCAGCAGCGGCACCAGCAGCGAGATGGCCACGATCAGCCAAAGGCCCGGGCGGGAAAGCGTTTCCCGCCAGCCGGCGGTGGTACCGTCCGGCGCAAAAATCAGCCAGCGCAGCACCAGCGCAAAGATCACGGGCAGGGCGGCCAGGGCGATGCCGTTGAGCGCGCCCCAGCCCGCATGCGTGGCTTGCAGTTCGCGCGCCGCGTCCTCGACACCGAAACGCGCCGCCGCTTGCGCCAGCGCTCCAGCCTGGTCTTCGTCCGCGGCCCGGGCGGCCGCCATGGCCTCCTCCAGGTGTCCGCGAAGTTCTTCCAGCACCTCGTGCTCGGTCTCGGCTTCCAGGTTCATGCGGATGCGGATCTGCTCCAGCACGTCATCAACGGTCACTCGCTGCCCCCCGTTTACGATCCGGCATTGCTCGTGCCCAGCAGGCGGTCCATGCTCAGACTGAAACTCTCCCACTGCTCGAGCTCCGCGCGCAGCCGGGCCCGGCCATCCTCGGTGATGGTGTACACCTTACGGCGGCGCGTGCCTGGCTCGCCCAGCCAGAGGCTGCGCAGCAGCCCCTCCTGCTCCATCTGGTGCAGGCGCGGGTAGATCAAGCCTTCTTTGAGAAGCAAATAGCCCTGGCTACGGCTCTCCAGCACCTGGATCAACT
>JADGQF010000400.1 GCA_017882045.1 Anaerolineales bacterium
GGTCACAGATTCGCCAACCAACTGCCTAGGCTGTGCAACTGCCCGTGCTGCGGCCTGCTTTCCGCTCCTTTCGTCGTACTGTCGTACTGTCGTACTGTCATACTGTCATATCGTCAACTGGGGGTCGTCTTCGGACCGCGTTTCACGTTCGCCAGCGCGGCGGCCAGCACGCCTGCACGAACTGCACGGCGAATGCGATGCCGAGCAGCGCCCACAGCGCCGTCTCCCACCAACGCGTGCTGCCCCAGGCCAGGCTCGCGCAGAACAGCGTCATGCCCGCCGCAAAGGGCTGCGTGAAGACCGGCAAGCTCCAGAGCGCGCGCCAACGCTCGCGCCGCCGCGCCCGTTGCCCCGCGTCGTTATTCCCCGCCGCCCACCAGCCGGCATAGCTGGCCCCGGCCAGCGCGATGCTCAGCCCCAGGATCCACAGCGCATTGCGCGCCACGTACGGCCAATCGATCATCCCCGTCCTCGCCCTTCTAGCGCATTTCGCTCCCGGCTGCGCACCACACAGACTGGCTCGTCCCGGCCGGTTGCGCCATTGTACCCGCGCCGGCGCCGCCTTGCAACACGCCGCGCGCTCCTCAATGTCTTGCGTCCAGCGGAGAGGGATTCACCGCGGAGGACGCAGAGAACGCGGAGGACCACAGATTTAAACCGATCTGTCCCCTCTCCGATCGGTCTCCTCTGCGATCCTCCGCGTCCTCTGCGGTGAGCCTTTCTCTCTCCCGCCGACCTCTTACAGCCCTGGGCTGCTCTGCATGATCCCGCCGTCGACGAAGACGGTGGTGGCGGTCATGTAGCTGGCGCCGTCGCCGGCCAGGAAGGCGACGACGTTGGCAATCTCTTCGGGCTGGGCCAGCCGTCCTTCGGGGATGGCACTGTCCAGGGTCTTGAGCCTGGCCGGGTCGTCCAGCGTGGATTTGTTGATCGGCGTCGCGACCGCGCCCGGCCCGACGCCGATGACCAGGATGCCCTGCGGCGCGAGCTCGACGCCGGCCGTGCGGGTGAGCATACGCATTCCCCCCTTGGATAGGCAGTAGGGCGTGTTGCCCGGCATCGGCCAGTCCTCGTGCACCGAGCTGATGTTGATGATGCGCCCGCCACCCCCCTGTTTGATCATCTGGCGGGCCGCGAGCTGCGTGCCAAAGAAGGCGCTCTTCAGATTGATGGCCATCACCCGGTCATACTGCGCCTCGTTGGTTTCCAGCACCGAGGTGCGCGTCTCGATGCCGGCGTTGTTCACCATGATGTCCACCCGGCCGAACTTCTGCACGGCCATGTCGATCAGGCTCTGCAGTTGGTCGACCTGGCTGACGTCGGCATCGACCCCGATGGCCTGGTCGCCCAGGGCCATTACCTCCTGCTCCAGCTCCTGGGTCGCCTCGGGGTTCATGACGTAATCGATCACTATGTTGGCGCCTTGCTCGGCCAGCGCCAGAACAATCGCCCGGCCGATGCCGCTGTTGCCCCCGGTAACAATCGCCACTTTGCCCTTGAGTGACATGTTCGCTAACCCTCCATGCAATCTATCATCCACGTACGGCCGCACGGGCCCATTGTGCGGGCGCATGGCCGTGCGCCCCTACGCCGTGGGCGCACCGTCGCCGGCCGCTGGTGCAGCGGGATAGTCGCAGAGCAGCGAGGCGACCAACGCGGTCCAGCCGGTCTGGTGGCTGGCGCCCAGGCCGGCGCCGGTGTCGCCGTTGAAGTACTCGTGGAAGGGTATGTAGTCGCGCCAGTGCGGGTCGGTCTGGAAGTAGTCGTTGTCGCCGAAGACGGCCCGCCGCCCGCCGCGCGCCGGGTCGCGCAGGAAGATGCCCGTCAGCCGGCAAGCCAGTTGCTCCGCCACCTGGTGCAGCGTGTACTCCCTGCCGGCACCGGTGGGCATCTGGACCTGGAGCGCCTCGCCGTAGTAGTGACCGAAGTCCTCGAGCGAGCGAATGATCAGGTAGTTGACCGGGAACCAGATCGGCCCGCGCCAGTTGGAATTGCCGCCGAACAGGCGGTTGTCGGATTCGGCCGGCAGGTAGTGGATGTCGAAGCGCTGCCCGCCGGCCTCGAAGACATAGGGGTGGTCGAGGTGGTAGCGGGAGACGGCGCGCACACCGTGGTCCGACAGGAATTCGGCGCTGTCGAGCATGCGCCGCAGGATGGCCCGCAACTGGTCCGCGTCCACGAGCGACATCAGCCAGCGGCCTTCCTTGCCCGGCGCATCGAAGCGGGCCACGTGCTCTGTCAGGTTGGGCCGGTGCTCCAGAAACCACAGGGCGCGCGCCCGGAAGACGGGCAGCCGGTCGAGCTGGTCGGGGTGGATGGTGAGAACGGCAAACAGCGGCACCAGCCCGACCATAGAGTGGATGCGCAGCCAGATGTTCTCGCCGGAATCCAGGTGGATTAAGTCATAGAAGAACTGGTCCTCGTCGTCCCATAGATCGAAGCCATCGCCGCCGCCCATGTTGGAGATGGCGCGCGCGATATACAGGTAGTGCTCGAAGTACTTGGTCGCCATGTTCTCGTACACGCGATCGCAAGCCGCCAGCTCGACGGCAATGCCGAGCATGTTGGCGCAGAACTTGGCCATCCAGCTTGTGCCGTCGCTCTGATTCAGCGTGCCACCGTCCGGCAGGGGCTTGTCGCGGTCGAAGACGCCGATGTTGTCCATGCCGAGGAAGCCGCCGCCGAAGATGTCGCGCCCCTCCGGGTCCTTGCGGTTGAGCCACCAACCGAACTGGAGCATCAGGCTGTGAAACGCCTCTTCCAGGAAGGCCAGGTCGCCCTCGCCATTCACCTCTCGCTCGGTGCGATAGACGCGCAAGGCGGCCCAGGCGAGCACCGGCGGGTTCACGTCGTCGAAACTCCACTCGTAGGCGGGCGCCTGGCCGTTGGCGTGCTGATACCATTCGTAGCCCATCAGCAGCAACTGGCCCTTAGCAAAATCGGGATCGATGCGCGCCATCGCCACGCAATGGAAGGCCAGATCCCAGGAAGCGTACCAGGGGTACTCCCAGGTGTCGGGCATCAGGATCACGTCGGCATTGTTGAGATGTTTCCAGCTCCAGTTGCGCCCGTGCCAGCGTTGCTCGGGCGGCGGCGGCGCGCCGGGGTCGCCTTCCAGCCAGCGCTGGACGTCATAATGGTAGTACTGCTTCGACCAGAGCAGCCCGGCGAAAGCCTGCCGCTGGACGAGCCGCTCGTCGTTGCTCAGCCGGGACGGCTGGATGGCCGCGTAAAACTCGTCGGCTTCGGCGATGCGCTGGGCAAAGATCCCTTCGCAGTCCGCAAAGGGCTGGCTCTGCGCGACGGCGGACAGGCGCACCAGCAGCGTCAGGGCGCCGCCGGGCGGCACGAGCGCATGCCCATGCGCGGCGGCCTTGCTGCCCGCCTGGCCGTTCGCGCATTCGTGCCATCCATTCACGACCGCCTCGTTGATGCCGTCCTTCACGTACGGCGAGGGGTTGGCTTTGCCCCACAGGCGCTCCAGGTTGGTCTCGTTCTCGGTGAAGAGCAG
>JADGQF010000401.1 GCA_017882045.1 Anaerolineales bacterium
CGGCAAAATAATCGCCCAGTTTCCGGCCACTACCGGCAGCAAACATGATCCGCTCCCGCTAGGGATCTGGAAGGTAAATGGCGTTGCCCGAAACCCAGTGTTTAACTACAACCCGAAATTGTTTTGGGACGCCGAACCAGGCGAGACCAAGGCCAGGATTGCGGCGGGTCCGAACAATCCGGTTGGCGTAGTCTGGATCGATCTGTCGAAAGCACATTACGGCATACATGGCACGCCAGAACCATCGACCATCGGCAAGACCCAATCACACGGCTGCATCCGGTTAACCAACTGGGACGCGACTGCCCTTGCGCAATCGGTCGTCACCGGTGTCGAAGTTCTTTTGCAAGAGTAAAGGGCGGCACCGCCATGAAATGGATCACCACGTTTTTGAGCGGCGCGCTGGTCGGCGCGGTCGGCATTTATGTCTACTCAGGCATAGGCTCGCCCAAGCCGGTGGAGGTCGTTGCAAGCCGCTCCACAGTCATGGCACCAGCGCTTCCCTATGTTCCAATTGCCGCAGCCGCCGAGCCAGAGCCCAGCGCCATTGAGACGCCTGTGTCCGAACCAGCCACAGCGCCCCCGCTGGCGCCCACGGTCACTGCCGTAACGACATCTGATGTTGCAGTGCCGCTGGCAAATCAGCTGCTGATCCCGGTCGCTGGCATCCAGGCCAACGCACTCAAAGACACCTTCAACGAAGCCCGTGGCTCCGAGCGCCACCATGAAGCCATCGACATTCTGGCGCCCAAGGGAACGCAAGTGCTTGCGGTAGCGGACGGCATAATTGCCAAGCTGTTCAACAGCAAACCAGGCGGCCTGACGGTTTACCAATTCGATGCCAGCGAAAAGTTTGCGTATTACTACGCGCATCTGGATCGGTACGCCGCCGATGTCAAAGAAGGGGTGTCGCTGAAACGCGGCGATCTGGTGGGCTATGTCGGCACTAGTGGCAATTCCGATCCGAAAACCCCGCATTTGCACTTTGCCATTTTCGCGCTGGGACCGGAGAAGCAATGGTGGAAAGGTAGCCCGATTAACCCTTATCCGCTGTTGGGAGGGACTAGGCGTCCCTGATTGCGCACGATTAGGTTATAGCGACGCGACGAACTTTTGTCATGCGTTCCACGACAAGACTGGTTTGAGTCCAAGGGAATGTCGTGCGCTTTTCTGACTGGAATTGAGTTGGACTGCCGGCAAGCTGCCGGTCGTCACCGACCGGTTACGCTGCGTTGCTGTCCTTCGCAGCAAGGCTTTCTACGACCGGTGTCAACCCGCTGACGATCGTTCCGCTTTTATTCACTACCAACGGCATTTCACTGGCACGACCGATTACCCGGGGCTTGGGCAAAATCGGTATTCCGCATCGCTACATCGACAAGGACCCTTCCCGAAACTCCGTCTTGTCGAGCCAGACGTTGACCAGCACCGGCCTGCCGCTGTGCGCCAACGCGCGGGCGCGGGCCAGAGCGGCGGGGACTTCGGCCATGGTTTTCACCAGGATGCCTTCGGCGCCGAAGCCAGCGGCCACCTCGTTGTAGTTGGTGCGGGCCAGCACGGTGGCCACGTCGTCGTGCAGCATCTTGACCTGCTCGCGGGCGATCTGGGTCCAGCCGGCGTCGTTGCCAACCAGCGCGATCACCGGAATGCCGTGGCGCACGAAGGTGTCGAACTCGACCAGGCCGTAGCCACAGGCGCCGTCGCCGAAGATGATCCAGACTTCGCTGCCCGGGCGCTCTAGCGCGGCGCCCAACGCAAAGCCCGCTCCCACGCCGAGGGTGCCGAAGGCACCGGGATCGAGCCAGGTCAGCGGTGCGCGCGGGTGCAGTACATACGAAGCGGTGGCCACAAAGTCGCCGCCGTCGGCCACCAGCAGAGCGTTGTCGCCAGCTTCTTGCTCCAGGGCGCGAAACAGCGTGATCGGGTTGACGTAGTCGCCGCTGGCCTTGGCCTGCTGGCTGATCTCCAACTCGCGCTTGGCGTCGCGACCGCGCAGCGTGGCGATCCAGCTAGTGAGGGCTTCGACCGGCTCAGCCCGAACGGAAGGGGAAACTTTAGCTCGAACCGGTTTTGAAGCTTGCGCCAGCGACTGCAAAAACAGGCCGGCGTCGCCAATGGCGGCGATGTCGGGTTTGCGGTTCAGGCGCGCATCCTTGGCGCTGCGGTTGGCGGCAATCAGTGTGGCGCTGCGCCGCACGTGCTTGCCGTAATCCAGCCGGAAGTCGCACGGCACGCCGGCCAGCAACACGCAATCGGCCTCGCGCAGCGCCTGGCGGCGCTGGTGGCGCATCTGTAGCGGGTGATCGCGTCCCAGCAAGCCGCGCGCCATGCCTGACAGATAGACCGGGATGCCAAGTTTCGCCACGGCCTCGGCCAGGTGCACGGCTTCGGCCGCCATGACCAGCGCCTGACTGCCGATGACCATCAGCGGCCGCTCGGCCCTGGCCAGCGCCGCCAGTGCCGCCTGCAGGCTGGCAGCGCCCGCGCGCGGCGGGACGACGGCGCGCACCTGCGGCGCCGTCACGTCATTGCTGCCCTGAAACATCTTCTTGACGTGGTGGTTCAAATAGACGCGCAGCAGCCGGTCGGCAATGGATGTGCCTTGACCGGCGGCGTCGGCATACCACTGGCGGATGGACGCCTCGTCATACAGCAGATCGACCGGGCATTCGATAAACACCGGCCCCGGCACACCGGCCTGCGCCACTTCAAACGCTTCATCCACAGCAGGCCCGAGATCGCAGACACGGCGAATCTTTTTGAACAGCTTGACGTGCGGCGCCACCAGCGGGCGCTGGTCGATGTCCTGCAGCGCGCCGCGCCCCTGCAGTGCAGTGGGTGCAGCGCCACCGATCAATATCACCGGGGACTGCGCCAGCTGCGCGTTTTTCAGCGCGGTGATGGTGTTGCTGATGCCCGGCCCCGCCGTGACGGCCGCCACGCCCGGCAGGCCCGAGAGCCGCGCCGTGGCGTCGGCTGCAAACACGGCAGTGGCTTCGTCGCGCACATCAACAATGCGGATGCCGCGCGCCCTGGAGGCGCTCAGGATCGGCGAAATATGGCCGCCACACAGGGTAAAGACGCGGCGCACACCATGCGCCTGCAGCGCCTCGGCCACTCGGTCGCCGCCATGGCGGGTCGGGGAGGGTGTATTCATGACGCCCAGTAAACCGTGTCGTGGCTGGCGTACCAGGTCTCTATCAGGGGCCCCACCGCCGCTTCGATGCGGCTGCGTTTGATCTTCATGGTCGGCGTCAGGCAGCCGTTTTCAATCGACCAGGGCTCGCGCGCCACCACGATCATGCGCAGGTGTTCGTATTCAGACAGTTGCTGGTTGACGTCCCGCAGCAGCTGGCCCAGCTCAGCCTGCACTCTGGCGCGCACCGCCGGGTCGCCCAACTGGGGCCGCAGGCTCTCGGCCAGCACCACCATCGCGTAGGCGGCTGGTTCGCCCACACCCGACACCATCGACAGCTCCACCATCGCATTGGCGTTGAGCAGATTTTCGAT
>JADGQF010000402.1 GCA_017882045.1 Anaerolineales bacterium
CCTTCAAACCCTGCACGACCGCGGCCATCCCGATGCACCACCCTCGACGATGTCCGATGGTTGGGGCGGGATCACAGAAGCAATGATCGATGTCTACGGTCAAGGGCCCGCCTATCAAGGCTGCGGCCGGCCACCGAGCCACAAACAAGCGCAAGCTGACTGAAGGATCTGGTCTGCTACCGCGCTTCTGCAGCCTGGGAAGATGCGGTTTACAACCTGGTGCGCCCGCTCAAGACGTTACGGCAGGCCGTCGATGATCAACCAGGCCGCCGCTGGCAGCCTCGCACCCCTGCCATGGCCGCCGGACTGACGGACCATATTTGCACTTTCAAAGAACTGCTGACCACCGTTGCGTCCCCCAACACTTATGAGGGAGACTATCGGATCCGGCCAAACATACAAATGGGCCGGGCAAGACAGCATGCTACAATGGCCCAAATGGGAGGACCGATGGGAGAACCACATGCAGGATAAGATTTTCGGGCCGAAGGCGCCCCAGATCGCCCAGGTATTGGCGGCCGCGCTGCAAGCCGTCGACCCGGCCGCGGCGGTGCGCGCGCACCTGGCGCTGGAGGGCGAAAGCCTGCGCATCGGCGCCGAACGCTATGACCTGGGCGAGATAGAGCGCATCCTGGTGGTGGGCGGCGGCAAGGCCGGCGCGCCGATGGCCGCGGCCGTCGCCGGCATCCTGGGGGAGCGGATCAGCGCCGGCGCCGTGAACGTCAAATACGGCCACACCGCCACGGCCACGCGGTCCGAGGTGCGCTTCGGGCGTCCGGCGCTTTCGCCCGACGAAGCGCCGCATCTGCCGGACGACGCGCCGCTCGCCGCCGGTGAGGCTGCGCCCGCTGCTGCTGGTGCAGTTCCGCCCACCGCCGGCGGCGTCATCGGGCGCATCCGGCTGACGGAGGCCGGGCATCCGGTGCCCGACCAGAACGGCCAGGCGGGTGCGGCGCGCATGCTCGACCTGCTGGCCGGGCTCAGCGCGCGCGACCTGGTGATCGTGCTGCTCTCCGGCGGCGGCTCGGCACTCCTGCCCCTGCCCGCGCCTGGCCTCACCCTGGCCGGTCTGCAAACGCTGACGGCCCTGCTGCTCGCCTGCGGCGCCGGGATCACCGAGATCAACGCGCTGCGCAAGCACTGCTCTCACATCCAGGGCGGCCAGCTCGCCCGCCTGGCCGCACCCGCCCGTGTGGCCACTCTCATCCTCTCAGACGTCGTCGGCAGCCCGCTGGACGCCATCGCTTCAGGCCCCACCGCCCCCGACCGCACCACGTTCGCCGATGCGCTGGCGGTGCTCGAGCGCTACCAGATCGTGGACCGGGCGCCGCCGGCCATCCTGCGGCGCCTGCAAAGCGGCCGGGACGGCGAGATCCCCGAAACCCCCAAGCCCGGCGATCCGCTGTTCGCGCGCGTCGCCAACCTGGTCATCGGCGACAATTTCCTGGCCGGCCAGGCCGCCGTCGAAGCGGCCCGGCGCCGGGGCTGGAGCGCGCACCTGCTGACCACTTACCTGGAGGGTGAGGCGCGCACGGCCGGCCGCCTGGTGGCCGGGCTCGCGCACGGCGTGGCGCACGGCCAGTCCAGCTTCACGCGGCCGGTCTGCCTGATCCTGGGGGGCGAAACCACGGTCACTCTGCGGGGCAACGGCCGGGGGGGCCGCAACCAGGAACTCGCCCTGGCCGCGGCGATCGCCCTGGAGGAGTACGGGGCCGGGCCAGACCCGAGCGGCGTGGCCGTCGTCAGCCTGGCCACCGACGGCAACGATGGCCCGACCGCCGCGGCCGGCGGGATCGTCACACCCGGCGCCTGCGCGCGTGGCCGGGCGCTGGGGCTCGACGCGCAGGCCTCCCTGGACGCGAACGACAGCTACACCTACCTGGCCGCGCTGGAGAGCCTGGTCGTCACCGGCCCGACCAACACGAACGTCAATGACCTGACGTTCGTGTTCTGCCTATGAAGAGTGTTTGTTCGCAGGTTGGTACGGGCTGTACTTCGTGTTCCAGACGATAGACCGCCTCCTTCATTTGAGAACGTCGAAGGCGCCGCCCAGGATCTCGATATTTCCTTTCGCATCGCGGAGCTGCTCGAAGCTGCCGTCGGCCAGCTGCCGGTAGACCACCACCGTCCACAGGTAGCGTCCCGGCTGAACGTGGGCTGGACGGCCAGCTCGCGATAGTCCTGGACCACCTCGCCGGCTGTCCAACGCGAGGTAGGGTACATGCCCAACACCGGGGCCGCATCCTCCGCCCAGACCTGGCGCCACTGCTCGTCCAGGATATGCGATGAGACGTGGCAGTCTTCACGCCGGTCGCCCAGGGCACGCCAGACCAGCGTCAGCGGCGCATAGGAGCCGGCGTAGCAAGTGGGCGCGCTGAGGTGATAGGCGGCCAGCTCCAGGGCGGGCCGGCCATCGGGTGTCTGGAGAGCCAGGCCGAGCGGAGTGGCGCCGGCAGGCAGGCTGGTTGCCGTCTGCCGCGCGAGGCAGGCGAGAGGGCCCACGGCGGATGGGTGCCATTCGGGACCCACAGACACGCTCCTGGCCAGGCAGATCGGGCGGCTGCCCCCCGCATAAACGCCCAGACGATCGCTGGGATAGACGATCCCCAGGTCAGGCCGCCGGCCCTCAACCTGCTGATAGCACCAGAACACGGTGGCTTGTTCCCAGTCGCCGATCACCACCGCGTTCTCGGGCAGGTCGTTCATGCTATCTGCCAGGCGTTAGCCGAGGTTACCGGTCTTCAGCACCTGGCGCCACGTGTCCAGCGGCGCACCGAAGGTGGCCTCCGCCCTGCGCACGGGATATCCCTGGGCAAATTCGTAAGCGGGGACTGCCAGCAAGGCGAGCACGGCCAGGGTGGACCCAGAAGCCATGGCCAAGACGGACGAGCATCCAGGCGACGACGCCGCAGGCAGCCGCGCCACTCAGCGCGGCCAGCAGGTTCATGCGGAAGGCAAGCGAGCCGATGGGGAACAGGTGCGACCAGAGGTAGCCGAGGCTGAGGTAGAGCGGCGCCCCGGGGGGCTGAGCCAACGCCAGCAGCGGCCCGGCGTACTGCAGCTCTCCGGCATCACCACCCACCACACCGGGCAGCAGGGTTCGGACGAACGCCGCCAGCGTCACAGAGAACGCCAGCAGGGCGCCACATGATGCGTGACCGCATTGAGCGTGACCGCATTGAGCGTAACCGTATTGAGCGGAACCGCTGAGGAAGGCCCCCGAATTCAGAGTTTTTCGCAATCAGCAGTCTCCAACGGTTGGTGGCGGGCGGCCGGGCAGAGCCAGCCGGCGCCGGCACATTATAGCAGTTCGTGCGTTAGCACCGGCCCAGTGCCGGCCGGTGCTAACGCACGAACGCGTTTGGCTCTTGACGAAAGGGCACCCTGTGTGCTAAGATCAGAACAGATGTTCGCATAAACTATAAGCATCAGGTGAAGCAACCGTGCCAAAGAAAGCCAGACGAACGCACAAACGTTACCC
>JADGQF010000403.1 GCA_017882045.1 Anaerolineales bacterium
AGCTTACGGCGATTCGACTGAACTGCGCGATCTGGTCGCTCGCAACGCTCGCTGGTACGTGCTGACCGTCCGCACGCCGACCCCGGTCTGGAGCCAACGTCCAGCGGTGGTCGAGCCCGAACCGCAGGAGCGTGGCCGCCCGCGTACGAAGGTGCGTCTGGCGGACGATGCCGAGACGGCGACGACCGTGAAAGAAGTGGTGGCTAATTGGCCCGAGCGTTGCTGGCAGCGGCTGGCGGTGACCGAGGGCGAGAAAGGGCTGATCACGTACGACTGGGCCTGCCAACGGGTGGTCGAGAGCCGCGATAAGTTGCCCGGACCAGACGCCTGGCTGATCGCCCGTCGCTCGATCAGCGATCCCACCGAGATCGCCTATTACCTGTCCAATGCGCCCGCCGACATCCCGCTGGCGAAACTGGCGCAGGTGGCCTCCACTCGCTACACCATCGAGCAGTGTATCGAGGAAGCCAAAGGCGAAACCGGTCTGGATGACTACGAAGTGCGTTACTGGCACAGTTGGTATCGCCATATTACGCTCTCAATGATGGCTCACGCCTGGTTAGCCTCCGTCCGCTGCAAAGCGACGGAGAAAAAAGGGGGCCTGAGCCCTTCCTGGCCGAACTAACGGTTCCGGAAGTCCGCCGTCTGCTGGAGATAGCGTTGCCGCTACCTTACCGCTCTCGAGAGTTGCGGCTGGCTTGGTCGCTTTGGCGACGTGCCAAGCGCCTTCAGGCCCGCCACAGCCATCACCGACGGCAAATGACCGCGTGGCGGCTGACCTTGCACCAAACAGCCAGCCCACCGGAAAATCTACGGTTGTAGTACTAGGGGACCGCTGAAGACGCCTAGGCCGACGGAAACGCCTAGCCGGACCGCTACCCCGCAGCCGCGTGAGGCCAACCTGAGCGGCCAGTGGACCGGCGCCGCTCAGCCGGACAGCCGTGAATGGACGGTGCGGATAACGGAGTCGGGTTCGTCGTTAACGGGAAGCCTGGACCTCGGCGCCCCTGACAGAGGACCGGGGGCGCTGACCGGCAGTCTGTTTGGCAGCAGTGTCAGCGGAAGGACCGTGCATCTCCAGGCTCACCTTACGCCGCGGGGCGGAGGGGCCGTGGTCACGCTGAATTTCGATGGCGTATTGAACCGCGGTGGGGATGCCGTGTCGGGTACCTGGCACGACTCGCTCGGCGGTACTGAGAGTGTGACCCTGAGCCGCGGCCAGGCAAGCTCTCAGCAGTTCGACCTCGCGTCGGCCCTGGCAAACCTGCCGCAACTCGTCCTCAGCCTGTTCTCTCGCTGAGCACGGAGGATGTTGGCGACAAAGACTGAGTATCCCCGGACGCATCAAGCGATGCGTCTGGGGATCAGCGCGCCGTTATTCCTGGTTTGACGGTCAATTGCAGTGATGCTGAGTCTGTTCTAGCTCTTGCCAGTCTCGCCCCCGGGCTTGATGCGGCCCGAGCGTTTCCCACCCGGCGTCGCCCCACGCGTCCCGCCCGGCTTCGGACCCACCGGCCCGCTCGGTGTATCGCCGCCCGGTCCGCCCGGCTTCGGACCGACCGGCCCGTCGGGCTGTACTCGCCCGCCGCCAAGGTCGGCGCGCGTGAATGCCGCGCTCAGGTTGACGCGCGCGCCTGGGTCGATCTGGAGTGGCTGGGGCGTCCGCTGGACCAGTTGGCCGTCGGGCGTGCGGACGGCCAGAAAAACGCCTCCCTGGCTGGCCGCGCCTAGCTGCTTCAGCAAGTCTGGGCCCAGGCGCAGGGCATAATAGCCGCCCTGGCCGGTGGTGACCGGCCCGACCGCGCTCAGCGGGTTGCCCGCTTTGTCCTCCAGCCTGACCACCAGCCCATCCATGCCGCGCTGGCTCTCGTTGAGCAGCCGCCCTTCGACCACAGCCTCGTCGGGCGCCGCTTGCACCGGTACGATGCTGGAGATCTCTACCTCCTGTTCGACGTTGCTCGCCAGGGTCTGGTTCTGATCGACGCGCCGTTGCAGGTCCTGAACGCGCGGGCTGTCGGCGCCCAGGTGCTGCAAGGCCAGGAGGATGAGCGGAAGCGGCTGTCGCGTGAGCTGCACGACGAGACCGTCCAGGACTTGGTGGGGCTGGTGCAGCGCCTGGAGCTCTGCCGCAACGAGATCATCCGCGATCCGGGCGCGGCGAAGCGCCGGCTGGACGAGCTGCAAGCGCTCGCGAAGTCGGCGGTGGCCGACGTGTGCCGGATGAGCAACGATCTGCGGCCATTGATCCTGGAAGACCTGGGGCTGCCGGTCGCGGTGCAGACGCTGGTTGAGGACCTGGGTGGGGATCTACCTGCGGCGCGGGTCGCCTGCCGGGTGGTCGGGGACGAACGCCGTCTGCCGGCGGTGGCGGAGCTGACCATCTTCCGGGTGGTGCAGGAAGCGCTCAGCAACATCCGCAAGCATGCTCGCCGCGCGAGCAAGATTGACATAAGATTGGAGACCGGGTCGAGCAGGTCAGACTGGCGGTGCGTGACGACGGCCCCGGCTTCCAACCGTGCAACGTCGAGACCTGGCTGCGGGAGGGGCACCTGGGTCTGGTAGGCATGGTCGAACGGGCCAAACTGGCCGGCGGGCTGCTAAGCGTAGAGTCGACGCCGGGAGGTGGTACAGTGACGTCCGACTATTGACAGATACCTTCAGATTGATCTCTTCGGGCGAAATGTTGGGGTAACGCTGGGCGCGCCGGCCGCGCATGGCGCCTACCACCCATTCTCGCGCGCCGCCAGCATCGCCTGCAGGCGCTCATTGGGTGAAAGCTGCCCCCGCAGGCGCATGAAGTGATGATCTACGAGATCGAACCGATACCTGCTGGTGATGATCTTCACGTCAGGTGCGGTGATGATGGATCCAGCGCCTGCGCTCCGGTCGTCGCGATGGCCGTCAAGGGTACGACGGACACGCGGTCGGCCAGGGGATAGGGTCGGTCGCCGGGGTAGATCACGGTCAGGTGGTCCAGCGCCAGGTCGTCCAGCGCAATCCGCATCGAGGACGTCAGGCGCGGCGCGTCCATGCGCTTGCACTCCACACCCAGGCGGCGGCCGTTCTTGATCAACAGCAAGTCCAACTCCGCGCCTGCGTGCGTGGCCCAGAAGTAGACCTCGTCCGGGGCGACCGCTTTGATCACCTCTTCGATTACGTAGCCCTCCCACGACGCGCCGCTCCTGGGGTGCAGCAGCAACTCCTGATCGGTGCGGATGCCCAACAGTTGGTGCAGCAAGCCCGTGTCGCGCAGGTAGATCTTGGGCGACTTGACCTGGCGCTTGCCGAGATTGGCGTACCACGGCGCCAACTGGCGCACCATGAATACACCCTCGAGCAGATCGAGATAGCGCCGGGTAGTGGATTCGTTGACGACGAGCGCTCGCGCCGCCTCAGCCGCGTTCCAAACCTGGCCGTGGTAGTGCGCCAACATGCTCCAGAAACGGTAGAAGCTGGCCGCCGAGATCGCTCTGCCCAA
>JADGQF010000404.1 GCA_017882045.1 Anaerolineales bacterium
TTCGGCCTTGAGTGCCTTGGCGCTGCTCTTCATCTTTCGGTTTGCGGGGTTTTCGCGGGCGGTCTTCGTCCTGGATGGAAGACGAACCCCCCGGCATCTTTCCTGGAGCCACCTCCAGGCTTGACACCGCCCCGGCGTCCCTGATAGGGTGACCCCGCAAGCTCTTCAGGGTTCTCTTGAGCACGTGCTTCGCCTCACACTCCATACACATCGGCCTGGCAGATGGTCCGAGGAGATGGGATGTCGGCACGGAAGTGGCTCTGTACCCGGCGTGACGCGCGAGCCCACGGGGCGATCGTCAGCGGGGACAGGCCTGCTTTCGACGCGGACATCCGGCGGATGTCTCTGCGCACCGGGCGCCTGCGCGCAGCACGATTGGTTCCCACAGTCCACGATCACGTTCACCAGCCCCGCCGCGCGCAGCCAGGCCCGCAGCTCGCTTCGCTCGAAGCCCAGCCACTGGTCGGCCATTTCCTGGCGCATCCACTCGTGGTCGTGCTTCTCCATGTCCGTGATCACCAGCCGCCCACCCGGCCGCAGCACGCGCACCATTTCCCGGATGGCGGCCAGCGGGTCGGCGCAGTGATGCAGGTACATGTTGGCAAATACCGCATCCAGGCTGCCGTCTTCCAGCGGTAAGGCCGTGCCGTCGGCCACCTTGCAGACCACATTTGGGAAGGCGCGCAGGTTGGCCCGGGCAACCTCGAGCATTGCCTCCGAACCGTCCAGCGCATATACCTGCTTGACTAACGGCGCCAGGCCGGCGGCCATGAAGCCGGTGCCGCTGCCCACGTCCGCCACCACCATTTCGGGACGCAGATAGGCCCGGGCGAGCGCGGCCTCGCGCAGGTCTTCCTGGAAGTAGCCGGCCCGCAGACGGTCCCATTCCCCTGCCATCTTTTCGAAGTAACCGGCCGAAGCCTCGGTCATGCTCATCTGGTCCATCTCCTTGGTTTCTAGCGAGCGGTTTCTAGCGAGCGGTCTCTAGCGAGCGGGCTCTCCGGCGCTTGTCGAGGGCGGCCGACAGGTGACACACGCACTCGCTGTCACGGCACAAGATGTCCAGCATGCGCAGCCGCACCGGGTGCGCCATGACTTTGAGTAGATTGGCCTGATCTTGATAGATGCCCATATGCGTCTCACGATATATAGTGTTTCTTGCATATAGTATCGCGCAGGTTAATCCAGCCTACTATGACGCGCGTCACATAGTCGCGACAACAGACCGGCCAGCAGCAGCGACAGGCGCACGGATATTCTGAAAACACCGGCTATTCCCAATGTAGGCGACCTCACGGGGCGACGGGGGCGCGCGCTGTAGACTCAGGCGCACGTCTGACGTCTAGCGCAACCACAACTGAGTCCGCCAGATAACCATGCCGCGATGAGTTCTAATATGCACGCATATTCCAGGCTAAGGTCACGCGCCCGGTTCACTCTGCTCCTGTTGCTGTTCTTCGCAATCAGTATCGGGCTCAGCGGCTTTGCCCTTTACCGTCATCTGACGACCGTAGCCGAGTAGTCGGTGACCTCCGACGGGCTGCTGCTCCTGCACGCCATGAATGCAGTGCGCTCCACCCGGCGGCAGGGGGCCGGCCGCGGCGTTGGTTGGCGTGACCGGGCGCAGGGCGAGCGTGGCGCTGGGCGCCGCGGACGCGGACAGTGAGAGGGCAGCCGTGGCAGACGTGGCCGGGGCAGCCGCGGCTGCAGTAGTGCTACTCGGAACGGCCGTTGACGACGCCGCAGCGAGCGCGCCCGTGGGAGTGGCGCAGGGCTTTTGCAGCCACTTGACGGCCAGCGAACCCAGGTCGCTGGCGGGTTGCGTCCCGCGCATCTGGAACAACCAGTCTCGCACCTCCGTCAAGTCGGCGCAGAAGGGCGCCCGTGGCGGTTGATTGGGGAGGATGTAGGTGCTCTCGCCCGGCTTGAGCACGACCGCCTGGTCTCGCGCTTTGACCTGCGCCGCGCCATTGATGGTTACCACGCACGTGAGGACCGCAGGAAAATGGCATACTTGGGAACAGTAAGATTTATCTAATTTAAATATTGCTATTCTACTCAATACCATGCACCCATTGTTTGTCAAGGGTCGCGCGGGAATTCGGGGTTGCCGGTCAGACGGCGGCCGCGGATGCGGCGCGCGCAGGCGGGGATGGCAGATGGGGTCAGGGCTCTTGCGCGAGCGGGGAGAGCGAAATTAGCTCGTTGGCGCCCGGTCCGGAGAGGGCGATCCAGAAGGAGGCCGGCCTGGAGACCCGGGCCACCTGTATATGATAAAGGCCTGACGACTGCGAGGCGCCTTGCCAGAAGAGCGAACCGGGCTCATGCGGGTTGGCAGTGCCCCGCCCGATGGGCTCGACGGTCAGGTCGCCGCCGGCCAGCAAGGCCCATTGGTTCTCGGTATAGACGTTGAAGGCCACGGAACCGGCGGGTTTGGCCTCCACCATGACCTTGACGAGCGCGTTGCCGCCCAGGTAGTGAAAGTCGAACTCCATCGGTTGGTCGGAAATAATGTTGAAGTTGCCGGCGCCGGTCAGGGCGCGCTGCTTGCCGCCGGGCAGACCGGCAGTGGCCGGTTTCGCAAGAGTGGTCGCCGCGCCCGGCGTGCGCTGGGTGACGCCGGGCGACGCCCCGCCGGTCGGCTGTCCACCGGTGGTTGGCCGACCACCCAGACTTGACACAGCGCCGGTCGCCGATGCCGTTGGCTCGGGCGGAGCCGGGACCGGCGTGGGAACGGGCACGGAGCCTGGCGCCGCTGCCTGCGGCGAGTGCGTGGGCTGGGAGCCAGGCAGCAGGTCGCCGGCCCCGGCGCCGAGCAACGTGATCCAGAACGCCGCCGGCTGCGAAAGCCGGAACACCTGCAGGTGATACAGGCCGGCTTCCGGCGCGCTGCCCTGCCAGGACAGCGCGTTGGGCGCGCTCGGGTCGGGCGTGCCCGCGCCCAGCGGAACGGCAGTCTGATCGCCGGCTGCCAGGACCTGCCATTGCTGGTCATTATAGACGCGGAAGCCGGCGGAACCGGCCGGGTTCGTGTCAAGCAGGACCTGGACGGGCCGGTCTCCCCCCTTGTAGAGGAACTGAAACTCGCTGGGTTGGTCCGATAGCGGCCGGAAGTCGCCGGCGCCCCGGGAGGAAGCCTGGGCCGGCAAGTGGGCCAGCCTCAGGCTGGACGAGACGATGGCGAGAGCGGCCAGAACGACGACCATGCTGACCGGTACGATGATGGCCTCGCGTGAGGACCTTGCGCCCAATCTTCCCCTCACAGTTGGTGCCGAAGGCGATCCCGCGCAACTTACTCTGTAGAGCGACGATATTATACTGCCTTACTTGTAGGAATACAAGGAGTGAATTAGGTAGAGTTGCGTGAACCAGATGGCATCGATCTGCAAAATCCGCGGCACCTGGGTCGCATCCAGGTCTGGCGTTAGTTCACCCAGTTGGTGCAACCGCTCGT
>JADGQF010000145.1 GCA_017882045.1 Anaerolineales bacterium
AATCGCAGCTTCAAGGTACTGGCTGAGTTGGATGCCGCCCTGCGTCGGCACTTTGCCAGCTTGACCCCGCAGACCATTCTGCGCCTGATCAACTCGTTCGTGGCCCGCCAAGCCCAGGCTGCAGTCACTGCCTGACATTCTTGAAGTCACTTTTGACTACCTACTTAGGCACTCATCAACAGGCCATCGCACGCCTGGAAGACCCATCCTACGTCAACCAGAGCCTGACAATGGTGCGCAAATACGCCGAAGCGCTGGGAGCGCTGGTAGACGTAGTGGTTGTTCCCAACGAGAAAGCCGCGGAGTATAAGGCCGGGTGCGGCCCCAAGCCCTTACTGGCGTCTTAATACCTGCATGATGTGACAAGTGGCTGGGACCCCCTGTCGGACATGACGAGCCACTCAAGAGTGGAATCAGTCGTGGCAGTATTCCGCGTGTTGACAAACCACAAACAGCGATGTATCATTATTGTATATACGATCCTGAACGGTCTCGGAGAACGCAATGATAACTCATGCCAAGCAGTGGGGGAACAGCCTGGCTTTACGTATTCCTCGCACGGTCGTGCAGCAATTGGGGCTTGAGCCCAATACGGCCATCGAACTGAGCGTGATCGATGGCGTGCTCTGCGCGAAGCCTGTCAAAAAGACGTTCCCGACACTGGAGGAGTTACTGGCCCAGGTCCCCGAAGGGACGAAATTCGAGGAGGACGACTGGGGCAAGCCCATGGGCCATGAGACCTGGTGATGGCCAAGGACTATGTTCCGAAGGCCGGGGACGTCATCCGATTATCATTCGATCCGCAGGCCGGACACGAGCAGGCGGGCAGGCGACCGGCGCTCGTGATTTCGCCTGCGGCCTTCAACGAAAAGACCCGGTTGATCATCTGTTGTCCGATCACTAACACCATCCGTGACGACCCATTCGCGGTCTGGCTGCCTAACCAGGCCAAAACTACCGGTGCAATCCTCGTCGAGCAACTCAAAAGCCTGGACTGGCACGTGCGCAATGCCGAGTACCTCGAGCCGATCCCTGGCGAGACCCTGCAACACGTGCGCGCTCTGATCGCCAGGATACTCACCTTCCCGGTCGAGAAGTGAGCCGGAAACCTCAGCGGTATCCGCGGGCCTCTCACATCTAGGATCGAACCCGGACCTTATGTTATACTTCCTCCCCATGAAGCGCTTGTTTCGGCGGCTGGTCCGCGGCGCGGGTCTGCTGATGGCCGGTACGGCCTTATTCAGCGTCGCCGGCATCGCCCTGCTGGCCTGGCAGGTCGATCGCCTCGGCCAAAAGGACGATGTCCGTTCGGCTGACGTTATCGTGGTGCTGGGAGCACGCGTTCAGCCCGACGGCCAGCCGGGCCCCGACCTGTCCAGCCGCACCGGGCACGCGGTGGCGCTCTGGCACCAGGGCTATGCGCCATTTATCATTTGTAGCGGTGGATTCAAGAACGAGCGCCTCTCGGCCGCGGCCGTCTGCCGCGAGGATGCCGTCGAACAGGGCGTGCCGCGGGAGCGGGTCTTTCTCGCCGATGGCACGGCCAACACCGCCGAAGATGCACGCGCGGCCGCGGCAGTGATGGCCGAGAACGGCTGGCGTTCGGCGATCCTGGTCAGCCACCCATTGCACGTTTTCCGCGCCCGCTGGTTCTTCCAGCACGCGGGCGTGCAGGTGGTGACCAGCCCGACCAGTACCGAGACCAGCCGCATCTACCTGCCCTTGCGCGTATGGTACGCCGTGCGCGAGGCCGGCTCGATGGTGGTGACTACACTCGAGGACTGGGGCTGGTTCCCCGATGCCTGGCGCCAACGCCTGGAAATCTGGAGAGTGAACTTACCTTGACATGGAAACAGATCGCGGCCGGCAGGGATGTGTTGAGTCGCGAGACCGGGACGGTCTACAAAGATCACGGAGGCAAGCTCAGGGTCGCCCTCGCCTTCCCAAACACATATTATGTTGGCATGTCCAGCCTGGCATTGCAGATCCTCTATCGCGCCTTCAACCGCCGTCCCGACGTGGTTTGCGAGCGCGTCTTCTGGGACGCCGCGAGCGCGGCAGCCGACGTACCGTTGCTCTCGCTCGAATCAGGCACCGACCTGGCCGCCTTCGATGTTTGGGCCTTCACCGTCTCGTTTGAGATGGACTATTTCAACGTCGTGGCGATGCTCAAGCAGGCAGGCGTTCCGCCGCTCGCCCGCGACCGTCGCGCCGAAGAGGATTGGCCACTGTTGATCGCCGGCGGGCCGGGGATAACCATGAACCCGGAGCCGCTGGCGCCCTTTTTTGATGCGCTGATCATCGGCGAGGGTGAGGAGATCGTGGACCCGCTCGCCGCGCTCCTGTTCGAGGGCCGGGAAGAGCCCCGCGCGCGCGTGTTGGCTGCGCTGGATGCGCTGCCCGGCGTCTACGTGCCGTCGCGCGTGGAACCCACACCGGGAGGGCGCCGCGTTCGCCGCTTGTGGGTAAAGGATGTCGAGAATCTGGAGCCGGTCTCCAGCCTGCATACGCCGGATACGGAGTTCGGCGGTATGCACCTGATAGAGATCGCACGCGGCTGCGGCCGGGGCTGCCGCTTCTGCCTGGCCGGCGCGGCCTATCGCCCGGCCCGAGAGCAGCCCCTGGAACGTATCCTGAATTGGGCGCGCCAGGCTCTTGCCTCCTCGCCTGTCTCCGAGGCCCGGCCCGCCGGCAAAGCCGGGAGCGGCGCTCCGGGCTACCATCGCGGCGAACGGGCGGCAGCCGCCGGGGCGACCAAGGGCGAAAGCGCGCCGGGCGGGTTGGGCATCGGTTTGGTGTCCGCTGCTGTGTCCGATCACAGTCGTATTGACGACCTGGCGAACGAGCTGCGAACCATGGGCGCGCGTATCAGCGTAAGCTCCATGCGCACCGACCCGATCAGCGTGCCCCTCGTGCGAGCCATGGCCGCCAGCGGCACCCAGACGTTGACCATTGCTCCGGAGGCCGGCAGCCAGCGTCTGCGCCAGTTCATTAACAAGCGCCAGAGCGACACCGACCTGCTGGCAGCGGTTGAGCTGGCGCAGAGCCTGGGTTTTCCACAGCTCAAGCTATACTTCATGGTCGGCCATCCCAGCGAGACCGACGAGGATATCCAGGCCATCGTGGACCTGACCTTGAAGGCCAAGGCGCTGTTCCGGCGGAACATCACCATCAACGCCACGCCCTTTGTACCCAAGGCCCATACGTCTTTCGAGCGCGTGGAAATGACCCCGGTCAAGACCATGCAAGCGCGCCAGAATGCGCTCAAACGCGCGCTGGGAAAGCACCAGGTGGCAGTGCACGCGGATTCGCCCGGCTGGGCCGAGGTCCAGGCCGTCTTGTCCCGCGGCGACCGCCGCCTGGCCCCGGTCCTGCTCGACATGCCCGAGCTCAGCATCCGGGCTTTCCATGACGCCCTGGCCCGTCACGGCCTGCAAGCTGCCGAGTTCGCGGGTGAACGCGCCCGCGGCGATTTCTTGCCCTGGTCGATTTGCGATTTCAGCCTGCGGGCCGGCGACAGCGAGTCCATCCCGCTGGATGAGTGCGCTCTGGTGTCCTGAAACTGTTCACCTTATCATCGAGGTTTTCTTGGACCGTCACCAACCTAACGGCCTCGCCTACTACACCTTCCCTTCGCTGGAGGCTTTCGCCGAGCTGCGTCACGCGGTGACCACCCGGCACGGTGGCGTCAGCGCTGCGCCCTACCACACGCTCAATCTCAGCAACGGCCTCGGCGACGATCCACTGGCCGTGGATGAAAACATCCGCCGCGTCTGCGCGGCGCTGGGGATGCAGCGCGAGCACGTGGTCAGCCCCAACCAGCGCCACACGGCCAATGTGTGCCGGGTGGACGAGAACGACCGCGGGCGCGTTTGCGCCGGCTACGACGCGCTCATTACCGACCGGCCAGGCGTGCCGCTCCTGCTGCGTTACGCCGACTGCACGCCGGTGCTGATTTACGATCCGCCGCACCATGCCATAGCGGTGATCCATAGCGGCTGGCGTGGCACCGTCCAGGGGATTGTCAAAGGCACGCTCGCGGCGATGACGCAGGCCTATGGCAGCCGCCCGGCGGAGTTGGTCGCGGCCATCGGACCCAGCATCGGCCCGTGTTGCTACGAAGTGGGCGCCGAGGTGGAGGCTGCCGTGCAGACGACGTTCGCCCATCCCGAACTGCTCCTGCCACAGCGCCCGTCAGGCAGGCGCCACTTCGACCTGTGGGCCGCCAACCGGCGCTGGCTCAGTGATGAGGGCGTGCGCCAGATCGAGACGGCCGAGCTCTGCACGGCCTGCCACACCCCGGATTTCTACTCGCACCGCGCCGAACACGGGCGGACCGGGCACTTTGGCGCTATAATGGAGCTATGTGAGTGATATGGTTGGGCCCACGAGGGCGACGAGGGCGGCGAGCTTGATGGATACAAGCGTTTTGGCAGACACGGAGGGGCTCACCAGGGCGGAGCTGGCCGAGCGCATCGGCGCGCTGCGCGAGCAGATTGCCGCGGCCGCAAGGCGAGCGGGGCGAGACGCGGCTGATATCACCCTGCTGGGTGTGACCAAAGAGCACCCGGCGGAGCTTGTAACGGCGGCTTACGAGGCCGGCTTGCGCGCGTTCGGCGAAAATCGGGTCGAAGAGGCCCTGCCCAAGACCATCGCCGTGGAAAGCTGGTTGACGGCGAACCTGGGCAGTGCGGCGGCCATGCCGGAGTGGCACATGATCGGTCATCTGCAGAGCCGCAAGGCCGCCCAGGTGCTGCCATGGGCAGCGCTGCTGCATTCGGTGGACAGCGAGAAGCTCGCCCGCCGCCTCAGCGCCTTCTGCGCCGCGGCCGGGCGCGCCCTGCCGATCCTGCTCGAGGTCAACATTGCGGCCGAGGAGAGCAAGTTTGGCTATGCCCCGGCGGACCTACCCGGGGCGGTCGAGAGCATCCTTGCATTGCCCGCGCTGAAACTCCAGGGCCTGATGACGGTTGCCCCGGTCGCCGAGGATCCGGAAGAGGTGCGCCCCGTTTTCGCGGCGCTGCGCGCCCTGCTGTTTGACCTGGCCGGCCGCTTCCCTGGGGCCGATTGGCGTCACCTTTCCATGGGAATGAGCGACGATTTCGCGGTCGCCATTGAAGAGGGCGCAACTATTGTGCGGATCGGGCGCGCGATTTTTGGCGAACGAGCATCATGCAGAATAAAGTAGGAGTCGCATGTTAACCGGTACTACCCTGAGCTTCATCGGCTCCGGCGCGATGGCCGAGGCCATGGTCAAAGGTATCCTTGCCCACAACCTGGTCGACCCCGCACACATCACCGCCAGCGGGCCGCGCGTCGAGCGCGGCCAGGAACTGCACGGTCGCTACGGTGTGCGCACGACAACCGACAACGCCAAGGCAGCGGCAGCCGGTCGGATCCTCATTCTGAGCGTCAAGCCGCAGATCCTGCCTAAGGTGATGGCCGAGATCAACGGTCGCCTGGCGCCCGAGACGCTCGTGATCAGCATCGTGGCCGGGATGAGCATCAATATCATCCGACGTGACCTGGGCGTCCAGGCGATCGTGCGCGCCATGCCGAACACACCGGCGCAGATCGGCCTGGGGATGACGGTCTGGACTGCGACCGAGTGCGTGGACGAACACGCGCGCCGCCAGGCGCAGGCCATCCTGGGCGCGCTGGGCAAAGAGATCTACGTCGGCGACGAGGGCTACCTGGACATGGCCACCGCCCTGAGCGGCACCGGCCCGGCCTACGTCTTCCTGTTTATGGAAGCACTGATTGACGCCGGCGTGCACATGGGGTTCAGCCGCCGCATTGCCCAGGAACTGGTGGTGCAGACCATCGAAGGCGCGGCCGCGATGGCACGCGAAACGGGGCTCCACCCCACCGAACTGCGTAACCGGGTCACCTCGCCCGGCGGGACTTCCGCCGCGGCGTTGTATCAGTTGGAGAAGGGCGGCCTGCGCACTGTCATTTCCAAGGCGGTGTGGGCAGCCTATCAAAGGTCGAAAGCCTTGGGGGAGATGGAAGACAAGTGAGCTTAATCGGCACTATTATCAACAGCATATTCACCATTCTTTATATCTTGATACTGGTCGATGTGATCGGGAGCTGGCTCGTGGTTGCTCGGCTGCGCCTGCCCAATTGGGTCCTCGATATCCTGGGCACCGTCCACAGCATCGTATCGCCCATATTGAACCCAATCCGCCGGCTCATGCCGAATATGGGAGGCCTCGACCTGTCGCCGATCATTGCCTTGTTCCTGCTGCAGATCGTGCAGTCGCTATTCCGCCAGGTCGGGCTGTGACAGGCAGAGGCGCTCCATAACCACCCGAATTCTCTCCTCATGGTTTGGCCCTGTCGACAAGGACTGTGCACAAGGACTGTGCACAGTCCTTGTCTAATGCAGTAATGGCATGTATATCACATAGGGCCTGATCTCCCTGATCTCAGTGAGAAAGGCCTGTGTCGCCACCGGGTTGGCGCTATCGGCGTGAGTGAGAACGGTGTTCAGGGTACCGGCGGCGCCCCAGGCCACGTCGACGCTCGCCGTCATCACGAAAGTTGCACTCACGCCCGGCAGGAGCGTGACAGACCAGATGCGCGCTGCCCCATTCACGACGGGTTCGCAGGTCTGCTCAACCGGCGGCGTGTCGCCGAGCGCCAGCCGGCAATCGACGTAGGTCAGGGCCGGATCCAACGTGTAGGTGAAAACGTGCGTCTCGGCCAGGCGATCATAGTTATCATTGCGCAGGGCCAGGCTGTAAGTCACGAGATGGCCACCCGGCCGGTCGATCGAGGCCGGCGTATACGAAGCCTCATACGCAGTATCGTTCCAGACGACGACCTTCGCCCAGGTGTGATCGAGCCCTTCCTGCAAAAGCCGCACGTGCCAGCCATACTGGCCGTTCACGTCTCCCGGATTGCCATTGCCGCCATCGTATCCCAGTCCACCGTTGGGACCGGGCCCCCCAAAGCACCCTACATGACCGTCCGTGGTCAGGGCGCAATCGAAGAGGAAGTGTAGATCGCCCGTGTAAGTGGGCGCCTTGACGCTGTAGCGGGCTTGCGACGGCACCAGTGCGCCGGCATCCCATTGCCTCGTCATCCAACGCAGGGTCGGCTGCCAACCCAGGCTCCCGGGCACAAACTCGGCGCCCGGATTGTAACCGTAGGCGTCGTTGAACTCCTTAACCGCCGGCCGGCCGGCAAAGCTTGCCGTATAGGAGCGATCCACGTAAGTGTTGGTCATTGTGAAACCGACGGTGTCAGCCAGAGTGAAGGGTGCGTCGCGCATCAGAGCGCGATGGGCCAGGTTGCTGCTTTCATTGTTGTAATCCTGAACCACCATCGCCGCCTCCCGATAGGGGTCGGGGTGCAAGTCAATTACCAGAAGACGGCCCTTTGCGCCCACGGCCGGATAGTCAAACATGTGATCGTAAAGCTGATTGTTGTTATACCAGACCAGAAGCCCGCTGTTAGCGGGACCGTAGCGGAAGCGGGCGTCGCCCAAGGCGGCGTCATACCCCCCGTTCGGGTTGAGGTTGCGCCATTGCAGGTAGTAGTTCTGGCTCAAAGGCGTCGTGCCGTCGCTGTAGGCCCAGGGCGAGGTATAGGTCCACTTGCCGGCGCCGGCCTCCGCGTTGTCCACGAACAGCAATGCCTGTCCGGCAGTCACCCTCACGTTGTCGACGAACGGGCCCTGCAAGGTGGTGTTCCAGTCGGTCATATACCAGAAGCGCAGCCAGACGGAGCGGCCCTTATAGGCGCTCAGATCAAAGCTCTCGGCGTGCGGATGAGGGAATGCGGCGCTCTCGCCGCTGAACCGCATTGCTGCTCCATGCCTTTCTGGCCGCCGATCCAGCTCGCCCAGTGCGCGCACGTGGTATCTGCGTTTTTGAGCGTGCTCCAGCTGTTACCATCGATTGAAACCTGGACCCACATGAAGTCGTAACCGCTCTCGATGGCGTAGGCTGTCTCGAAACTCAGGGTGGCGCCGTTCGCTGGGATCGTGACCGCCTGCCGGCTGGTCATTGTGGCATCGGCCAGGTCTTGACTGCCTCCCCACCAGTAATGCTTCCCCTCCCAAAGGGGCGCGGGCAGCGGCGCGTGGCCGGGGAACAATGCGGTTTTCACCCCCCGATATACTTGGTCGGGGCCGGGGGCAGTGGTATCGGTGAAGCGACTGGCCTGGCCCAGGGTGACCGTGTAGACCCTGGTAGTGTTGGTTATGACGAGCGGGCTCAGCCAGCCCCAATTATCCAGGTGCCAGGGATCCATAGCCGGTGCTTGAAACCCCAGCGGGTAGCCGGTCCAATAATCGCCCATCGCCGTCCAGAAATCGGCCGAGGGCGCTCCCTCGCTGCTGACCGCCAGATCAGTGCCACCGGCGCTCAGGCCATACAGATGGGCAGCCAACCCGATACCACTGTTTTCGGCTGAGATGATATACTGGGCGGCTGCCAGGCCGGGGGCGACGGGAAAGGGCGGATTGAGGCTTGAAGACTGAGACAGGAGCGCGGCCTCGCCATAGAAGGAGTCCTTGATGGGCATACGGTTCAACAGGCTGCCGTCCTCTTCCTCGCCATATCCGGCGTGGATGATCCACAGGCGGTCGATTATGCCATCGCCGTTTGCGTCATACTTGTTCCAATCAAAACCGCCGGGTATGGTCTTGCTTATCGCGTTTAGGGCTTGCAAAGAATCCCGCACCAACTGGGCCGGGCTGCCTGCGCCGGGGATCCCGCCATCTGTGTCCGTGCCGCCGGACTTGCCTCCCGGGCATCGGTCTGCTCCGTAGTACCAGGTGGAGTGCGGCAGATCGACCCAGCCGAACACGTCGCCGTTGACAGTGTAGGCCCCGTTCGAGGCGTCACGGTAATAGTCCGTGAGCGATTTCCTGGTAAAGCTCTCGTATACGGGGGAGGCGTCCCCCCGTGTGTAGCTGATCACGACGCCGCTGCCGAAGAGGTAGCTCTTAAACCAATCCCTCGAGAAATCCAGGGTCCAGATGCTGTCGCCCGAAACGTCTGCGGCGCTGCGCGGCCGTTCGATCCTGTTGTGGAGCGGTCCTGTGTAGGTAAACTGCTGGGTCTGGCTGATTATGTTGGTACAGTCGCCGGGCACGAACGCGCCCGCTGGGTCAACGAAGGCACCGGCGGGATCAATTTTTGCCCAGGGGGTCCCATTGCGATCCACTGGCCGGGTCCGATGGGGTGACGGGAGCCGTCCAAGTGAAAACATTGGTACCGGTAAACTCCACGAGGATCACTAAGATAGGCTCCTGGGCAGAGGAGCCGCGTGTGCCCGGATGTGCCCCGCCACCCAGAGGCGGGGGCGCGGCATTGGCGCCAAGTGCGGTCAAGAAAGTGGCCACAAGGGCCACAGCTGCGACCACGGCGATCCACATTCTGCGTTCCACGTGATGCTCCTCCCTGGCCGGCTATCTGGGGTTGTTCGTTCAGGCGTGCTTCTTGAGAATCACTCTCCGAAGAGCAACCGGCCGCAGTTCTCACAATACACCAGCTCGTCGCCGTCCCGGAGGGCAAAAGCCTTGGTCGGCGATACCGCTACTTTGCATTCGCTGCAAACCTCGTTGTCCAGCAACGTCGCCACAGCCCGGCCGTTCTTGCGCACGCGTAGCGTGTCATACATGAGCAGGAGTTGGGATGGCGCCCGCGCGCGCGCTGCCGCCTGGCGAGCCAGTTCGGTTTCCAAGCGCTTCTTCAGCTTCGCCTGCCCGGTCCGCAGTTCAACCTGACGGGTTGCCCACTCAGCAACCAGCGCATCCAGCGTCTTTTGGGCGGCGGCCCGTTTTTCCTCGGCCGCCTCAGCGGCGACCATGGTCTCCAACAACTCGTCCTCTGCCTGGCTACGCTGCCGGCGCGACTGCCCTACCTCGGCTTGCAGGTCCTGCAGTTCCTTAGGGATGTGCACCTGGCCGCCATAGAGCCGCTTTTCATTGTGCGCCAGTTTCTCGTCCGCGGTTTTTTGGCGAAGCTCGCAATCTTGCTGGCGGACACGGAGCGCAGCGACTTCGGCCTCCACGCCGGCCAGCGCCGTCCGGGCCGAACGCAGCGCCGCCGGCTCCTTCAGCCCCTCAGCAATTTCGGCCAGGCGGGCTTTGATCGAATCCACAACCAGGTCTATGTCGTTCAACTCGGAAAGCCGTGCAACGGGCCGCATCGCAGATGCCTCCATAGCGCCAGAAAGCTCGTTCGGTTCTCGTTCGGTTAACGAACAGGCTGATTATACATGCCAAACCCGCAGTCCGGCAATCCGTTTGCCGCCGCGGCGGGTAAGCGGACGCAGGGTGATTTCATGTTGTGAACCCGCCCAGTAGTTGCAGCGCTTTTTGCGGGCCGGCCGCGTAGCGCCGGTTTGCTTCGGCGATGTTGCTCCAACCATGATAGCGAAGCAAGCTCAGAATGCCATTGCGCAGCGTTGCCAGAACTTGGGGCGCAGTGCCAGTATGTACCTGGCAGCCGTCTTCGCACAGGGTCTCGTCCCGCACGTAGTGCAGCCGGTTCTCGATGGTCCAATGGCCGCGCCAGAAGCGTTCTACCAGTTTGGGGCCGGCCAGATCACGGGTCAGGCTGGTGATGCCATAGGTCGTTTCAGACTCAACCAGGCCGGTACTGACGATGACCCGGCGGCAAGTATGGCGTAGCACCTGAGCGACCCCCGGCCAGTCCAAGTAGACGTTGAGCGCAGTTGGGCTCTGCAGTGTGCGCTGCTCTAAACGGCCGTGTGTTTTGCCGTCAACTCTTAACTTTCAACTCGGGCTGTGATACAACATATATGACATGTGAGGTGTGACATGTGACATGTGACATGTGACATGTCAGCTTCGATCCTGGCGCTTCTCGATACTACGGAGCCAACTATGCCGACAATCAGGCGTGTCGACTTCCCCTCCATCTATAGTCAGGTGCAAGAGAACGTCAAGGAGTACATCGTCGAGGGCCACCTCCAGCCTGGGGATCCACTGCCATCCGAAAACCAATTGGCTGAACAGCTTGGGGTCAGTCGCACCGTCGTCCGCGAGGCGATGCGCGGCTTGGAATCGGTCGGAGTGATCCAAACGCGCAGGGGAGCAGGGCGCTATGTGGGCAGCTTCAGAATGGACGCCGCTATGGAGAACCTGACGTATAGCCTGCGTCTCGATGTGCATGACCTCTACGAGATCCTGGACGTCCGCAAGTACCTGGAGGCGGGCAGCATCGAACAAGCGATTGCCAATCTGAACGACGACGTGCTACAGCGCCTTCGTAGTTTGGTCCAGGCGATGAAGGTCAAAGTGGCTAAGGGCGAAGGATTCCTCCAGGAGGATTTGGACTTCCATCGCCAGGTGTTTGCTCTGACCGGCAATCGCGTGTTGGTAAAACTGCAGGACATACTGTGGCAGATGTACCAGGCGACGCTAAGCGATCCACGCTATACAGCGAAGGATCAAAAGGCCGTCCAGATGGCACACGAGCAGATTCTGAATGCGATAGAGAACCGCGACGTGTCCACGTCGCGGCGGCTGCTCGTGAGGCACATCGAGGCCACACAGGAGCTGGTACGGCAGGCCATTGATGAGCATCACGGCGACTGACTCTACCAGCGCCAGTTAGTGATTTTTCAATTGGTTCCAGGAGGAAGAATCATGCACGTAACGAAGATGTTTGACCTTTCGGGGAAAGTGGCCCTGGTGACGGGCGGGGCGCGTGGCCTAGGCAAGCAGGCCCGTCTGGCGCTGGCCGAAGCCGGCGCCGACGTGGTCATCTGCGGCCTGCACACCGACGGCAGCTCGCT
>JADGQF010000405.1 GCA_017882045.1 Anaerolineales bacterium
AGGAGATCCCCCCGCCAGAGAACAGACCGGCCCTCGGCCCCACCATCACCCTGCCCCACCTCGCCCGCGCTCAATCCATCGTCGAAGCCTGGCGCGCCAGTCTCCACCGCGCCCTCGCTGCCGGCCGCGCCGCGTCCGGCGACCTGGACGCGCGTATCCTGCGCCAGATCGAGAAGCACGGCCCGGCCGGCGCTACCGCCCGCGACGTTTACCGCGGCCTGGCTGACCGCACGCCCAACGAGGTTGCGGCTCGGCTCGCCCAATTAGTCACTCTTGGTCTCGTCGAGACCATCCCTGGCCCAGACTTACCTGGCCCAGGCCGCCCAACGACCTACTACCGCGTGGCCCGCTAACCATGTTTGTCCGACCCGTCCGATCCGTCCCACCCGTCATATTGTCATACTGTCATATCGTCAATCAAAGCCCGTCCAGGAAACCATTCCTGCTCACAATCCATGATCTAGCAAAATCTCTTGCGCATCCCCTACCCGCGCTCGAACCTCCGCAACGTGACCGTATGCATGCCGCGCTCGGGCAGTTGCGCCACTATCGTCCCACGCTGGGCCAGGGTCGCCAGCAGGCACAGCTCCTGGCCCTGCTCCAGCCCCAAAGTCGCCAGCGGAACGGCCACTTCCAGCACCTTCTCCCCCAGGCCCGCGACCAGCGGCTGCACCGATTGCCACTGGTCATGCCCGGCCGCCCGGTAAAGGAAGGGCGCCGGTTGGCCCGGCATATGTTGGATCTCCCAGCCCAGCGCCAGGTTGGCCGGCGTCCCCGCCGCCTGGTCGGGGTCTGGCAGGCGCCCACGCACCCGCTGGTTGACCGGCTGCCCCGGCACGCACCCCAGGTAGATCGCCACTTCGTAATTCTCCAGACGATCGCGCAGGTCCAGGCGCAGGTACAGGCTATGTTGGTCGTGACCGGCAAACAGGCGCTCGACGTGCGTATCGGAGCGCTGCATGGCGCCGGTCGAGGCCAGGCTCGGCTGCACCACCGCGGCCAGCGACCACTCCTCGCCCGGATAGGGTGCGGCCGTGAGCGCGGGTGTGATGTAGCCGGCGGCTGGCTGCCCTTCGGGCCGCGCCAGCGCCTCGCGGATCGGCTGCTCGAGCCAGGCCGGCGTCTCTTGCCCCAGCGCTTCGTAAACTGCCGCCAGGTCATGCCGGAAGAGTTCGTCAAAGATCGCATCCTGGTCGGAGCGATTACGGTGCGAGTACCACCAGAACCAGTCGCTGCCTTCGGCCGCGTGCAGCGCCCGCCAGGCCGTGGCCAGACCCTGCTCATCCGCGCCTGCCGCCGCGGCCTGCGCCAGGTGGGCGCGCGTGCGGGCCAGCGCTTCCCAGGCCCGGTTATGCTCGGGGTCCCCGATCCAGGTGGTCAGGTCGCCGGCAATCCAGGAGCCGGTGACCAGTTTGGCCAACGTCCCCGCCGGGCGATGCTCGGCCAGGTATTCGCTCACCGTGACCGTCTTCAGCTCCTCGCGTTCCGAAAGCATCCCGTAGAAGGCATCCAGGAAAACGTCGCCGTTGTGCTCGTAATACTCCCAGCAGTTCTCGCCGTCAAGGATGATGCTCACCAGGTACGGATTGCCAGGGTCGTCCAGGCGGTGCCGGATCTCCAGCAGGCGGTAGATCATGTCCTCAGCCGCCTGCCGGCCGGGCAGATACTTATACAGGAAGCCGATGCGGTCGGCCAGCTCGTGGTCGCGGAAGATGATCCAGGGGCCGATCTCAGTGCCGGCCATCAGGCGGTAGGGCTGGTAGAGGGCGCGCGGGTTGGTGATCATACTGTTCCCATCGCGCGTGAAGGGCCGGCCCAGGCTGCGCCCAAGGAGCACCTCGTCGCTGGCCAACCAAGAGAAGCCGGCGGCGGCGATCAGGGGCACCGTCTCCACCGAGACCGCGCCCTCCGACGGCCACAGACCGCGTGGCGGGGCGCCGAAATGGGCGGTATGGGCCTGGACGGCCATCGCCAGTTGCGCCGCAGCGTCTTCCGGGGCGGCGAAGCGCAGGTTGGGCAGCGGCAAGCCCGGACTGGGCCGGCGGGCCGCGCTGTTGTCGACCAGGAGCGGCAGGATCGGGTGGTAATAAGGGCTGGCGATGATCTCCAGTTGCCCACGATCGGCCAGCTGCCGGTAGAGTGGCAGGACGCCCGCGGCAATCTCGCGCTGCTTTTCGTGGATCGCGCGCAGGTCCGCCAGCGTGAAGTTCTGGCCTTTTGCCACCAACTCGGCCAGCACACGATCCTGTTCGAGCCAGTTGGGGTCGATCCAGGCCAGGTTGAACCAGCCCAGCAGGTCCAGGTAGTCCTGAGTCGAGAAGGCGTTTGGGTCGGCCAGCGCGGCGGGACGGCGATCGAGCAGCTCAGAATAGCGCGGGTAGCGCCGGATGATGTTGTCCCAGTTGATGCTGAAGCCCAGGTTGAGGATGGTGCGCTTCTCGTCCTCGGTCCAGCCAGGCTGTTCCGTCAGCCGTGCCAGCTCGTCGCTCTCTTCGCCATTCGCCCAGGCCAGCATCTGTTCGGTCAACGACGGCACCATGTTGATGGTTTGGTGCACCTTCGGGTAGGCGGCAAGGGCCTGCCCCATGTGGAGATAGTCCTTGGCCGCGTGCATGCGCACCCAGGGCAGGCTGATACCGCCGGTCAGCATGTCGCGGTAGAACGGCTGGTGCATGTGCCAGATGATGGCGACATAAAGGGGATGTTCGGGCATAGGCCAGGTGTCGGGTATGTCGGGTAACGCCTGATTTATTTACGCTTGATGCGTGGTCGCCTCGAGCCCGGCGGTCCCGCATCACGCAGCCAGCATCAGCCGGCGATCGTCCGCAGATGCGGGAAGAGAATCACTTCCCGGATCGACTGTTTGTCCGTGAACAACATGGTCAGCCGGTCAATACCCGTGCCGAAGCCGCCGGTGGGGGGCATGCCGAAGCTGAGGGCCATCAGGAAGTCCTCATCCAGCGGGTGGGCGTTCTCATCCGCTCCGGCCATCGCATCACGCAGCGCCACGAAGCGCTCGCGCTGGTCCATTGGATCGTTCAGCTCGGTGAAGGCGTTGCCCATCTCCAGCCCGCCGATGAAGTACTCGAAGCGCTCGACGGTGGTCGGATCGTCCGCCTTCTTCTTGGCCAGCGGGCTGATCTCGATCGGATAATCCGTGATGAAGGCCGGCTGGATCAGCTTCGGCTCGACGTGCGTGCTGAACAGCGAATCGATCAGCTTGCCGCGGCTCGAATTCGGCTCGGGCTGGTGCCCAAGCGCGCGCATGGCCGCCGCCAACGAAGGCGCGTCCGGGTACTGGCTGTAGTCCAACCCGGTCGCCTCGCGCACCGCATCCACCATGCGCAGCCGCCGCCAGGGCGGAGCCAGGTCGATCTCGTGCCCGTTGTAGCCGATCGTCAGCCCGCCACAGACCGCCTGGGCCACATAGGCGACCATCTCCTCGACGCGC
>JADGQF010000406.1 GCA_017882045.1 Anaerolineales bacterium
GCTCATCCTGATCCAAGATGGGGCCAAGTATCATACCTGCCAGACGACCAAGGACTTTTTGGCGGCGCACGCCGATCGCCTGACCAAGTTTCAACTGCCATCCTATTCGCCGGACTTCAATCCGATTGAGCACTGTGGCGCAATGTCAAAAAGGATGCCACCCATCTCAAGTACTTCCCGACCTTCGAGGCGCTGACCGAGAAGGTCGAGACTACGCTGCACAAGATCGCAGAACTGCCCAGCCACATTCTGGCGCTGATGGGCCGCTATTGCGAATCGCTCGGGGTCGCAGCCTGACCGGCCTCACTCCGAATCTTTATCGGAACTACTATAGCACTGTCTTAGCCTGCAGCCCAACTTGGACAGCCGGGCCAACAGCGCCATGATGTGGGAATGACTCACCCCAGTGGCGTGGGAGGGCGAGGCATTCCTGTGCCGGTCGCGCCGCGCACCCCGTTGGATAACTCCATCCAACCTCGTCCGCCGCCCGCATGCGTGTAAGGAACAGGAAACTACACTATGTGTGCCCTCGCCCCTACTTTTGCCATTTGCCTGTTTCCCTTTGCCTTTTGAGCCCCGGTTCAGTTGCGGGTGGTCTCCAAACCGGCTTCTTGCCAGCCGGTGGTTCCTCCGAGCACGTTGTAGACCTTGGCAAATCCCTTCTGCGCCAGCAGGCCGGCTCCGACCAGGCTGCGGTGGCCATGCGCGCAGATGACCGCGACCGGGCGGGAAGGGTCCAATTCACTCACGCGCTGCGCTAGTTCGCCGAGCGGGATCAGAACTGCGCCGGGGACGTGCCCGCTCCGGTATTCCCAGGGTTCGCGCACGTCCACCACAACCGGCCCCTGGTCGTTTGCTTTCAGCAGCGTCTGATGCAACTCGACAGGCGCGATATCTTGCACGTCTCCGCTGGCAATCGGCAGCCCGGCTGCGGCCCAACCTTCGATGCCCTCGAACAGGTAGCCCACAACTTTCTCGTAGCCCACACGTGTCAAGCTAAGCACGACCTCCCGGTAACTGGCTTCGTCCTCCAGTAGCAGGACGATCGAGACATCGGGCGGCAGGAGAAAACCGATGCGATTGCTTAGTTGCTCATCGCCTTCCAGATGCACCGAGCCGGGCACATGCTGCTTGACATAAGCTGACTTGGTGCGCGTATCGAGCAGGGCGGCGCCGCGCTGGAAGTAGGGGATCGAGGCGCGGACACTCAAACGCCGGGGCAGGATCTCACCCAGGGGCGTCGGACCCTGGCGGTTGGTGGCTTTGATGAAGGTATGGTTGCCCGGTTGCTCCGGCAGGTTGCTGGTCATGTATTCCACAAAGGCGTCTTTGTCGCCAAAGGCCAGGGCCGGGTTGTGGCGGCGCTCGAAGCCGAGGGTGGTGCTGCGGGCGCTGCCGATCGCCCGGCCACAGAGTGAGCCTGCGCCGTGACCGGGGTAGATCAACAGGCCGTCGTCTTGCTGCAGCATCTTGCCGTACAGACTTTCATATAGCTCTCCGGCCAGGCTGCGCGCGGCCTCAGGCCCCACCAGGTCGGGCCGGCCGGCGTCACCGACGAACAGCAGGTCGCCGGTTAACGCCATCCAGGGCTCGTCTGCCCGCGTCGTGTCGCTGACGAACAGGGTCACGCTTTCCGGGGTGTGGCCCGGTGTGCTGCGAATGACAAGGCGCGTCTCGCCCAGTTCCAGGACATCGCCGTCCTTCAGCGGCTTGTATTTGAAGAGTGCGCCGGACGCTTCATGAATGTAGATATCGGCGCCGGTACGCTCGGCGAGGTCCGTGTTGCCCGACACATGGTCCGCGTGGAGATGCGTCTCGATGATGTGGGTGATCTGCACGTTGCGCCTGGCGGCAGATTCCAGGTAGCGCCTGACATCGCGCTCGGGGTCGACCACCGCGGCGATGCCCTTCGCCTCGCAACCGATCAGGTAGGAAGCACAGCCCAGACCGTCGACAAAAAACTGCTCAACGTACATCACAGGCACTCCTTATTTCACGGTTCCTGCTAGCTATGATGTACGTTGAGCGCAAAAGGTGACAGCTGCTTAGCGAATGCCGAGCAAGAGCTCGACCGTCAATTGGTCCAGACGCTCGTAGTTCAGGCCCCGGCCGGCGATCGCCGCGCGGTCAAAAGCGTGCGACTTGAGCGCCGCGGCCCGCTCTCCCGAATAGGTTCCCAACAGTGCGGCCGTGGCCGGATCGGCCCGGCCGGCCTCCGCCAGTAGCCCCTGGATCTCCGCGTCCGCGTTCCAGCGGCGCGCCTTCTCGCGTAGGATGAGATAATTGCGCATGCAGCCCCGGGCGAAGGCTTTCACGCCCTCATAGTCCTCGGTGCGATAGGCATGGGCGTCAAAGTGGCGCGAGCCGGCATAACCGACATCTTCCAGGAACTTGACCAGGAAGAAGCTCTGCTTGATGCTCTGCGCGCCGAAGCGCCAGTCCTGATCGAAGCGGGCGTAGTTCTGGTCGTTGAGATCGATATGGAACAGCTTCCCGGCATCCCAGGCCTGCGCGACCGCGTGCAGGAAGTTCAGGCCGGCCATCTGCTCGTGGGCCATCTCAGGGTTGACCCCGACCATCTCTGGGTGGTCCAGCGTGGCGATGAAACCCAGCATCGCGCCTGTGGTGGGGAGGTAGAGATCGCCGCGCGGTTCATTCGGCTTGGCCTCGAGGGCGAACTTCAAGCCGTATTTGTTGTCGAGCGCATACTCGCACAGGAAGTTCAGGGCGTCGCGCAGGCGTTTCGCCGCGTCCAGTGGGCTTTTGGTGGCGTCGCTCTCGATCCCCTCGCGCCCGCCCCAAAATACGTAAACGCCGGCCCCCAGCTCGACTCCCAGGTCGATGGCCCGCATGGTTTTCTGAAGGGCGTAGGCCCGCACACGCGGATCGTTGGCTGTGAAGGCACCGTCTTTGAAGATAGCCTCACTGAACAGATTGGTCGTGGCCATCGGCACGATCAGTCCTGTCTCTGCGAGTGCCTTCTTGAAATTGGCGACGATCGTGTCCCGCTCGGCGGGGGAGGCGTCGATCGGAATGAGGTCGTTGTCGTGGAAGTTGACGCCGTATGCGCCGGCTTCGGCCAACAAGTGCACCAGGTCGACGGGCGAGAGCGGCTCGCGGACCGGCCCGCCAAATGGATCGCGCCCGATGCTGCCGACCGTCCAGAGCCCGAAGGTGAACTTATCTTCCGGCCTGGACTGATAAGAGTCAGTCGTGGACATGTCTTAGCTCCTCGCAATGACTGTGTGCCGCCGGCTTTCGCTGGTTAATGCCGGTCGCTGGTCGGATGAACGGCTTATTCCTGGCGGTGGGTGTCAAACCAGCGGCGCAGGTAATCGTATACTGCCCGTCGCCCCGAGCGCAAATCCCGGCGCATGCCGTCATACTTGCTGCCTTTCAGCAACGCAACCACCGGTGAATACTGGGCGCAGATCACTATGCCGCGCTG
>JADGQF010000146.1 GCA_017882045.1 Anaerolineales bacterium
CATCTTGACCGTTAGCGACAAAGTCGAGCCGGTGCTCTACAGCCCTTACATTCGGGAGCGAGTGGGCGAGATAGACCTGATTCTGGCTTGCGGGGATTTGCCTGATTACTACCTGGAATACATCGTCGGCGTTCTGGACGCACCGCTGTTCTTTGTCCACGGTAATCACGATAAGGTGGCGCCCCAGCCCAATTCAATCCAGGCTTGCGCCAGCCCAACAGGGCTTAGCTGGGCTGTGAGTATGCACGGGCGGGTACGCTGCCACAAGGGTCTGCTGATAGCCGGTCTTGAGGGTTGCCGGCTCTACAATCCGGGCGCGCCTTTCCAATATGAAGAATCCGACGTTCGCTGGCAGACGCTTATGCTGGGCAGATACCTGCTCCTTAATCGCCTGCGTTATGGGCGCTACCTGGACGTTTTCATCACGCATGCGCCTCCGCGCGGGATCCATGATGCGCAGGATATACCGCACCAGGGCTTTACACCTTACCTGACGTTGCTGCGCCGCTATCGGCCGCTGCTGATGATTCACGGGCATCAGCACGTCTACAATCGCAACGATGCTAGCGAAACTGACTATTACTCGACCCGTATCATTAACACTTACGGTTACCGGGTTCTGGAACTGAGCCCTTCGCCTGCCAGGCGGGCATGGGAACTGATCAGCAGCAGCCGGTGACGGCGTACCCGGTATCCATGTGAAAAAGGCAGGCATTTTGCGAGATGATATCAAGACAGTGGCAGTTTTTGGCAGCTCCCGGCGCGAGGAGAACAGCCCCTTGTACTACGAGGCCTATGAATTGGGGCGTTTGCTGGCGCAGGCCGGTTACGCGGTGCTGTCAGGCGGCTATGCGGGGAGCATGGCCGCAGTCAGCCGCGGCGCCGCCGAGGCGGGAGGCCGGGTGATTGGCATCACCTGCGCTGTTTTCGATCCTTTGGCTCCGAATCAGTGGTTGAGTGAAGAGTCTAAGCCGCCCGACATGCTGGGGCGTTTGGGCTGTATGATGGAGCGCGCCGATGGCTTTGTGGCAGTGCGCGGCGGCATCGGCACACTCAGCGAGGTCATGTTGGCCTGGAGCCTGCTGCAGACCGGCAGCTTGAAGTGTAAGCCCCTCGTGTTGCTCGGCCAGGACTGGCAGGCGCTCGTCGATGCCTTGCGCACGCACACCGACTTGGGACTTTCTATTGCATCGCTGGCGCGTGTCGTTTCTACCCCGACCGAAGCGCTGACGGCGCTGGCTGCGCCTCCCCCTACACCTCTTGGCCCTCCGCCTTTGGGGTAGCCGGCCCCAGGGTGAGGAGGGCGCAAAAACAGAGACCTCTGCCCCGATGGCAGTCCCGGCGCGAAGTCGATGGCTGTTACGTCTCACGTGTTTTGTTTTAGGATTCAGGAGTTACCACCATGGCCGAGAAGGGCGTTACGCCGCGCAGTGAAGATTACTCGCGCTGGTATACCGATGTAGTACAAAAGACCGAGTTGGCCGACTATTCCCCGGTCCGTGGGTGCATGGTCATCCGTCCCTACGGCTATGCGCTCTGGGAGAACATCCAGGCGGCCCTGGATCGCCGCTTTAAGGAGACGGGCCACGTCAACGCCTATTTCCCGCTGTTAATCCCGATGAGCTTCCTGCAAAAGGAAGGCGAGCACGTCCAGGGCTTCTCGCCGGAACTGGCCGTGGTAACCATCGGTGGAGGCGAGACGCTGGAGGAACCACTCGTAGTGCGGCCCACTTCCGAGACCATCATCGGGCACATGTATAGCCAGTGGGTCCGTTCGTACCGGGATCTCCCGATCCTGATCAACCAGTGGGCTAACGTAGTACGCTGGGAACTGCGCACGCGCCTGTTCTTGCGCACGACCGAGTTTCTGTGGCAGGAAGGCCACACGGCCCACGCGACGGAGGCCGAGGCGCAAGAGGAAACGCAGCGCATGCTTGGCGTCTATGCCGATTTTGCCATCAACGAAGCTGCTATCCCGGTCATTCAGGGTAAGAAGAGCGACCGTGAGAAATTCGCTGGTGCGGTGGCCAGTTACACCATCGAGGCGATGATGGGCAACGGCTGGGCGCTCCAGTCCGGCACAAGCCACTTCCTGGGCCAGAACTTTGCCAAAGCCTTCGACATCAAGTTCCTCGACCAGAGCAACGAAACGCGCTTCGCCTGGACGACCAGTTGGGGACTGAGCACGCGCATGGTCGGCGCAATCATCATGGCGCACGGTGACGACCACGGCCTGATGCTGCCGCCGCGTCTCGCACCCACGCAGGTGGTGATCGTCCCGATCTGGAAAACGGACGCCGAGCGTAGCAGCGTGCTCGCCTTCGCCCAACAAGCCCTGCAGACTCTTAAAGGGGCCGGCGTACGCGTCAAGCTGGATGATCGCGCCGAAGTGAGCGCGGGCTTCAAGTTCAACGATTGGGAGATGCGGGGTGTGCCGCTGCGCATGGAGATCGGCCCGCGCGATGTGGAGAAGCATGCGGTTGTGCTTGCGCGCCGTGACATGCCGGGCAAGGAAGGCAAGACCTTCGGTGTGCCCGCGGCCGGGTTGGCGACTGCTGTGCCGGAGATGCTGACCACCATCCAGGCGGCCATGCTGCGCCAGGCCACCGAATTCCGGGATGCCAACACACGCACGGTGAGCAGTTACGACGAGTTCAAGCAAGTCCTGGAGAGCAAGGGCGGATTCGTCCGCGTGCACTGGGCCGGCACAGGTGAGGATGAGGACCGTATCAAAGAGGAAACCAAGGCGACCGTCCGCTGTTTCCCCGTCGACAAGCCCGAGGGGGAAGGCGTTTGCTTCTATACCGGGCGGCGCACGGATCGGGTCGCAATCTTCGCTCGCGCCTACTGAGCGCCGGCGCCCAAGAGAGGTATCCGCCTTGCCCCGACGTCTTGCCGAGATTTACCAGCCCGGAGACCAGGTAGAGATCTTTTTCTCGGACAAGACCGGCGAGGAGTGGCGGCCGGCCAAGATCGTGGCCTTGCAGCATCCCGGCTTGTGGGCGCGCACTGCGGACGGGAACTTGTGGTTTGTCACGAACGGCCGTCATATTAGACGCTCCGGCGAGGACGCGACCTCGGGCTAACACTCCTCGCCGGTCCCTTCCGCCGGCAGGTCAACTGCTCCGCGACTCGTTTGTGCCTTGTGCTTCCGCGGCGGCGAACCGCCGCCGCGGAAGCACAAGGCTCCAAATGACGCCCCGCCCCGGCGCAAACAGGAACGCCACCAGGAACAGTGCGGATGCCACCAAGACCACCGCCGGCCCCGAAGCCACATTGACATAATATGAAAGGTAGAGCCCGGTGATGCCCGAAAAAGCGCCGATGACGGATGAGATCAGCATCATCACCGGCAGGCGGCGGGTGAGCAGGGAGGCCGCGGTGGCGGGCGTTATCAACATGGCGACCATCAAGGAGATGCCGACGGTCTGCAAGGCGACGACGATGACCACCGCGATCATTACCAGCAGGAGGTAGCGCAGGAACTGCGCCGGCAGCCGCAGTGTGGCCGCCAGAACCGGGTCGAAGGAGATCACCAGGAACTCCTTGTAAAAGGCCAGCACCAACAGCAGCACCAGGCCGGAGAAGACGGCCGTGAGCCGGAGGTCTGCGCTCGAGACGCCCAGCACGTTACCGAACAGGAAGTGGGTCAAGTCTACCGTGAAGTTGCGCGCGGTGGAGATCAGGGCGACACCTAGGGCCAACATCCCGGCGAAGATGACGCCAATCGCGGTGTCTTCCTTGATCTGCCCGCCGCGCGTGATCGCCCCGATGCCCATGGCTGTGCCAATGCCGGCTACCAATCCTCCCCAGAACAGCGGACCCTGCGCGCCTCCGCCAATCAGGTAAGCAACGGCGACGCCCGGCAGGATGGCGTGTGCCAGGGCATCGCCGAAGAAAGCCATGCCGCGCAAGACGACGTAGGTCCCTAACAAGCCGCAGACCGCTCCAACCAGGCTGGCTGCCAGCAGGCCGCGCACCATGAACTCGTACTGCAAGGGTCCGAGCAGCCAATTAAGCATGGTGATGCTCCTCAACTTCGTCATGCCCTTCGCAGCAGGTATCCCCGAAAACCAGGCTGCCGCCGACTGAGGGCAGAATGGTCATCTGCGCGCCGTAGGCCCGATTCAAGTTAGCCGGCGTCAGCACCTCGGCCCCGTTGCCAAAACCAAGCAACTGGCGTCGTAACAGCATCATGCGATCGAATCGGTCGGACGCCAGATGCAAGTCGTGGGTCGAGACCAGGACCGTCATGCCGCGCGTCCGTAAATCGTCCAGGATGGCAAAAATTGCTTCCTGCGAAGGCACGTCCAGCCCGGTCAGCGGCTCGTCCATCAGCAGCAACTCCGCCTCCTGGGCCATGGCGCGCGCGATGAACACCCGCTGCTGCTGCCCACCGGAAAGCTCCCCGATCTGCCGGTCGGCCAGGTGAAGCATGCCCACCTGCCCGAGGCTATCGCGCACCAACTGTCGGTCTTTATGGCCGGCATAACGGAACAGTCCCAGCCGGGCCACGCGGCCCATCATCACCACATCGGCCACCGTCACCGGGAAGCTCCAATCCACCTGCGTGCGCTGGGGTACGTAACCGATGCAGATGTGCCCGCCCGCCCCGTAGCCATACACGCGCACGTCGCCCGAGCTTGTGGGCAGGATGCCGGCGATCACCTTGAGCAGCGTGCTCTTCCCGGCCCCGTTCGGCCCGACGATAGCCGTGCGCTCGCCACGTGGGATCGTAAACGAGACATCGTCCAGGGCCGGCTCGCCGTTATAACGCACGCTGACGTGCGAGAATTCGACCACCGGCGCGCCCGCTTGATGGGGCACGGATTTGTGAATCAGAGATCTTAGCGCCATTAACTCAGTCCTTTTTCGATCCTGTCGATATCCGTCCGCATCATCCCGAGATAGGTGTCGGCGCCGCTGCCCGGCGCACCGAGGGACTCGGAGTAAAGGGGAAGGACTTTCGCAGCCGTCTCATGGGCCACCACCTCTGCCACCTTAGCGTTTGCGGTCGTGCCGACGAAGACGGCAGGCACCTTTTCGGCGCGTATTTTGTTGATAAGGTCCGTCATGTTAGCTGCCGAAGGTTCGGCGATCGTGCTGTAGCTGGGGATGACTGTGCCGACGATCGTGAAGCCGTAGCGGGCGGCGAAATACTCCAACGCTTCGTGATCGGTGACCAGCTTGCGCCGCTCAACCGGGATCTTCGCGACCTGGGCTTGAATGTACACGTCGAGGTCCGTCAGCTTCAGGGCATAAGACGCGGCATTTGCGCGGTAGGCCGCGGCGTTCCGGGGGTCGAGCGCGCTCAGCGTCGTCTCAATGTTGTGGAGCCAGACGCCCACGTTCGCTGGGTCGAACCAGACGTGTGGATTGCCGGTTGCGTCGTGTGCACCGGCAGCGGGTGTAGCCGTGTCATTGCCGAGGATCCTCGCGCCCGCCGAGACCTCGACCACCGGTTGCCCATGTGACGCGGCCGCCCGGATGGTGGAGTCCAGTCCTGCTTCCAGTCCCAGGCCGTTCTCGAATACGACCTGCGCCTTCTCCATGGCCGCTACATCCCGTGGTGTCGGTTCGTAGGCGTGAGGGTCCTGTCCGGGCCCGATGAGGACGGTTAAGTCGATTGCGTCGCCGCCGACGTTGCGCACCACGTCCCCCAGGATGGCCGTTGTCGCAACCACGCGCAACTTCTCTCCGCCGGCCAATGCGGCAGGCCGGATGGCTGCCGGCCCGCCGGCCTGCCCGGCCTGCGGCGGGTTCGAGGCCGTGGCCGGCCCGCAACTGCTCAGTATGGCGGCAAGTAATGCGCAGATCCATGCCGTCTTCCACAACATCTTTCTCTGCAAATGAAACCTCTTCACAGCGATCGGTAATCAACGAACGGACTTCGTCTGGCACTCCGGACAGACACCGAACAGTTCCAGCCAATGACTGCGGACCTGAAACCCGGTGCGTGCCTCCACCGCGGCGACCACCGTCTCCAGATCGCAGCCTTCGAATTCCATGGCCCGCTGGCACTGCTGGCAAATCACGTGATGACCGTGGTGATGCGTTGACGGGGCATAGCTGTGGCAGCCGTCGTCTGTGTGCAACTTGCGCACCAGGTCCAGCTCGAGCAATATCTCCAGCGTCCGGTAGACGGTGACCAGGCCCAGGGCCGGGTGGTGCACGCGTCCCGATGCAAGCAGGTCGGCCGGGCTGGCCTGTCCGCCGGTCTCGCAGATGGCGGCGATGACCGCGCGCCGGGCACGCGTGTTGGAATGGCCGGCCTTCACCAGGGCAGCGAGCATGGCTTCGGGGCTCAAAGTTGCCCCCGTCGAGGCAATTTGAAACTCGTTTTCATTTTCCATGCGAGGATTCTAGCATCCGCCGCGGTCCAGGTCAAATCGAGGCCCGGCTGTGCGGCCGGCGGCGCCCGGCGGCAGGTTGAGCGGTCGGGTGGTTTGACGCAACGACGGATTGTGCCTAGAATGCGGGCCATCGGACCATCTTTCGCAGATAGGATCACCGCCATGTTCGATGTCATCGCGTGTGGGGAACTACTGATCGACTTCGTTTCCACCGAATCCGGCGTGACGCTGGCTGAGGCCCCGGCTTTCAAGAAGGCAGCTGGGGGCGCGCCGGCCAACGTGGCGGTCGGTCTGGCTCGTCTTGGCTACCGGGCGGGTTTCCTCGGTCAAGTGGGCGAGGACGATTTCGGCCATTTCCTGGCTGACACCTTGAGTGGGGCGGAAGTGGATACCGGCGGCCTGCGTTTCTCTACTGAGGCGCGCACGGCCCTGGCTTTTGTCTCTTTGCGTGCCGACGGCGAGCGCAGCTTTATGTTCTACCGCCATCCCAGCGCTGACATGCTCTGGCGCCCTGAGGATGTGGACGCGGGTTATGCGCGCAGCACGCGTATTTTCCACTACGGTTCGATCTCACTGATCGGCGAACCCAGTCGCAGCGCCACCCTGGCCGCTCTGGGTCATGCACGCGCCGGCGGCGCGCTGATCTCTTACGACCCGAACCTTCGCCTGGCCCTCTGGCCATCGGCCGAGGCGGCGCGGGCAGGGATGCTAAGCGGCTGGCAGCAAGCGGACGTCGCCAAAATCAACGATGAGGAACTGGTCTTTCTGACGGGCGAAACTGACCTCGAGCGGGGGGCGCGAAAGTTGTGGCACGACCGGCTGCGGCTGCTGACGGTGACCTGCGGCGCGCAGGGTTGCAGCTACTTTACTGCCGACGGACGCGGCAAGGTGGCGGGATTTGTGGTGCACGCAGTCGACACTACCGGGGCCGGCGACGGGTTTGTGGCCGGGCTCCTGGCTGGGCTTTTGGATTGTGACCTGAGCTGGGATCGTGATCAACTCGAGGCAGCGCTGCGCCTGGGCAATGCCGTTGGCGCCTTGACGACCACGCAGCGCGGCGCGATCCCCGCCCTGCCCTCCCGCGAGACGGTCGACGCCTTCATGGAGCGCAAGGCATACCAGGATCTGAGCGACTGACCCTAGCGTAACGACTCTGGGGTATCTTCCAGCCTGAGTAGGGGCGACGGTCCCTGAATCTCACCTGGAAATGGATAGACCTGCCGGGTCCCCGAGGACTTCGGCAGGTCCGGAAGCTGTTACATCACAGGCCTGGTATGACGATGGCCGGGAGCGCGTTCTAGCTCTCGCCCTGCTGTTGAGGACGCTCGCCTAGTTTCACGCTCACGGTGGCTTTGCTGCCGTCGCTGCGCACTACCGATAGCTGGACCGTCTGGCCCGGCGAGGTGTAGCGTTCGAGGTAGATCAAGAGGTCATCCATCTTGCCGATGGGTTTGCCATCGACTGCCACGATCACATCCCCGCCGCGTTGCAGATAGATCGGCGTTCCCGTGCTATCCACCCCCAGCAGGATATTAGTAGCCTGGCTCCCGGCTCGCAGGCCGGCCTGCTCGGCCGGTCCGCCTCGCACCACTTCCTCGACATAGGCACCGTGCACATCCGCCGGTAGACCCAGCGCCTTGGACCAGGCCCTGGTATAGTTGCCGCCGCGGATCCCCAGGTAGGCGTGGCGATACCGGCCATCCTTGATAAGGGCAGGCGCAATCCGCTGGACAATATTGATGGGAATGGCGAAGCCGACGCCGCTGTTGCTCTGCGTCGACGACTGAATCTGCGCATTGACGCCTATCACCTGGCCGAGGTCATTGAGCAGCGGCCCGCCCGAGTTGCCCGGGTTGATCGCCGCGTCGGTTTGGATCGCTTCCGGGATACTGAAGTTGCTCGTCCCCGGGATGCTGCGGCCAATCGCGCTGACGATGCCCTGCGTCATCGTGCCTTCGAAGCCGAATGGGTTACCGATCGCAACCGCCCGCTGTCCCACCTTAACTGTGTTGATGTCACCTTGCTCGACCGGCACCAGCGTAACCAGAGACGGGTCAACCTTGACGACCGCGAGATCGCTGTACGGGTCGGTGGCGACGAGCTCGCCGTCCATCTGCGTGCCATCGGCAAAGAAGACCTGTAGTTGCTCAGCCCCCGCTACCACGTGGTTATTGGTAACGATGTGTCCTTGGGTGTCCCAGACGAAGCCTGAACCTTCGCCCTGGGGGATCGCATCGGCACTGGAGGGGAGATTGGAGCTGTGGGCCAGGTTGAAGATCCTGACGACCGAAGGATTCACCTTCTCGTAGATGCGCTCCAGGATCAGGCTTTCAGCGTCCGCATCGACCGGGACGGTGACGGTGCTGCGGGGGGCGGCAGTTGGGCCTGCCGCGCCCGCCGGCGCCTCTGTTGGCGCGCTGGCTGAGGCGGGCTCTGCCGTCGCGCTCGTCGCGCTCACCTGTGCGTCCAGGGCTGGGGTTGGCAAGATGGTGGTGGCGGTGGCCCGAAGCTGAGGGTTAAGAACGCGCGCTCGAGGCGTGTTGGTCGGCGCCAGCAGCCCGGTGGGCCCGGTGACGGAGCAACCGAGGGCGGCCAGCGCCAGGGCGACCAGCGCTACGAGAACGACCAGTCCTCTGGGGTAAGACATGCTTCTTCCTCCAGTTCAGGCGGGGGAAGTCGAGACAAGGTTGGGCGATGTCTCGACTTCCGGGATTACTCGTCAGAGCTGTCTGTCAGCGGCGGCGGCCAAAGCCACCCAATAGCGATACGTAGTAAAGCAGCGTGGCGAGGGTCTGCGCCAGGGCAGCCACGTAGGTCAGGGCTGCCGCGCTCAGCACGGATTTGGCTCCCGCTAGCTCGCGCCCGTCCGTCAGGTTGTAGGTCTGCAGCAGATGCAACCCGCGCCGGCTGGCGTCCAATTCGACGGGCAGGGTGATCAACGCGAAAACAGCTCCCGCCGAGAACAGGATGATGCCCAACCAGGCCAGGCCGGCAAAGTTGAAGATGAGACCGATAAAGAACATGATTGGCGCAACCCAGGCGCTCACCTGAACCGCCGGAACGATCGCACCACGCAGTCTCAGCGGCGCGAAGTTGGTGTGGTCCTGTAGCGCGTGACCGATCTCATGGGCCGTCACCGCCAATGCGGCGACGCTGGGCTGCTGCGCCACGCCTTGCGAGAGATGAAGGATCTTCGTGCGCGGGTCGTAATTGTCAGTCAACTGCCCGGCAACGCCCTCCACCTGGACGTCACCCAGACCCTCTGGGCCGAGGATGATACGCGCCGCGTCCATTCCGGTCAAGTTGCGTTCGTTGCGAATCTGACCCCACTTAGCATACGCGCTCTTGACCTTGAACTGGGCGTAGAATGCCAGCAGAAGGGCAGGCAAAATGAAGATGAAGTAACTAGGATTGAAGTAACCAAAGCCGTACATATCCGCCTCCAGATAACATTCTATCACAAGCGCCCAAATTAGCTGTAGCAGCGAGCTGACAATTACCCGGCACTCAGACGACAAGCAAAGAGAGACAAGGCAAGCTGCCCTGTCTCTCCGTCTATCGCCGTCCTTCAGGCCGGGCCGGCCGGCCCGGCCTGGGCTGCAATTTGGATCTTAGACCTGGCGGAACTCGCCTTCGACGACGTCTTCGCCATCGCCGCCCGGCTGGCCACCTGGCTGCCGGCCGCTCTGTCCACCGGCGCCGCCATCAGATCCCGACTGCTGGGTCTGGTAGGCCGCCTGGCCCATGCGCTGGGCCGCGTCCTGCAGGCGACTCATCGCGTCGCGCATGGCGCCCGCATCCTCGCCCTGAACTGTGCGCCGTACCTCGGCGATCAACTGCTCCAGGGCCCGCCGGTCGTCCGGCTTGACGCGGCCTTCCAGATCCCGCATACTCTTCTCGACCTGGTAAGCCATGCTGTCGGCCTGGTTGCGAGTCTCGACCAATTCCTTGCGCCGCTGGTCGGCGGCCTTGTTGATTTCCGCCTGGCGCACCATGCGGTCGATATCTTCCTTATTCAGGTTGGTCGAAGCCGTGATCTTGATCGTCTGTTCCTTGCCCGTTGCCTTGTCTTTGGCGCTCACGTTCAGGATGCCGTTGGCGTCGATGTCGAACGTCACCTCGACCTGCGGCATGCCACGCGGCGCGGGTGGAATACCTTCCAGGTTGAACTGCCCCAGCGACATATTGTCGCCGGCCATCGGGCGCTCGCCCTGCAGCACGTGGATGGTCACCGCCGTCTGACTGTCCTCAGCCGTGCTGAAGACCTGGCTCTTCTTGATCGGGATGGTCGTGTTGCGCTCGATGACCGGCGTCATCACGCCGCCCATGGTCTCGACGCCCAGCGTCAGCGGGGTGACGTCCAGCAGCAGTACGTCCTTCACATCACCCGACAGCACGCCGGCCTGCAGAGCCGCTCCGATCGCGACCACCTCGTCTGGGTTGACGCCCTTGTGCGGCTCGCGGCCGTTGGACAGCGTGCGCACCAGGTCCTGCACCATCGGCATGCGGGTCGAACCACCGACCAGCACGACCTCATTGATGTCCGATGCCTTCAGCTTGGCGTCGGCGATGGCCTTCTCGAACGGACCACGGCAGCGCTGCAGCAGATCCTCGGTCAGTTGCTCGAACTTCGAGCGGCTCAGCTTGACCTGCAGGTGTTTCGGGCCGTTGGCGTCCGCAGTGATAAAAGGCAGGTTGATCTCTGTCTCCATCACGCTTGACAGCTCGATTTTGGCCTTTTCAGCCGCTTCGCGCAGGCGCTGAAGCGCCTGGCGGTCATTGCGCAGGTCGATGCCGTTCTCACGCTTGAATTCGTCGATCACGTAGTTCACGATGCGCTGGTCCCAATCGTCGCCGCCCAGGTGCGTGTCGCCGTTGGTTGCGCGCACTTCGATCACGCCGTCGCCGACCTCGAGCACCGACACGTCGAACGTGCCGCCGCCCAGGTCAAAGACCAGAATCGTCTCGTTTTCCTTCTTGTCCAGACCGTAGGCCAGGGCCGCGGCCGTTGGCTCGTTGATGATGCGCTGAACGTCCAGCCCTGCGATGCGTCCGGCATCCTTGGTTGCCTGGCGTTGCGAATCGTTGAAATGGGCCGGGACCGTAATCACGGCCTGCGTGACCGGCTCACCCAGGTAAGCCTCCGCGTCGTTCTTCAGCTTGCCGAGGATCATGGCAGAGATTTCCTGCGGCGTGTATTCCTTGCCATTGACCGGGATATAGACACGCGCGTCGCCGGCCTTGCCTGCCACGACCTTATAGGGCACCATCTCTCGTTCAGTCGCCGTCTCGTCGTAGTGCCGGCCCATAAACCGCTTGATCGAATAAACGGTGTTCTCGGGGTTCACTACCGCTTGGCGCTTGGCGGTCTGGCCGACGAGCCGCTCGCCGTTCTTGGTAAACGCGACCAC
>JADGQF010000407.1 GCA_017882045.1 Anaerolineales bacterium
GGCGAAGGCCGTGGTGCCGCCGATTCTCATCAAGGCCCAGGCGAGCGTACCTTCAGGATAGCCCTGGGGCTTGATGCCGCCGAAGGCGAACGCCAGGGCGATCAGGATGCCACCGGCGACGACGATGGGCAGCATGTAAGAAACGCCTGTCATCAGGTGCTTGTACGGACCGGTGATCTTGGCGGCCCGCGCCTTCTTCATTTCCTTGGCCAGGTCGGCCAGGTCGGTCCCCCCGGGCTCGGGCAAAGCCAGGGCTTTCTTGACCACTTCCTGACCCGCATGCAAGGCCTCTTTGGTCGAGGTTTCGTAGAGCCGCTTCCCTGCAAAACGGGTCTTGTCAACAAAGGCGTCCGCCGCGATGATCACCGCGTCGGCCCGGCCGATTTCCTCGAAAGTCAACGTGTTCTGTGCCCCCACCGAACCCTGGGTCTCGACCTTCATCTGGTAGCCCAGGGCTTCGGCTGCCTTTTTAATGGCTTCAGCCGCCATGAAGGTGTGCGCGATGCCGGTCGGGCACGACGTGACACCCACCAGGAACTTCGAGGCATCCGGAGGCGGCGGGGCCGCCGGTCCTGCCGGCGCGGCGGCGGGCGCTGTCGCGGCCGCCTTCACCTCGTCGACCTCCGCCAGCGCCTCTTCGATCACGGCCCGGGTCTTGCGGATCGCGTCGCTGGTTGAGACCGCATAGACGGGCTTGTCTGCGAACCGATCCATACTCACATGGATGTCGGTGGCGATGATGACTACATCAGCTTCCCGGATCTCCTTCTCGGTGAGGACGTTCTGCGCCCCTGCCGAGCCCTGCATCTCTGCGCGGAGCGTGTGCCCCATGACTTTGGCGGTCTTCTCCAGCGCCTCCGCTGCCATCACGGTGTGGGCAATCCCCGTCGGGCAGGCCATGACTGCTACAATCTTGGCCATCGGTCAACTCCTTCTTTGATGGTGGACTATGCCTTCGAAAGCTCGCGGATGGTAACCTGCTCCTTTGCCGACTGAACCGCTTCGATGGAGGGCAGGCCCGACCCGATATGACTGATCGCGGTCATCGAGAATGCAGTCGCCAGACGGGCGCACTCGGTCAGGGCGAGCCCCCGGATTTTGCCGGCGACGATGCCTGCGACCATCGCATCGCCGGCGCCGACCGTGCTCTTGACCTCGACCGGCGGTGGCACCGCCCAGACCGTTTCCCCGCCCTCGACGAAGATGGCGCCCTCCTTTCCCATGGATACGACGACAGTCGCGATCTTGTAGCGCTCGATGAGAGAGCGAGCGACCTTAAGAATAGCCTCCGTTGTGTCCAGTCGCTCGCCTACGAATTCGCGCAGCTCATCCACATTCGGCTTGACAAGCCACGGCCCGGCGGCCACAGCCTGGCGAAACCCTTCACCGCTCGTATCAAGCACGACTTTCTTCCCTGCGACGGTTCGCACCATCTCGCCATAGATACCGGCCGATACACCGGCCGGAATGCTGCCCGAGAGCACGAACCAGTCGTGGCTGAGCGCCAGTTCTCGCAGGATGGCGAAAAGCTGCTCGACGTCGGCCGGGCTGGGCGTTTGCCCGGGGAAGTTGATATCCGTCGTCTGATGCAGCGCTTCGTCGCTGATTTTCACACCGATGCGCGTCTGGCCTGTGATACGGACGCAACGGTCTTCGATCCCCTTTTGGACAAACAGACGGTGAAAGATGCCATCGTTGTCGGCCCCGAGGAACCCCGTAACCGCTGCCGGCTGGCCGAAATCGGCCAGGAAGGAAGCGACGTTGATGCCCTTACCGCCCGGATCCAACTGCGATGACTGGACCCGGTTGACCGTCCCAGCTGCGAAGTTGGGGATGGTGACGGTCTGATCGATGGCCGGATTGATGGTGACGGTGACGACTCTGTTCCCTTGGCTCAACTCCATATGACTTCTCCAGTGATGGGTGCGTCGCGCGACCTACGGGAGCGGCAGGGCGCGCACCTCGGCGGCCGTCTGACAGGCCAACGCCTGTCGGGCCAGGCTCTTCGTTTTCTCAAACGAAAGACGGCGTAATTGCGCCTTGATGGCCGCAATGCTGGGGATGGCGACGCTGAGCTCGGCCACCCCAAGGCCCGTCAGGATCGCCGCGCCTTTCGGGTCGCCGGCAATGCCGCCGCACACGCCTACCCACTTGCCGGCGGCCGTGGCAGCCTGCACGGTGCGATTCACCATGCGCAGCACGGCTGGATGCAGCCCGTCGGCCTGCTTTGCCAGGACAGGGTGCCCGCGGTCCATCGCCAGGGTGTACTGGGTCAAGTCGTTGGTGCCGATCGAGAAGAAGTCCACCTGCTGCGCCAACTCGTCGGCCATCATGACCGCCGACGGCACTTCGATCATGATGCCAATGTCCACGGCCTTCGCGCCCACTTCCCAACGCACCTCGGCCGCCACTGCCTTGGCCGCTTCCAGGTCCTCCAGGGTCGAGATCATGGGGAACATGATCCTCACCGGCCCGAATTCGGATGCCCGGTAGATCGCGCGTAGCTGGGCGCGGAAGAGCTCCGGCTTGACCAGGCAGAGGCGGATGCCACGCACGCCCAGGAATGGATTGTCCTCCGCCGGCATGTCAAGGTAGGGCGCAGCCTTGTCGCCGCCGATGTCCAGCGTACGAATGATCAGCGGCAGACCGTTCAGCGCCTGAACCATCGCCCGGTAAGCATCGAACTGCTCCTCTTCGGTCGGCGGCGAGGTGCGTTCGAGGAAAAGGAACTCGGTGCGCAACAGGCCCACCCCTTCGCCACCCGCGTTCACGGCCTGTGCGGCCTCCTCAACCTTGCCGATGTTGGCCACCACCTCGACCCGGTGCCCATCGGTCATGAGAGCCGGCTCGTAACAGCGCAGCTTCTCGGCCTCGCGCAGCCCCTCCATCGCCTGTCGCGCCTCACGGGCTGCAGCCAGGGTCGTCGGGCTGGGGCCGACGTAGAGATTACCCCGGTTGCCGTCCAGGATGGCTACGTCGCCCTCAGGCTGGTTGAGCAGGGCCGGGCCGGCCCCGACAATCGCCGGGATGCCCAGCGCGCGGGCGATGATGGCGCTGTGGGAGGTGGGACCGCCGCCGGCGGTGCAGAAGCCAAGGATGAAAGCCGGATCGAGCCCGGCTGTGTCAGAGGGCGTTAGATCCTCGGCCAGCAAGATGACCGGTGCCGTCGGCATGATCGGCCCTTCCTCAATCCGGTGCGCCAGGAAACTCAGCACCCGGCTGCCGACGTCGCTCAGGTCCACCGCCCGTCCGGCGATCAGCGGGTCGTCCACCTGCCTCAGCTCAGCGACTCGCTCCTCGATGGTTTGCTGCCACGCCCACCCGGCGCTGGCGCCGGTCTCGATCCGTGCAGCGACCGCCTGCACCAGCTCGGGATCGTCGAGGAATTCGGCGTGAGCCAGAAAGATCGAGGCCTGTCCCGCCCCCGAGCGTTCTTTGACTTC
>JADGQF010000408.1 GCA_017882045.1 Anaerolineales bacterium
TGGACCGGGACGTGCAGGACACGCGTGCCATCCTGCGGAATCCGCCGGACGACGCCGGGGCTGCTGCGGGCGAGGGCTGGCAAGAACTGCAGCATACGGCAGATTGGGCCATCCAGGTGCAAGGTGAATCGCGACGCCAATTGTTCGCGCGCGCCGCGTCCGCCATGTTCCAACTCCAGGGCGCGGATGGTCTGCAGCCGGTGACGTTGGCGCGCGCCGTGAGCGCCAGCGGCGACAACGCCGGCGAGCTATTAGTGGCCTATCTCAACCGCCTCATCTGGGCACAGGAAGTGGCCGGCGAGATGTACACCCGTTTCCAGATCAGCGAGATCTCCGACCGGGGCCTGCTGGGCATCGCCTATGGCTACCGCGGCGCGCCCACGCACACGGCGGTCAAGGCGGTGACGTATTACGATCTGAGCGTGGAGCGCGCGGCCGGCGGCTGGACGGCGCGCATCACATTCGACGTTTAACAACAGCAGGCTTCTCGAGCGCTGACGTTCAGACGGCGATCGGCGCGGCGATCGGCGGGTGGCTCAGGTAGTTTTGGACTGCGAGGTCCTCGTAGGCGTACTCGAACAGCGAGGTGGGCTTGCGTTTGATGCCCAGCGTGGGCAGAGGGTAGGGTTGGCGGCTGAGCTGCAGACGGGCCTGTTCCAGGTGGTTCAGGTACAGGTGGGTGTCCCCGCCGGTCCACACGAAGTCCCCCAACCCCAGGTCGCATTGCTGGGCGACGAGCTGCGTCAACAGGGCATAAGAGGCAATGTTGAAGGGTAGGCCCAGAAATACGTCGGCGCTGCGTTGGTAGAGCTGGCAGGAGAGCTTGCCACCGGCCACGTAGAACTGGAACAGAGCGTGGCAGGGCGCCAGCGCCATCTGGTCCAGGCTCGACGGGTTCCAGGCCACCACCACGTGGCGACGGCTGTGCGGCTTCTCCCGGATCTCTCGCAGCACCCTGGCGATCTGGTCCGTGTGCGTGCCATCCGGGTTGGGCCAGGAGCGCCACTGGTAACCGTACACGGGCCCCAGCTCGCCCTGCGCGTCGGCCCATTCATCCCAGATATGCACGCCGTGCTCCTGCAGATAGCGCACGTTGGTATCCCCGTTCAGGAACCACAGCAACTCGTAGATGATGGACCGCAGGTGCAGCTTCTTGGTGGTCAGCAGCGGAAAACCCGCCGCCAGGTCGAAGCGCATCTGGTAGCCGAAGACCGAGAGCGTGCCCGTGCCCGTCCGGTCCTCCCTGGTCGCGCCGTGGTCGAGGATGTGCTGCAATAGGTCAAGATACGGTTGCATTGTTCAGGCCTCGCCGAGCATAAAGAAACCAGGCCTCCGCTAAAAACCTGGTTCCTCAAGCGACATGCGGGATCACGCGCTGCGGAAGTCAATGATCTGCAGCCCTTCCTGGTCGAGGACTGCCCGAACCGCCGCGGCATCGCAGTCGCTGATCTTGATGGTGATCAGCCGGTCCGCCGGTTGGTCGCCGCCAAAAGTGACCACGCTGATGATGTTGCCGCCCATCTCGGCAATGACCTTCGTCAGCCTCGCCAACACGCCCTTGCCCTCGTGCACGGCGATCGTCACGCGCAGGCCCGGCACGCGTGCGCCAAGCAGCTCCAGCAGGATCTTGAAGACGTCCGTCTCGGTGATGATGCCCGTGAGCTGGTTGTCCTCTACGACCGGCAGGCCGCCGATCTTGTTGTCGGCCATGATGCGGGCAGCTTCTTCCAGCGGCGTGTCGGGCTTTATCGTGATCACCGGGCTGGACATCACGCTCCTGACGTTCAGCTTCGAGAGCAGGTAGTGCAGCTCGTAGACGCTCAGCGAGGTGGCCGGCGAAGGCGAGGCGTGCAACAGGTCCTCGTCGGAGACGATGCCTACCATCTGGCCGGAAGCATCGAGCACCGGCAAGCGGCGCACCTTTCGCTCGCGCATCAGATGGAGAGCATCGTCGATATTCGTGTCGTCAGAAATCGTCACCGGGTTGCGGGTCATGCGCTCGCCAACCAGCATGTTTTCCTCCCGAGGATCAGCTCAGGCGCCCCGGCTGAGGCGCCTGAGGCTTGAGAAACTCACTGCGGTTCGGCCCGCCGCGCTTAGATCACGCTGCCGGCGATGCCGATGAGCGCCAGGATCGCGCTGATGATGGCGCCGACGACGATCACCGCCACAAACGAGACGACGATCGTCAGAACGGCGTTGGTGTCGTCCTGGTCCAGCGCTTCTTTGACTGCCACATAGCTGGTCACCATAGACCAGAGCCACCCGGCAAGCGCGGCCAGCCAGCCGATGCAGGGGATGATAGCCAGAATACCGAGGATACGCGGTGCGTAGGCAAATCCCAGGCAGCGCTGTACTTCGCCCACGTCGCCCTGCCCCTTGAAGAACCGCGTCCCGACCCACTGGATCAGGTAGGTCAGAAGGTAGAAGGCTGCTACGCCCCAGACGGCCTGCCAGATCAAGGTGCCGATCGCACCCAGGAAACTACCACGACCGATCAAAACGCCCAGAAACGCGCCGATCGCGCCGATGATCGAGACGACGATGACAATCGTCAGCGCGTCCTGCTGGTAGCTGACATCGTGTTCGACCTCAGCGTAGAACGTCTTGTCCAGCTTGATAGCCCGGATTACGCCGTCGATAATGCGATTGGCGCCGGTCCTACCCGCCTTGTTTGCATTGAAGCTCATTGGTATGCCTCCTCTGCCTATTGCAGTGGCAGATCATGATGCGATGGGAAACGACACTCCTGACGCGACCATGAGGCGGCTTGTGTTCCGCCTTCACCTCCCTTCGTGCTTTGGGGACCGGTAGCCCAACCGGCGCAACTCTGCGTCGTCGCTGCGCCATTTGGGCCGTACCTTGACCCACAAGTCCAGGTATACGCGCGTGCCGATCAACTCCTGGATACTGACCCTGGCCGCCTGCCCGATCTGCTTGAGCATCTGCCCATCCTTGCCCAGCACGATCAGCTTCTGGCTGTCACGCTCGACGTAGATCACGGCACGAATGTAGGTCATTTGCTCGCTGCGCGGCCTGAATTCTTCGACGCTGACTGCGACCGAGTGGGGCACTTCCTGGCGCAGGTGCAACAGCACCTGCTCGCGCACCAACTCGGCAGCCATGAAGCGCTCCTGCTGATCGGTTACTTCTTCCTCAGGATAGAAGCGCGGGCCCAGCGGGAGGGCGGCGATGATCATGTCCAACAAGCGGTCGAGGTTATCGCCGCGCGTAGCCGAGATCAACAAAGACTGCGCACCGCGCGCCAGCTCCTCGTAGGCGGCGACGTTCTCGCGCACGTGCTCGGCGTGCAGCACGTCGGCTTTGTTATCGGCGACGACGATCCGCTCGGGCGGCACTCCCGCCAGCAGCGCGGCGCCCCGCCGGTCCTCGTCGGTCGGAGCGACTGAGACATCCACCACCCACAGCACCAGGTC
>JADGQF010000409.1 GCA_017882045.1 Anaerolineales bacterium
CCTATTCCGACCGCAGCCAGATCGCCGCGTCGCTGGGCATCCCCGAGACGGACGTGCGCGTGATCGGCACTCTCATCGGCGGCGGTTTCGGTGGCAAAGAGGACATCGCCGGGCAGATCCACGCGGCCCTCCTGTCACGCGTCACCGGCCGGCCGGTCAAGCTGCTGTTCGACCGCCAGGAGAGCCTGCTGGTGCATCCCAAGCGCCACGCGACGGAGATCAAGGTTCGCCTGGGCGCGCGCCGGGATGGCACGCTGGTCGCGGCGCAAACCGAGCTGCTGGGCGACACGGGGGCATACGCCTCACTGGGCGAGAAGGTGATGACGCGCGCCACCACGCACTCGACCGGCCCCTACGTGGTGCCGCACGTCCAGGCCGATTGCTATGCGATGTACACCAACAACCCGCCGGCCGGGGCCTTCCGCGGCTTCGGCGTGCTGCAGTCCAACTTCGCCGTCGAGTCGGCGATGGACGAGCTCGCGCGCCAACTGGGCATTGACCCGATTGAGCTGCGCCGCAAGAACGCGCTGCGCATCGGCACGCGCACCAACACCGGCCAGCTCCTGACGGAGAGCGCCGGCCTGCTCGAATGCATCGACTGCATGGAGGGCGAGCTGCGCCGCCTGGCCGGTCCCGGCAACCCGTTTGCGCCCAGGGCCGTCCCCGGCCATCCCCGGCTGCGCCGTTCCTGGGGCATTGCGGTCGGCTTCAAGAACACCGGGCTGGGGGGAGGCGCGCCGGACAAGGCCGCGGCCGAGCTCGAGTTGTACCCGGACGGCACGGTCGAGGTGCGCACTTCGTCGGCCGAGATCGGCCAGGGCCTGGTGACGGTCCTGCAGATGATCGCCGCCGAGGAGTTGGGCCTGCCGCTGTCCAGCGTGCGCGTGCTCCTGTCCGACACCGATCTCACCCCGGATGGCGGCCCGACCACCGCTTCGCGCCAGACCTACGTCTCCGGCAACGCGGTGCGCAAGACGGCCGCGCTCCTGCGCCAGTCGATCGGCGCGACCGTGGCCGAAGCGTTCGACTGCCCGCCCGATGAGGTGCGCTACATCGAGGGCTTGGCGCAGGTGCGCGAGCGGCGCATCGGCTTGGGTGAGGTCGTCGGCCTGATGCGCGCCGAGGGTCGCAGCCCCGTCGTGCGCTACGAATACTGGGCCCCCGCCACGCAGCCCCTGGTCGGCGGGACAGACATCCACTTTGCCTATTCCTTCGCCGCGCAGGCCGCGCAGGTGGAAGTCGACCTGGATACCGGCGAGGTGCGGGTGCTGCACATGATCGTGGCCGATGACGTGGGCAAGGCCGTCAACCCGTTGGGGCTGCAGGGGCAGGTGGAGGGTGGCGTGATCATGGGGGTGGGGCACGCCTTGACCGAGGAGTTCATCGTCGAGGAAGGGCGGGTGTTCACCGACCGGCTGGCCCGCTACCGCATGCCCGGCATCATGCACGCGCCGGAGATCAGCGCGTTCATCGTCGAGCATCCGACCGCGGAAGGCCCCTACGGGGCCAAGGGCGTGGGCGAGATCTCAATCATCCCCACCCCGGCCTGCATCACCAACGGCATCTTCAATGCCTGCGGAGTACGGGTGAAACGGCTGCCAGTTGACCAGGACTGGCTGGCGCGCGAGATCGCGCGGCGCGGGCTCTGAACCACCGCAACATCTGATTGTAAGATCGATTGCAAATCCCCGATACTGATTGTTGATATAATGTGCTTTGTTAGTGCTCAGTTTGAGGCAGTTGTGCCCTTACAACTGCGATGTGTGAATACCGGTCGAACACGGTCTCAAAACCCCTGCAAGGAGTAACACTGTGAAGCACCTCAAGGTCCTCCTGTTTGTGATCGTCCTCGCGCTGCTCGTTAGCGCGCTGCCGGTCATGTCGGTGAGCGCCGCGCCGCTCGCGGCCGGTGGCACTAGCCGCCAAATCCCCATTAGCGGCACGTCGTCTCCGCAGACCGGCGCGTATACGCCGTCCGGTTCTAGCGACGTCACCCAGGCCGAGTTCCCCGGTCAACTCGACGCGGCAAACGGGCCCGGTCCGTATCCAGGCTCGATTGTTAACCGCAGCCTGTCAAGGGGCGTCGGCAAGGGGGTCTCCGTGAACAGCGGCAAGAAGGCCAAGTCGAATCCGACCTTCAACACCGGCTTCGAAGGCCTGAACCTTTACCAGCAGCGCTATGCGCGCGGCGGGAACCAGTTCACCGTGGAGCCGCCCGACCAGGGGCTGTGCGCAGGCAACGGCTACGTGGTCGAGGCCGTGAACGACGTCCTCAACGTGTTCAACACTTCAGGGCAGTCGGTGCTCCCCGACAATACCGCTACCAACATCGTCAGCGGCTTTCCGAGGAATGTGAACCACGCAGTGGACCTGAACTCGTTCTTGGGTTATGCCCCGGCGATCAACCGCACGACCGGCGTCCGTGCGCAGTTCGTGACCGATCCAAGCTGCCTGTACGACGCGGCCACGCAGCGCTTCTTTGTCGTCGTCCTGACCCTCGAGACGTTCCCGAACGGCGCGTACACGCTCGCCAACCACCTCGATATTGCGGTGAGCAACACATCGAATCCGACCGGCACATGGACGATCTACCGGATAGATGTCACGAATGATGGAACGAACGCAGGTGGAGTCAATCCCTGCCCGTGCCTGGGCGACTACCCGCACATCGGCGCGGACGCAAACGGATTCTATATCACGACGAACGCGTATCCGTGGACCACGAACGGCTTCGACGGCGCGCAAATTTACGCCTTCTCGAAGGCGCAGCTCGCCGCCCACGCCGCCCTCGTGACGGTGGCGCACATTGACACGTTCGGCGCCGTCAAGTTACCGAATGATGCAGGCTCGACACAGCCGGGCTTCACCGTCTGGCCCGCGCAGTCGCCCGGCAACCAGTTCAATGCGGACAATGGCGGTACCGAGTACTTCCTGAGCTCGAACGCCGCCATCGAGGCGACGAATCCGGTGGCCGGTTCCGGCAGCAACCCCACCTCGACCCAGCTCGTCGTGTGGACGCTGACGAACACATCCTCGCTCAACAGCGCGTCGCCGGCGCTCAACCTGAGCAATAAGGTCCTCAGCGTGAACCAATACGCGATCCCGCCGAAACAGCAACAGCCCGGCTCGAGGACGCTGGCGACGGTGGACACGCCGCAGGGTTACTGCATCAACGACACGACGACGCTACTGTACAACGGCCTGACCGGCTGCTGGCGGCTGCTTTTCGGTGGCGAGCCCGCGCACAACGAGGTTATCTCGGCGCCAGACTCGAACGACACCCGTATGCAGCAGGTGATGTACGCCAACGGCAAGCTGTGGGGCTCGCTCGACACGGCGCTGAATCCCGACGGCGGCGCCCAGCGCGCCGGTATTGCCTGGTTCATCGTCAATCCGAACGCGGGCAAGGTTGTCCGGCAGGGTTATCTCGGCGCC
>JADGQF010000410.1 GCA_017882045.1 Anaerolineales bacterium
CGCGCTGCGCGACGGGCGCCTGTCACACGCGTACCTCTTCACCGGGCCGCGCGGCACCGGCAAGACAAGCACGGCGCGCATCCTGGCGAAAGCGATTAACTGCCTGGCCGAAGACCCGGCCGCCCGCCCGTGCAACCATTGCCGGATCTGCGTAGGTATCACCGAAGGGCGCCAACTTGACCTGATCGAGATCGACGCGGCCTCGAACCGGGGTATTGACGAGATCCGTGACCTGCGTGAGAAGATCGGCTTCCGGCCGAATGAAGCGCGCTACAAAGTGTACATCATCGACGAAGTACACATGCTCACCAAGGAAGCCTTTAACGCGCTCCTAAAAACGCTCGAAGAGCCTCCGCCGCATGCGATCTTCGTGCTTGCGACCACCGAGCCCGATCGGGTGCCCGAGACCGTGCGCTCGCGCTGCCAGCGCTTCGATTTCCGGCGAGTGCCGACAGTCAAGATCGCCGGGCACCTGAAGGAAATCCTGGACGCGGAAGGTGCGCGCGCGGCCCCGGAGGCCCTCCAGGCAATCGCCCGCCGGTCAACAGGCAGCATGCGCGACGCCATCAGCCTTGTGGACCAGCTATTGGCATACGGCGACGAAGTGATCGGCCTCGCGCGCGTCGAGAACGTGCTGGGATTGGTCGATGCCAGCACCATCGGGCGATTGATCGATCACATGGCCGCCCATGATGCCGCGGGCGGGCTACAACTGATCAACCAATTGGTGGCCGACGGGGTTGAGTTGGGTGAGTTGGTCGACCAGATCCTGGGTTACCTGCGCGCGATCCTGTTCGCCCAGGTGGTGCACGCCACGGACGGCCTGGATTTGCCCGAAGAGGCTGCGGCTGCGGTTATGCGCCAGGCTGAAGCGCTCACCCCGGCCGCAACCTTGAGCGCGCTGCGTGAGTACAGCGAGGCACGCGGGCTGTTGCGGGACCAGGTGCCGGGCGCGCCCCAGTTGCCGATCGAAATGGCCTTTCTGCGGACGGCGTTGGCGCCAGGCGCTGCACCGGGCGCCCAGGTAGGTAGCAATGCAGCCACTGCCCCAGCGCTGCCCCATCAGGCCCCGGCCGGCGTAGGGGCCAGCGGGGCAGCCGCGACGCCGGCTGCTCGGCCCGAAGCAGCGCCATCACAGAAGGCCGTGCCGCCCGAGCCGGCCGGCGGCGGTTCGGCAGGGGCACGCGCCAGGCAGCCGGAAGGGCCCGCTCCATCCAATCAAAAGGCGAGCGCCGAGCCCGCGCCCACTGCCCCATCTGACGCCGAACTGCTGGCTGCCGTGCGAGACAATTGGGAGCGCATCCTCGAGCTGACAAAACAGCGTGCCAGTCCGCTCATCAAGGCCGCGCTGCAGACCGTTCGCCAATTGGAGGCGTCCGGCGGCACGCTGGTATTGCAGTTTGAGCACGAGACGGCGCGCGGCCAGGTGGACCGGACTGAGAACCGGCAGAAAGTCGAAAGCCTCATGGAAGAGGTCATTAACCGGCCCGTACACGTTCGCTGTACGCTTGTCGAAGGGAAGAACCCGCCGACGAACCGCCCCGCCGCCCGACCGGGGACCGACAAGAGCGGGACCGACGACGACGCATTTCTGCGCGAAGCGCGCAATCTGGGAGCAGTCATCAAGCGACTGGACCAATAAGGAGGTTTCGCGATGAGTAAGGGTAAGGCGCGACCAGGACAGGGATACCGCGTGGCAGCCAGTGGCGCCGGCGGCCAGGGCGGCGGCGTGATGTCGCAACTGCAGAAGCTGCAGGAAGAAATGGCCAAAACCCAGGAGAAACTGGGTGACGAGACCGTAGAAGTCACCGTCGGCGGCGGAATGATCACCGCGACCATGAATGGCCATCAAAAGCTGATGTCGATAAAGATCGCCAAAGAGGCGGTGGACCCGGAAGACGTGGACATGCTGCAGGACTTGATCGTCGCGGCGATCAACGAAGCTATCGAGCGATCGCAAGGCCTGGCTGCGGACCGGATGAGTGCGCTCACCGGCGGCCTGAATATCCCTGGATTGATGTAGCCGGCTCGCCGGCATCGTCCTTAGCTGGAGTACGATCCATGCCTCAAATGCTGGCCCGCCCGGTGGCCGACCTGATCGACGTTCTCTCGCGACTGCCCGGCATCGGCCCCAAAACGGCGTCCCGGCTCACCTTCTATCTGCTGCGCAATCAGGATGGTCTGGCGGAAGCGCTGGCCGAGGCGCTGCAGACGCTGCGCAGCGGCACCGTCTTGTGCGAGCGCTGCTACAACGTCGCCGAACGTAGCCCCTGTGCCATCTGTTCCGACCCGGGCCGGGACCAGGGCACGATTTGCGTGGTCGAGGAGCCGCTGGACGTGCTGGCGGTCGAGCGAACGGGCGAGTTTCGCGGCGTTTACCACGTCCTACACGGGGCGCTATCGCCGATCGACGGCGTATATCCGGAGAAGCTGCGCATCGCCGAGCTGGTTACGCGCGCGCAGGCAGTGCGGCCGCGCGAGGTGATCCTGGCCACTAACCCCAGCCTCGAGGGGGAGAATACGGCGGCCTACATTTACCAGCAGCTTGCCCCACTGAGCGTGAATGTCACACGGCTGGCGCGCGGGCTGCCGGTGGGCGGGGATCTGGAGTATACCGACGAGGTGACCCTGGCACGCGCGCTCGAAGGGCGCGGGGCGATGCGTTAGCCGGGCCGCAGGTAGCCGCCGAGGGCATCCCTGGCCGGGGGCAAAGCGCGTGCGTTGGGCGTTTTTCGGGCGGTTGATGCGGTTCGTGCGAAACCCACTACCTCGATTTGACACCCCTGGGGGGCTGTGGTAAATTCCGCACTCGTGCGTGCGACCGGACAAACCGCCTGGCCGCACGAGTACTTGAAAAGAGCCATACTGCGGATAAGTGCTTCTGGAACGCGATCTCGAAAGCGACAGAGCCTCGCCATCGGCCCTCTTGGGGGCTGTGAAAAAAGGTGGTCCCGGATTTGACAGGGACGCCGAGATGTGGTAGGCTTATGTCAAGTGAGCAAGCGGCTTTCAACGCCGCAAGTTGACAAGCGAGATCGGTGCGCTGGCCCAGGTGGGCCGGCACGGAGTTCAAAATTCGGACTTGACATGAATTTGTCGGTGTGGTATGATAGAAAGTACCACAGTAGTTCGAGTGGTGAGTTTCGAGATACAAGGAGATAGAGCAAGCCCACACGACGTTGCCCGAATTGAGTCAGGTAAGTCTTGGGCTGCCGGCGGAAACGTCGGCATTTTTGTCCCCTTGAAAAGCACAGGTCCGTAGTTTGACAGGATGAGACCTTCTGAGTAAGATTGAAATCCTGTCTGGAAAACGGCGGCACTTTAACAACTGAAGAGTGACAGAAAGGGCTCAAGAGGATTTGAGTGGAGAGCCTGCGAGACAATTGAGAAAATCAAACTTTACGGAGAGTTTGA
>JADGQF010000411.1 GCA_017882045.1 Anaerolineales bacterium
ATCGTTTTTCAGTTCTTTCAGCTGCTCCCGGCGTTGACGCTGGCCGAAAACGTCATGCTGCCGATGGACCTGTGCCAGATTCACCCGCCCGGCGAGCGCTACGACCGGACCCTTGCCCTGCTGGAACAGGTCGGGCTGGCTGAAGATGCCCATCGGTTCCCGTCGGCGGTCTCGGGTGGGCAGCAGCAGCGGGCCGCCATCGCGCGCGCCCTGGCCAACGACCCGGCCATCATCGTTGCCGATGAGCCTACCGGCAACCTAGACTCGCGCGCGGCGGAAGTTATCTTTTCACTGTTCGAGTGCTCAGCGGCGGCCGGCAAAACGGTGGTGATGGTCACACATGACGACGAGCTGGCGGCCCGGGCGCCGCGCACCGTCGTTCTCGCCGACGGCCTCATCGTTGACGAGATTATCCGTTAGCGCCGCCCGCAGCCGGAAAGCGGCCGCCGGGCAATGGAGTGGTAGGAGATTCGGATGACGAGACATCGCAAGTTGATCATTTTCCTGGTGCTGGGCATCGCGCTGGCGGGTACGCTGGTCGGCGGGGTTGTGGTTTTGGCAAGTGGGCGCGCGAATATGCCGGGTGGCACGACGAGCGCGGAGGCACAGCCGGCCGCGCAGGCCACTGCGCCCGCAGCCGGCGCGCGGGTGAACCGGGCGGTGGTGGCCAAGGGAGCTCTGGTTCCCGTGCAACATGCCACATTGAGCATGGCCGCCGATGGGATCGTCTCCGAGGTACTGGCGAAGGAAGGCGACCGGGTGACGGCCGGCCAGGTTATTCTGCGCCTGCAAAACCAGCGCCAGCAGGCCGCGCTGGCCGAGGCCGATGCGGGTGTCGCCAGCGCGCAGGCGCGGCTGGACATTGTGAAAGCGGGTGCGCGCGACCAGGAGATAAGCGCCGCCCAGGCTGCCCTCGATGCCGCCACGGCCCGCCTGGCGCGCCTGCAGGAGGCCAGCCGGCCCGAGGACCTGGCCGCAGTCCGGGCCAACCTCAACGCCGCTCAGGCGGCTCTGCAGCAACTCTACAAAGGCCCTGACAAAAATACGCGCATCGCGGCCTCGGCCGACCTGGCCAATGCCCAGGCAGCCGTCCAGAATGCCCAGGCTGCTTACGATAAGGTCAAGAGCCAGCCCGATATCGCGATGTACCCGCAGAGCCTGCAGCTGGAGCAGGCGACCAACGCCCTCGATGCCGCCACTGCACACTATAACGAGCTGTTTGCCCAGCCAGAGGCTGACCGGGTAGCCCAGGCGGCTGCCCAGGTCAAGCAGGCCCAGGCCAGCCTGGATCGCCTGCTGAACCCCGCCACCGCGGCCGAGATCGCCGAAGCCGCAGCCGGGGTGCGCCAGGCCCAGGCCCAACTCGACCTGTTGAAGGCAGACGCCCGCACCGAGGACATCGCCGCAGCGCAGGCAACCGTCGCCCAGGCCCAGGCGGCGCGCCAGCAGGCTGCCGTGAGCCTGGCCGATACCGAGCTGCGCGCGCCCTTCGCCGGGACGCTGGCGGCGATCGACGTCCGGCAGGGCGAGCAGGTGAGCGCGGGCGCCCCCGTGACCGAGATCGGCGACCTCAGCAGCTGGCAGGTGGAGACCGACGACCTCAGCGAGCTGGACATCGTGCGCGTCCAGCCCGGTCAGACCGTCGCCTTGACCTTCGACGCCATCCCTGGCCTCCAGCTACACGGCATCGTCGGGCGCATCCAGCCCAAGGGCGAAAAGAAACTGGGCGACATGACCTATACCGCCGTCATTCAGATGGAGGATCCCGATCCGCGCCTGCTCTGGAACATGACCGCGGTGGTCAACCTGCCCTAGCCGGCCAGCAGGGTCCAGCGCCCCTGCGTGCACAGCGCCAGTCTGCATGGGCCATCTGGGCTCCCAAAGATCAACAGCCGACCGTCAAAACCAGTGGCCGCCGCAAGGTCTATTGTGTAGCAATTGAAACACACCCACGACATTCCGTCGCGCCCAAGAGCGTCCTTCTCCCCGCCCGCCTCCGCGCCGTCCCCCTTTCGTGCGTTTTCGCGTCGCTTTCGCGACCTTCGCGGTCCAAACGCTCACGCCAGCCCGCGCCGCCCCGCGCTGCGCGACTCGCCTGGGTAGCCCGGCGGCCCTTCCCTACCCAATGGTGCTAAGATGCATGCAACCGCCGTGAGCGAGCGCGACACGGAAGCGCACGGACCTTTGCTGCGTGCAGGACAGGTGTTCACGGAAGTCGCGCGGCCATGTCCCGTTTCTCCCCCCTCTCGCCGCACAGCGCGGGGGGTATCGTACCCAGTGGTGCCAGGCTTCTAACGGCGACCAGGTGTGGCTGGTCTGCAGCTCCGCCGATGGGCGCTCGCGTGGCGGCCCTCGGCGTGATGGGGTAGGATCGCCGTACAGCCACGAGACCGGCGGGTAAGAAACCCGCCGCCCTACGGCTGACGAAATCTTAGCACCGTTGTATGCGAAACCCACCCTATGCCACCATTCAAGCCGTCAGACGCGCCGTGGCGTGCGCGATTCGTGTACGCACTGCAAAAAGGGGAGATGAAAGGTATTGTTAAGATGTAATACTCCTGTAAGGTCTGGACAAGCCTTTTGTAAGCCGCGGTTGGGAGGATGGGAGGGCGAAGAACCTGCGAACAGGAGTGGCTCACATGGCACTTTCGATCGTTTTTGCCTTTCTCGCCGGCCTGGTGACCGTGGCGTCGCCCTGCATCCTGCCCAACTGGATCAACAGCCCGGCGCTCAAGCTGGCCGACCTGCGGGGTAAGGTCGTGCTGATCGATTTCTGGACCTACTCGTGCATCAACTGTATCCGCACCCTGCCGTACGTGACGGCCTGGTTCGACAAGTACAAGGCGCAGGGGCTGGTGGTGGTCGGCGTGCACACGCCGGAGTTCGCCTTCGAGCACGAAACGGCAAATGTCCAGGACGCCACCCGGCGCTACCATATCACCTACCCGGTCGCGCAGGACAACAACTACGCCACCTGGAACGCCTATAACAACCTCTATTGGCCGGCCGAATACCTGATCGACGCGCTTGGGCAGGTGCGCCATACGCACTTCGGCGAGGGCAATTACGACGAGACGGAGCAGGTGATCCAGCAACTGCTGGCGGAGGCGGGCCAGACCGTTGCCGCCCCGCTGCTGCAGGCAGGACCGGTGCCCATGTCGCAGGCGCAGACGCCGGAAATCTACGTTGGGCTGGGGCACGGCGACGCCCTGGCCTCGCCTGAGAAGCCGGTGGCCGGCCGGATGGCGAGCTACTCGCTGCCGACGCAGCTGCCCGTCAACCAGTTTGCGCTCGACGGGCAGTGGACGCTCGACGACGAGTACGATACGGTGGACCAGGCCGGCGCGCGGCTGCGTCTGCACTTCGTCGCCCGCGACGTGTACCTAGTTCTCGTTCCCGCCGGCAAGGCGA
>JADGQF010000147.1 GCA_017882045.1 Anaerolineales bacterium
CAAAGGCAAGAATAGCCTTCTGGAAGGAGGCCTCCAGAAAGATCGGGTTGCAGAACCAGGCAAGCGCAGAATAACCGGGTCTCGGGCCGCGGTGCGCAATGGCCTGAGACCCGGCGGCCGTCTGTCAGGCGAGGAATTCAAGCCAGCTCACGGCAGACGGGTCCCGACCCGCGTAGTCGCCATGCATCTGAGGCGGCAAGAGCGGCAAGAACTGGGTCATGGCCTCATCGGCCATGGCGCTCTGCACTTCGCGGCTGGCCTTGCCGTCCGGCCAACAGAAACGGAACGGGCGGCCATAAGTAAGCGTGAGGGGCGGGCGGCGCCAGAAATGCTTGAAGTCAAAGGCCGGGGTGCCGGTAACGCCACAAGGCATCAACCAACAGTCCGGATCATGATGCGCAATAAAGGCAAGGCCCTCTTTGGCGGCCTGCAACCTGCCATCCAGGCTGCGGGTGCCCTCCGGCGAGATGACGGAGATATCGCCGGCATCCAGGATCTCCCAGGTAGCCTTCAGCGCCGTGCGGTCGACCACGCCGCGCGTGATGAAAATCACGTGATACCAGCGCAGCAATGAGCCCACCAGCGGCCAGTGGCTGGCTTCCACCTTGGTCAGAGGCACGGCGTAGCGAGGCGCGGTGGCGCAGATCAGCGGCGGATCCAGCCAATGGATATGGTTGTAGTAGATGATGCCGGCGCCGTCACGCGGCACAAGCCCCGTATTGCGGACAGTGACACGCGCAAACAGCCAGATCAGGAACCTGAGGATCGGCTGCCAGATATAACGACCGAGCGGGATGCGACTTCTCTTCAACTACTTCTTTCTCTCTCCCCAGCGCTTCAGCAACGCCCTCATCTGCTCCATCACCTGCTCGATGGTCAGACTGGTGCTGTCAACCAGGATGGCATCAGGCGCGACCGAGAGAGGCGCGTGCTGGCGGCTGGAATCAAACTGGTCCCGGCGGCGCAGTTGCTCCGCCACCTCATCTTCGGTGGTTTGCTGGCCGCGTGCGCTGCATTCCAGGTAGCGACGGTGGGCACGCACGCGCAGCGACGCATCCAGGTAAATCTTCAGATCGGCTCCAGGCAAGACCACCGTGCCGATATCGCGACCGACCATGACAACGCGCCCCGCCTGGCCGATGCGGCGCTGCTGCAGGGTCAGGGCCTCCCGCACACGCCGGTAAGCCGAAACCGGCGAAACCGCCCGGTCGACTTCCGGACGGCGCAATTCAGGGGTGATGTCCTCGCCGTCCGCCAGCACGGTCACGTCGCGGCCGTCGTCGACCGTGGGCGAAAACACGTCCAGGTTTACTTCCTCGGCCAACTGGCCAACCGCATCTTCGTCCGAAATGGGCACACCCTGCGCCAGCGCCACACAAGTGATCGCCCGGTACATCACACCGGTATCGAAGTACAGATAGTTCAGCTCTTTGGCCAGCCTGCCGCCGATGGTGCTCTTACCCGATGCGGCTGGGCCGTCGATAGCGATAGTGGAAGGCAACGGTCTGATTTTCCTTGCCATCCTTGGGCCAGTCTGATCCGGCCGGTCTATATCGGTAGCCGAGCGCCGGCCGGCGGCGTCGGCGGGAACGAGGGCGCGCAGAGCCCGCACCTCACCGGCCGACAGGTGACGCCACTTGCCGGGGCGCAACTCTGCCAGCGTCAGAGGGCCCAGGCCAATGCGAATCACTCGCAGCGCAGGGTGCCCGAGCAGGGAGACCATGCGCCGCAACTGGCGCTTTCGTCCTTCGCGCAGCGTGACCTTGAGCCAGCTGGACGGCCGGGGACGGCGGGCTTGCCCCGCGGGAGGAGAAGCCTTGCCGCCCGCCGGGCCGGACTCAGCGGCCCCCGCTTCCAGGCCGGCTCTTCTTCTTCTCTGCTCTTCCGCCTTCTTGCGCCCCTGCTCTGCCTCGGGCGGCGGCTCATGCAACAACTCGACCTGCGCCGGGGCGGTCGGGCCATCATCCAGCATGACGCCATGCCGCATCCGGCGCAGCTTGCGTGGGTCAAGGAAACCTTCCACCTGCACCAGGTAAGTCTTGGGATGTTCGTAGCGAGGATGCGTCAAGCGATTAGCCAGCCCACCGTCGTTGGTCAGCAGGAGCAGTCCCTCGCTGTCAACATCCAGCCTGCCGACCGCGTAGAGGCGTTCGGGCACTTTGACCAGCTCCTGCCAGTCCGGATAGCCGGCGCGCGGGTCAGGATTGGAGAGATACCCGGCCGGCTTATGGAGCATGATATAGCGAAAGTGCTCGGCGGCAATCGGCCGGCCGTCCACCCGGATATCGGCTCGCTCTGGGTCCACCTTTGCGCCCAGCTCGCTCACCACATGGTCGTCAACAGTGACCCGCCCGGAGGTGATCAGTCCTTCACACGCACGCCGAGAGCCGATGCCGGCTGCGGCCAGTACTTTTTGCAGACGTTCTTCAGACATGAGCCAACTTCATCTATGGCCCCGGCCAGGCCGTCAGCGGCACACGCGCCAGGGTATTGCCATCCAGTGTCAGCAACAGGCTGCCGACCGGTTGATTACCAGTGAATAGGGTCTTCAGGTCCAGCACGCGGACCGGCCGAACCAGAGCCCATTGCCAATTGGGCAGAAACACGTCGGGCGCGCTGGCGGCGCGCAGCCGATAAAGCTGTCCGTCGGGTCCGAACTCCGACGCCAGGGCATCATCGGGCAAGGTCACCGGACGCCAGGACCAGCCGGCAGCCACGTAGTCGAGCAGAGCGCGCGCGTCGGCATAGCGATCGGCGCTGTGCAACAGAACCAGGAGCAAGCGATGGCCGTTGCGCGTGACGGAGGCGACAAGACACTCGCCCGCCGCGTCTGTCGTGCCGGTCTTGATCCCATCCGCGCCCGGGTAAGTGCCTAACAACTGATTGGTATTAACCAGATGCCGTCCGGCAACATCCGTCTCCCGCGTCGCCACGACGCGCACGAATTCCGGGTAGGACAGGTCGGCACGCGCGATGGTCAGTAAGTCGGCGGCGCTCGTAACCTGCTGTGGCAGGTCCTCGCCGTCTGCGTTGCCGAAATGGCTCTCGCCGAGCCCCATTTGCGCAGCTTGCTGGTTCATCTGCGCAACGAAGGCTTCTTCGCTGCCGCTGACGTGCTCGGCCAGGGCCACGGCGGCGTCATTGCCGGAGGGCAGCAGCAACCCATAGAGCAGGTCGTGCACGCTCAACTTCTCACCGGCCTGCAGGCCCATCGTGCTGCCACCCGTCGAAGCCGCCCGGGCGGAGACCTGGACGGTATCGGTCAGAGGCACGCGGCTGAGCACCAGCAGGGCAGTCATGAGCTTGGCAGCGCTGGCGGGCGGCAGAGCCTGGTGCTCGTGCAGCGCGTACAGAGTCTGGCCGGCGTCGACATCCAGGATCAGGCCGGCGCCGGCGCTGATGCCGGGCGCGCTGACCAACCTGCGCATGGCGTCAATCTGCTCCGGGTAAAGACGCCGCGGCGGGTAATTAGCGTCTCGGATGACCGGGGGGCCAAAACCGGCGCAGGCCAGGCCGGTGAGCACCGATAGCCAGACAACGGCCCAGCGGCGCAGCGCATTCCACCACTGAGGACCGGCCGGCCGGCCGCACACGCCCGCGCAAGGCCGCCGGGTTGCCGGCACTTGACGCGCCGGGCCGCCTGGATTAGAATGCTCGCAAGTCATCTTCCCGAGGTAGTCCAATGCCGCTATATGAATACTTTTGTGAGAAGTGCGCCGCGCCCTTTGAGGTGCTGCGCCCGATGAGCCAGTCCGGCAGCCCCATTGCCTGTCCACACTGTGCCGCTGCCGACGCACGCCGCATGATCTCCGTCTTTTCCGCGGTCAGCAAAGACAGCGGCGGGAGCAGCCGGATGGTGGCCGGCAGCCAGACAGGCGGGGGTTGCGGTTCGTGCGGCGGGGGGCACTGCGCCACCTGCGGGCACTGAGAAATAGTATACCACACAAACTGAAAAGAGGGGCACTGGCCAACCAGCGCCCCTCTTACGTTTAAGACTCCCGCTGCGGGGATCAATCGCCTCTGCGCATCACAATGTCATAGCTGCGAGAGTCGCCGGCGTAGACGTGATGCGGCACCGGTTGGATCTCTACCGCCAGTTGATATTGACCCAGATCACGCGGATCGTGGGTCGAGCAGTACCTTGAGAGCCCCGGGCCGGACGGCATGGGCGAAAGCTGCCTCGCCCTCTGCGAGGGGATAGGTCGCGCTAATCAAGGGGCGTGGATCGATCAGGCCAGATTGGAGCAGACGCAGCGCCGGCGCGAACGGCCCGCAACGCGAACCGATCAGGGTGATCTCGTCGACGACCAGGGCGCTCATGTTCAGAGTCAGGTCGCCATGGTAGGTGCTCTTTAAGATCAAGGTGCCGCGCGGCCGCAGCAGCCGGCGGGCCTCGGCAAAGCCCTGCGCATTGCCCGTACACTCTACCACTACGGCGGCAGAGCCTTCGGCCAACACATCTCGATCGGGGCCCTGCGCTGCCGCGGATCCCCCCGCTGCCGCGGGCGCCCCCGCCCCGCTGCCTTGCGCCCGCAGCACAGGGACGCCCCAGGCGGCCGCCAGGGCAAGCTTGTCCTCATGCCGGCCGACAAGGGTCAGGTCAACTCCCTGCAGCCGGAGGACGGCCGCCGCCAGGAGCCCCAGCTTGCCGTCGCCGAGCACGATAACGCGGTCGGTCGGTCGCAGCGTCACCTGTTCCAGAATCTCGCAGGCAGCAGCCAATGGCTCGGCGAAAACGGCCATCTCGTCCGGCACGGAATCTGGAACGGCGTGGAGGTTGGCCTGCGGCAGAAGCAGCCGGTCGGCAAAAGCGCCGTCCCGTCGAAAGATGCCCAGGGTGGTGCGCTGCGGACAATGTGTGTGCCGGCCGGCACGGCACGTTGCGCACTCGTAGCAGGCCGCGTTGATGTCGCCTACCACCCGCCGGCCGATCCAGGCCGGGTCCGGCGCGCTCAGGACTTCGCCCACAAACTCGTGGCCCAACACACCTGCAAAAGCCATGTAGCCGGCCACCAGTTCAAGGTCGGTGTTGCATATGCCTGCGAGCCGCACCTGCACCAGGGCCTCGCCGGGCGGCGGGAACGGGTCGGGATAGGCAGGGTCGTAGCGAAGATGATCGCGGAGAACCAGGGCGCGCATTGGGACCTCAGCAGGGTGTGCTTAAGAGTAAACGAAAAACGTAAGGCGCAGATACTACATGCGCCTTACGTTTGGGCTTCTACAGTTATGGCTGACTAGGAGGCCAGGCTGGCCTTCGGAGCCTCGATCTGTCCCTGCGTGCGCAGACCCAGCACATCGCCTTCATCCCAACCGGCCAGGATCTGCGAAGCGTTGAAGATGGAGGAGTAAGTGCCGGTGGTGATGCCGACCAGCATGACCGCAATGAACGGCTTGATGGTCGCGCCACCGAAGATCAGGATGGCTGCCATGACGAACAGGGCCGTCAGGTGGATGGCCAAGGACCGGTGTAGGGTCTCGAGCAGGCTGCGGTCGACAACCCGGCGCATTGGCTCGCCACGGTACTTCGGCACATTTTCGCGAATGCGGTCGAAGACCACGATCGTATCCTGCACCGAGAAGCCGAGGACGGTCAGCACGGCAGTCAGGAACAGGGCATCCGCCTCCCAGCCGAGGAAGAGGCTGAGGATGCTGAAGACGCCCATCGTCACCAACAGGTCATGGATCATGGCCACCACAGCCGAGACGCCCCAGCGGAATGGGTTTGGCGCCCGGCGGAAAGCCAGGATCAGGAAGACCAGGATCACGAGCGCCATGGCGACCACGGCCAGAGAGGCAGCCTGGGTCACCTCGGCGCCGATGGTGGGGCCGACGGAGGAGAACTGGATCTCATTCACCGAGCCGAACTTATCCTGCATGGCCTTGAGCAGCTTCTGGCGCGCGATCTCGTCCAGCGGCTTCGTGCGGATCTCTGCCGTCTTTGTGTCGCCCACGCTAGTCGCCAGGGTGTCGGGATAGCCATTCTGGACGAAGACGGCGCGTACATCCAGGGACTGCACAGGCTGCGGGAAGCTTACCTCCCACAAAGAGCCGCCGGTGAAGTCGATGCCCAGACGAAACGGAGCGCCGAAGGTCACCAGCGAATAGATCATAGCGATCAAGCCCGGGATGATGACCAGGGCAGATAGCAGGAAATACCACTTGCGGTTTTCTACAATATGGAACATTCTGTTACCCGTGCCCCCTCTAATAGTCGAGCAGCCAGCGGCTCTCGCGTAACTGCTCGCTGCCGCGCGTCTCGAACAGGAAGGTCATAAAGGTGCGCGTGACCACAACGGCGGTGAACATGCTGATCACCACACCAAGCGCCAGGTTGATCGCGAACCCCGAGACAGTCTGTGCACCAAAACTGCGCCCGAAGAGCCACAGGATGATGCAGCTTATGATGGTCGAGAGGTTCGAGTCACGGATCGACGGCCAGGCGCGGCTGAAGCCGGCGATGAACGCAGCGTGAACGGAGCGGCCCCAGCGCAACTCTTCCTTCATGCGTTCGAAGATAAGGATGTTCGCATCCACGGCCATGCCGATTGATAATAAGAAGCCGGCGATGCCGGGTAACGTCAACGTCACCGGGACCAGCTTGTAGATCATAAGGTTGAGCAGGGCGTAGATGATCAGGGCGATGGCCGCAAATACGCCCGGCAGGCGGTACTGGACGATGACGAAGAGCAACACGGCAACCAGGCCAATCAGCCCGGCTGTGATGCTCTTGCGCACCGAGTCGGCGCCGAGGGTCGCCCCCACGGTGCGGCGATCTACTACTTCCAGGGGCACGGGCAGCGCGCCGTAGCGCATCTGAATGGTCAGGTTCTGCGCCTCTGACAGCGTAAACTTGCCCTGGATAATACCGCTGCCCTGGGTGATGGCCGTCTGAATGCTGGGCGCCGAGAGAACGACGTTATCCAGAATGATCGCCAGGATCTTGCCCACATTCTGGGAGGTGTAGGTGGCGAAAGTCTGGGAACCCGCGGTTGACAACTGGAAGCTGATGGCCGGCGCGCCGGTCGAATCGGTAGTTGTGCCGACCTGGGTCAGATCGCGGCCCGTCATGATGGTCTTATAGACTTTGTCCGGGTAGGGATCGGTTACCTTAGCTTGAGTTACCTTGTTGGGCGGATTCGGACTGTTGGTTGTGCGGAGATAGACGCCGTCAACGATCTTGGGGTCCGGATCGCCGATCTCAACGAACTCCAACTGGCCGGTGCTCTTCAGGGTCTGGACGGCCGCGTCAGGATTGCTGATACCGGGCAACTCGACGATGATGCGGTTGCTGCCTTGCGACTGGATGGTAGGTTCGGTCACGCCCAGACCGTTAACGCGGCGCTCGACAATCGTCTTGGCTGCGTTCATATCATCCGGCGTAACATTCTGTCCTGGCGCGGGGGCTGCTTGAAGCAAAATCTGGGTGCCGCCTTGCAGATCAAGTCCTTGCTTGATCTGAAGATCGGCAGGCTGCTGCCAGAACAACGCTTGCTTAGCCCACTGCGGATGGTCTATCGGCAGGTCAATCCACACCGCGAGCAAAGCGAGCGCGATGACCAGGATCAAAATGACTATGTCGCGATCGCGCATGCTTTCGTCTCCCCCCTGTGAAATAATGTAGGCTCAAAGTTAGCGCGCGGCCTGCTTTGGCAGATTACGCGCGCTGGCAAACAGGCGGATTATACCTTTTGTAAGGAATTGTGTCAAAACGACTTTCAGGTTTCACTCGCCAGTCTTGTTCGTCCTGATCTCATCCAGGTGCGTGTTGAGCCAGGTACGGGCCTCATCAACCGTCGTGACCTCGCCGATGGCCTGCGCCTCACGCAGGGCCGCGATCAGGCGACCGACGAGCGGACCCGGGCTGAGGCCAAACTCAGCCATAAGCCGTGTTCCGTCCAGCAACGGGCGCGGGTTCGCTAATACCCTGTCGTCCGGCGCCCGGCCTCCTGGCGAGAAGTAATTGCCCAAGATCAAGCCGGCGACGCCAAGCTGGTCCTCCCAGCGCCAACCGCCAGGGGCAAGGTCTGCCTGCCCGATGGGCGCAGCCTCCGGGCTTTCCGGCGCATGGGTTGCCATCTGATCGGCGAGGGCCAGCAAGGCAATATCCGGACTGAGGTTGCCGGCGTCGCGGAACAGATGGTACAGCGCGCGTCGGGTAGGCGGATAATGACCCGCCAGGTGACCGGGCCGCATATGGTATTCCACCGTCCGGCTCAGGTAATCAATCTCGCTGGCCGCAGCGCTCAGGCCCTTGGCCCGTTCGGCTGCCAGGCGAGCGCTCTCGTGTTCGTGGCCGTAGAAATGGATCCGGCCGTCAGGGCCTGTGCTCGCGGTCAACGCCTTGCCCCAATCGTGAGCCAGCGCGCCCCAGAAGAGCCAGTCGCGCCGCGTGTGTCCCGCGGCCAGGGGCTGGGCCAGGTGAGAGCGCAGGGGGACAACGTAGGGATCAAGCAGGCCTGCCAGGTCATCCCAACGCCCGGCAGCCGCCATGATCACCGGGTCGCCCGCGACGGGCAGCGGACGAACGTAGTGGCTTTCGGGCCACAACAGGGCGATCAGGCCTTCCATGTGCGCGACCACCGCGCGCGTGTGATCAAAGACGTCGAGGTAGTGCGGCGGAGATTGAGCGATCCCAATCAGCGCGGCCACTTCAGGAAGGGCAAACGGCAACAGATCGAGAGCCGACAGCAAGCGCAGATGGCGCCAGGCGCCGGAGACCGTAACGATACGCATCAACTCATCACGGATACGCTCGCTTGCGACGCGCGGCAAAAGAGAGGCATCACGCCGCACCAGGTTGAAGGTGGAAGACTCAATGTTGAAGCCAAGCTCCGCAGCCAGGCGTACCGCACGCAACATGCGCAGCGGATCGTCGTCGAACGCCCCTTCGCTGACAGCGCGGATCAAGCGGCGATCAACGTCGCCGCGGCCGTCGAATGGATCGATGACCTCGGGCTCGGCCTCGCCGGTCTGCAGCGCGACTGCGATGGCATTGACGGTGAAATCGCGCTGCGCCAGATCGTCGAGCAGATCAGGCGCGCGCAGGCGCGCCACGTCCACGTAAAGCGGCCGGCCCTCGTCGCCCCGCAAGACGGCCCGGCCCACGTCACGCTCATGATCGAGAACGAAGAAGCCACCAGCGAACGCGCCGGCGATCGCCCGGGCCAGGCGGATACCCCCTTCGGGAACGATAATATCCAGGTCATGAGTGGCGCGGCCCAGGAAGTAGTCGCGCACGGTTCCGCCGACCAGCCAGGCGGGACTGCCCCGCTGGCGGACATGCGCGAGCACGCGGGAGATAGTTGAGTCGGGAAAAGACAGCATGCAGTGGCCTTGCAGAGGGCGGACCATCCTACTACGTAGGATGGTCCGCCGGAGGACTACGCCAGCTCGGCAACCGTCTCGGCAATCTCGGCGGGGTGGCTGGCGATGCGCACACCAGCCGCACGCAGTGCGGCGATCTTGTCGGCCGCGGTGCCCTTGCCACCACTGATGATGGCGCCGGCGTGGCCCATGCGTTTTCCCGGCGGGGCGGTCTGTCCGGCGATGAAGCCGGTAACCGGTTTGGTCATATGCTCGCTGATAAACTCGGCCGCGCGTTCCTCATCGGCGCCGCCGATCTCACCGATCATGACGACTTGCTCCGTGTCCGGATCGTTCTCGAACAACTGCAGGATATCCACGAAAGTCGAGCCGATGATCGGATCACCACCGATGCCAACTGCCGTGGATTGGCCGATACCCCGCAGGGTCAGGGCGTAGACCACCTCGTAGGTCAGCGTGCCCGAGCGGCTCACGATACCGACCGGGCCGCGCGTGTGGATGTGGCCGGGCATGATGCCCACCTTGGCCTCGCCGGGCGTGATGAGGCCCGGGCAGTTGGGACCGATCAGGCGGGTGCGGCTGTTGTCCAGGTATGCCCGCACCTTGATCATATCGAGGGTAGGGACACCTTCGGTAATACAGACGACCAGCCCGAGCCCCGCATCTGCGGACTCCAGGATCGCATCGGGTGCGCCGCGGGCCGGCACATAGATGATGCTGGCGTTGGCGCCCGTTGCATCGACGGCTTCACGGACCGTGTCAAAGATCGGCACGTTGCCGACACCCCAGCTGCCGCCCTTTCCCGGTGTCACGCCGGCCACCACCTTGGTACCGTAGGCGATCATCTGCTCGGTATGAAAGGCGCCTTCACGACCCGTAATGCCCTGCACCAGCAGGCGAGTATCTTTATTGACCAGGATGCTCATGTTGTCCTCTCCATTTCGTTGGACGGGTACCGCTATCGAGGGGCCGCGTTGAGGAGGTTAGACGACGTCACGCCTGGCCTTTCGCCACGGCCACAGCCTTCTGAGCCGCCTCAGCCAGTGTCTCGGCGGTCTGCATATGCGCGTCTTGAAGGATAGCCCGGCCCTCGGCGTCGTTCGTGCCGACCAGCCGCACTACCATCGGCACCTTCGTCGGTATCTCCTTCAAGGACTGGATGATGCCGCGCGCTACCTCATCGCAGCGGGTGATGCCGCCGAAAATATTGAAGAGCACTGCATGAACGTTCGGATCGGAGAGGATGATGCGCAGCGCCGCGGCCACCTTGTCGGCGCGGGCGCCGCCCCCGATGTCAAGGAAATTGGCGGGCGAACCGCCGTAGTACTTAATGATGTCCATCGTCGCCATCGCCAGCCCCGCGCCGTTGACCATGCAGCCAATCTGGCCGTCTAGCTTGACGTAGCTGAGGCCGCTCTCGCGCGCCTGGCGCTCTTCGGGCGTCTCCTCTTCCTCGTCGCGCATGGCAGCGAGCTCGGGATGGCGGAAGAGGGCGTTGTCGTCGAGCACCATTTTGCCGTCGACGGCTAACAGCTTGCCATCGCCCTGGACGACCAGCGGGTTGATCTCGGCCAGGCTGGCATCGCTGCCGACGAAGCAGTTGTAGAGCGCCTGGCAGATCTGGGAAAAGGCTGCCAACTGCTCGCGCGGCAGGCCAATGCCCATGGCCACGTCACGCGCCTGGTAATCCTTCATGCCCAGGCAGGGATCGATCGCGACCTGGATGATCTTCTTGGGCGCGGTCGCGGCCACCTCTTCGATATCAATGCCGCCCTCGCTGGAGGCCATCATAACCGTGCGCCGGCGCGCCCGATCGATGACCATGCCCAGGTAGAGTTCTTTGCGGATGTCCGCCGCGGGGTCCACCAGCACTTTCTTGACGGTCAAGCCTTTGAGGTCCATCCCCAGGATGCGGGATGCGACCTGTTCGGCCTCAGACGGCGATTTTGCCAGCTTGATGCCGCCGGCCTTGCCGCGCCCACCAACCAACACCTGCGACTTGATCACTACCGTTCCGCCCAGCCGCTCCGCGATAGCACGTGCCTCGGCTGGGGTCTCGGCGACGTCCCCGTGCGGGACAGGCACCCCGTACTGACCGAAGATCTGCTTGGCCTGGTATTCCTGTAGTTTCAAGGCTATGCCTCCTTACGCAGAAACCCCGCAACTGACGACGAAAGGGTGACACATCTTCGTATCACCCATGGACACACCCGCATTATATCATTGCCGGACAAGCCCCGCGCAGGTACTCTTACTGCCAGGCTGGGAAGATCATGATGCGTTGGGAGCCGCCATCGGCCACATAGACCTTGCCGTCCGCAGCCACGGCGATCCCCGTCGGCAGCGTGAACGTGTTCG
>JADGQF010000023.1 GCA_017882045.1 Anaerolineales bacterium
AGCGTGGCTGCCACCTGGTAGAAGTGGCAGTTGAGGAAGCGCTCGCCTGGGCCATCCGGCAGGTCGAGCGTGACCTCCAGCGACTCGTGCGGCGCTATCTTCAGCGGCGGGAGCATTCCCCCCGCCCGGCGTTCCCCATCCACCAGCAGTTCCCATTCGCCGCGCAGCCAGTCGAGGCTTGCGAAATCCTGTTTGCTGGTGATCTTGATGCAACCTGGCGCCGTGCCCCATTCCACCCGCAGCGGCTGCACCAGTTTTTTGAACTCGTACAACGCCGGATGTGGCGTGCGGTCGGGCCACACGATGCCGTCGGTGCAGAAGTTGGCATCATTAGGCGTATCGCCGAAGTCGCCGCCGTAGGCCCAGTAGGGGCTGCCGTCGGGCGCGGTCTGGCGGATGCCATGGTCGATCCACTCCCAGATGAAGCCGCCCTGCAGACCCGGGTTGTTCTCAAACGCCTGCCAGTAATCCGCCAGGCAGCCGTTGCTGTTGCCCATCGCGTGCGAGTACTCACAAAGGATCATCGGGCGCGGATCGGTGCTCGTCTGTGCCCAGTTGACGATACTGTCGATGGGCGGGTACATCGGGCAGACCACATCGGTAACACGCTGGCCTTCGCCCCATTTGCGGCCGCCGGGGCCCGAGATCGCGCCCTCGTAGTGTAGGGGCCGGCTGGGGTCCGCGCCGCGCACGTAGCCCGCGGCTGCGTCATGGTTTGGACCGTAGCCGCTCTCGTTGCCCAGCGACCAGAAGATCACACAGGGGTGGTTTTTGTCGCGCTCGACCATGCCCCGCACCCGTTCGACGAAGGCGTCCGTATAAGCCGGATCGCGGCACAGCTCGAGATAGAAGGCGTGCGCTTCGATGTTGGCTTCGTCGATCACGTATATACCATAGCGGTCGCACAGATCGTACCAGTAGGGGTCCTTGGGGTAATGCGACGTGCGGACGGCGTTGACGTTGAACTGCTTCATCAGGCGGATATCGGTTTCCATCAGCGCTCGGCTGATAGCCTTGCCCGTCGTGTCGTCGTGGTCGTGGAAGTTTACACCGTGGATCATCACCCGCCGGCCGTTGATCAGCAGTTGGCGCTCACGGATCTCGATTTTGCGGAAGCCAACCGTGCAACGCGTGCTCTCTTCGCCTTGTACCGTCCTCAGCGTAACAACCAGGGTGTACAGGTCTGGCGTCTCGGCCGACCACAGCTTTGGCGCCGGCACGTCCGCTTCGAGGTTGATCTCAGTGCGCGGCCACTGGGTGGTTCCCCAGCGGTCCTTGGGCCCGCCCGTCGTTGCCGTCAGCGGCGCAGCGAAGACAGGGTGACCGGCAGGGTCGAACAACTGCGCTTCCACCGTACAGCTACGGTGCTCCTCGCCGGGGAAGCCGATCCGGCAATTGATGCGCAGGATACCGTCCCGCAGGTTCTCCGCCAGATCGCCGCGCACGAACACGTCCTGGATGTGCGGGGTGCCCGTGCTGTAAAGGTACACCTCGCGCTGGATGCCGGCCTGCCACCAGTGGTCCTGATCTTCGATAAAGCTCGCGTCGGACCACTGTGCGACCACGCACAGCAACTCGTTCGGCGCGTCGCAGCGCACCAGGCCGGTCACATCGAACTCGGCCGGAGTGCGCGCATCCTTGCCGATGCCGACCGGCTCGCCGTTGACGTATACGTACAGTGCCCCCTCACAGCCACCAAAGTGCAGCACCACGCGCCGTCCCTGCCAGCCGGCCGGCAGAGAAAAGCTGCGTCGATAGATCCCGGTTGGGTTATCGTCCGGCACATGGGGGGGTAGATTGGGCCAGGGCATTTGCACGTTGGTATAATGCGGATGACCGAAGCCCTGCATAGTCCAGTTGCCGGGCACGGCAATGGGCGACCAGCCGCTGGTCGCCGACCAGTCGCCGGTCGCGACTGCTTCCGCCGTCACCTCTTCCGGCCGGGACTTGAGCTTGAAATCCCATTGCCCGTTCAAACTGAGGAACCACGGCGATCCCTCGCGCTCCTGGGCATGGGCAGCGGCGGCGGTCGGGTAGGGGATCAACGTGGCACGCGGCGGGAGCTTGTTCAGGCCGGGCAGCTGCGGCATTTCCCAGCTTTTTGCGCCGCCGAGGAAAATCATCGGGAGTGCGGCGAGAGTGCGGTGCATTGGACCTCCATTGGCGCATGATTGTTGGTACGGCGTACGCGTGATTGTGGCGGAATTTTACTCGCACCCTCAGGGTGCGCGCAAACCGGAACCGGCCGATTGCGATTGACACCCTTTGGCCCGGCGTGTTATACTCGTTTGTGAAATCGATTTCCACTCAGTGGAACACCAAGGACGCCATGGCAGTCAAAATCCTTGTTTTGAAAGATGTCACCGAAGCCAACTCGATCCTGGCCGGTGCTTTACGTAATACCTTTGCCCGTGATGATGTTCTGGTGCTAGACGTCATCGCCTCGCCCGGCGCCGGCAAGACGACCCTGCTGGAGCGGACGATCGAGGGGCTGCGCGCCGAACTGAGCCTGGGCGTGATCGAAGGCGATCCCGCCACGAGCCTGGATGCCGAGCGCGTCGCCGCAGCGGGCGTGCCGGCAGTTCAGATCAACACCGGGGGCGGCTGTCACCTGGAAGCACGCATGATCCAGGCCGCGTTGGAGCAACTGGCGGCGCCGGATGACGGCGCATCCGCCCGGCCGCTGGACGTGTTGATCATCGAAAACGTCGGCAACTTGCTGTGCCCGACCGGCTGGGATCTCGGCGAGGACGCCAAAGTGGTGGTAGCCAGCCTGCCCGAGGGAGACGACAAGCCGCTGAAATACCCGATGGCCTTCACCAGCGCGCAGGCAGTCGTCATCAACAAGATCGACCTGGAACCGTACATCCCCTCCAAGGCGGCCCGCCTGCGTGAGAACGCGCTGAAGATCAACCCTGACCTGGCGGTCTTCGAGCTTTCCTGCCTGACCGGTCAGGGTCTGGACGCCTGGCTGAACTGGATCCGCGCCCGGCTGATCGCAAAGCGCAGGGCCGCTTCGGGCAAAGCTGCGGACGGGTCAGCACATGCATGAGCTGAGCGTGACCCAGTCGATGATGGATCTGGTCCTGCAGTATGCGGACGGCCATCCTGTGACGGTCATAAACCTCAAGCTGGGGGAGATGGCCTCGGTTGTCGCGGAATCGGTCGAGCTCTATTTCGAATACCTGAGCAAAGGCACTCCCGCCGAAGGCGCCCGGTTGAACTGGGAGATCGTGCCGATGGAGATGACCTGCCGGGCGTGTGGCGAGAAGGCCGAGTTGCAAGAATGGGCCGGCGAGCGCCCGCAATTGATCGTGGCCAGCGTCCTGGAGAGGGGTTGTCGCTGCGGCAGCCATGACTTGCGGGTGACGGACGGCACCGGTTTTGCCGTGGCGAGTCTCGAGATTGAAGGTTAAGCGTGACGATTGCCCTCGGCATCGATACGGGCGGTACTTACACTGACGCCGCCCTGGTAGACCAATCCGGCGGCGCAGTCTTGGCGAGCGCCAAGGCGTTGACCACTTACCATGACCTGTCGATCGGCATCGGGCAGGCAGTGGCGGCGGCGCTGGCCGCGGCGCCGGGACTGCAGGCCGGCGATATCAGCATGGTCGCGCTCTCGACCACGCTGGCAACCAACGCGATCGTCGAGGGCCGGGGCAGTCCCATCTGCCTGCTGCTCATCGGTTACGATACCGAGTTGGTGCGGCAATTTGGTTTCGAACGCGAGCTGGGCACGCAGGATGTCGTCTACCTGGGCGGAGGTCACGATGCCACCGGCGACGAGGTCGCGCCGTTGGACGAGCCGGCCGCGCGCCGGGCCATCCTGGATTACCGGGAGCGGGTCGAGGCTTTCGCCGTCTCAGGCTATTTCAGCGTCCGCAACCCCGCCCACGAGTTGCGCGTGCGGGCGTTGGTAGAGGAGCTGACCGGCGGGAGGGCTCACTCTGGGAGCGCGCACGCCTCGCCCCTGCCCGTCACCTGCGGCCACGAGCTGAGCACTCGCCTGAATGCGGTGCGCCGAGCCACGACCACGGCGCTGAATGCCCGCCTCATCCCGCTCTTGCGTGAGCTGATTGCCACCCTGCGCCGCACGCTTGACCAGCAGGGCATCCTCGCGCCGTTGATGGTCGTCAAGGGCGATGGATCGTTGGTGCGGGCCGAGTGGGCGCTGCAGCGTCCGGTCGAAACGATCCTGGCCGGGCCGGCGGCCAGCTTGATGGGCGCCTGGCACCTGGCCGGCTGCCGCGATGGCTGGGTGGTCGATATGGGCGGCACCACCACCGACATTGCCATGCTGCGTGACGGCCGGCCGCGCTTGAGCGAGCACGGCGCGCAGGTAGGTCACTGGCGCACGATGGTTGAAGCCGTCGACGTGCAGACCGCCGGCCTGGGCGGAGATAGCCAGGTAAGCATCGACAAGGAGGGCCGGCTGGCGGTCGGCCCGCGGCGCGTCGTCCCTCTATGTCTCCTGGCGAGCGAGCACCCTGAGCTGCTGGGCGAGTTGCGCCGCCAGGTCGCGGCGGGTGGGCGTGACCGGCTGGCCGGCGAATTCGTCATGAGCCAACGGCGGGCTAACGTCGCCTTGCCTGACGAAGAACGCAGCCTGCTGGAGGAAGTTGCGGCGCACCCGCAGTCGCTGCAGGCGCTCGCCCGGCAGCACGGCGCATTGGCGTCCTATAGGGTGGCCGGCCTGGAAGCCCGCCGGTTGCTCCTGCGCGCCGGATTTACCCCCACCGATGCCTTGCACGTGCTCGGACGGTTCGACCATTGGAATGTCGAGGCGGCCCGGCTGGGCGCGCAGTTGTTGGCCGCGCGCCTGCGGCTGACCGCCGACGAGTTAGCCCGGCGCGTCGTGGAACGGGTCTCTCAGCGCGTGGCAACCGAACTGGTGAGCAAAGCCCTGGGCGACGACGGCATCGCGGCCCGCTGGGACCAGGAACCCACCGCGGCCGCGCTGCTGGCTCGCGCGCTGGACGGCGCCGTGCCGGACGGCGCCGCGCCGTACGATCTGGAATGCCGCCTGACGCTCCGTCTGCCGGTGATTGCCATCGGCGCGCCGGTCTCTGCTTACCTGCCCGCCGCGACCGAGCGTCTGCAGACCGGCCTGATCATCCCGCCGCACTCCGAGGTGGCGAATGCGGTGGGCGCGGTCGCGGGCGGCGTCGTGCAGCAGGCGCCGGCCACCATTTACCCTTCCGTCGCTGGGGACCATTTCCGCCTGCACCTGCCTGATTCCGTCTGTGACTTCCCCACGTTGGCCGAAGCCGTAGCTTTTGCCCAGGATGCTCTGATGGCGCGTGCCGAGGCGCTGGCCCACCAGGCAGGCGCGGCCCAGGTCGAGGTGCGGCTGGTGCGCGAGGACATCACCGCCCCGGTGGCCGAGGACTACGGCATGGATGTTTACCTGGAGACGCGCCTGATGGCCACTGCTACCGGCCGGCCGGGAGTAGCGCGCTGAACGAAACTGAGGAGTGACACGGGTGCTGCAAAGCAATTACGCTGAGCTGAATACGCCGCAATTCCATAAGCTGTCCCAGGACCAGATGGAACGCCTGCATCATGCCAGCCTGGAGATCCTGGACCGGACAGGGGTGTGCCTGTACGACCAGGAGTGCCTCGATCTGCTGGCCAGGGCAGGGGTCAAGCCGGTGGGGGAGAACCGGGTGCGGATCCCGCCGGGTTTGGTCGAATGGGCACTATCGGTTGCGCCGAAGCGCGTGGTGCTCTGCGATCGGCATGGGCGGCGCAGCATGCCGCTGGAGCGCCACAACGTTTTCTATGGCCCCGGCTCGGATTGCACCAGTGTGCTTGACCACCGTACCGGCGAGCGCCGGGCCGGCGTTCTTCCGGCGTTCTTAAGGATGTGGAAGAAGGCATCCGGGTCTGTGATGCCCTGCCCAACAGGGCGCATCTCAAATTGGGGGCAGGGTCGGGGCTGAAGCCACTGGCCGGAGCAGAGGAAGCCCGGTGAAGCGGGCTGGATCGGACGCTTGAGCACGGGAGTAGCCTAAAGCGAGTGCTATGCTGGGGGTAACTTGAAGTAGAGAGGTTGCCCCATGCGACACACCCGAGAACAGAAGCGAGCCGAATTGTTGAAAGCGGCTGAAGCCATGATCGAGGAGTATCTCGACTGGGAGGAACAGACGGCGAAGCCGAACCTAACCCAGATTGAGGCGGCAGTGCTGAAGGTGCGACGCCAGTTGAGCGAGCGGATGGCCGAGGTTGCGATTGAGGACCAGGATGCAGTCCAGCCAGCCGAAGCACCGTTGTGTCCGCACTGCGGTGAACGGATGCGCTACAAGGGACAGAAAGGGCGGACTGTCGAGAGCTTGGTTGGGACATTGCGGTTCAAGCGGGGTTACTACTACTGTACTCACTGCAAAGGTGGGCGTTTTCCCCCTCAGCAGTCAGCTTGAGCAGCAAGACGAAGGCTGGAGCGAAGGCATGGCCCGGCAGGCCGTCTGGTTGAGCGGTTTGGTGCCTTTCGAGCAGGCCGAGAGGATCTTGCAGGAAATCGGCCAGGTGAATATCTCGCGCTGTAGCATTTGGCGGCGCAGCGAGGCGTGGGGCACAAAGTTCAAGGAACTGGAGGAAGCAGAGCGGGCCAAAGCGAACGCACTGCCTGAGAAATGGCAGCCGCCCAGCCGTGAAGTTGAGCCGGATCGACGCATGGGCGTCGCCATGGATGGCATGATGGTGCACATCCGCCAGGAAGGCTGGAAGGAACTCAAGGTCGGCGCTGCGTTCGATATCGAGGTGCGGTTGGGCAAGGACGAGCACACCCACGAACCGGTGCAGATGGCCCATGCGGTCCACAACAGCTACGTGGCCCACTTAGGCGGGCCAGAGGTCTTTGGCGAAATGGTCTTTGCCGAGGCCCGACGGCGGGGCTGGGAGCAGGCGCAGGACACAGAGGTGGTGGCCGACGGCGCAGCCTGGATCTGGAATCAAGCCGACCTGCATTTCGGCCAGAGCCGTCAACTGGTGGACTGGTATCATGCGGACGAGCACCTGGCCACTGCGGCCCGTCTCTTCAAGGGTGAGGGCACACCTGCCTTCCAGTTGTGGTTCAACAGCCGGGAGACGGCCCTGTATCAGGGCCATGCCGAACGCATCGCCTGTGAATTGGAGCAGGCGGCTAACGACCTGCCTAAAGTCGCTGACGATCTGCGCCGCGAAGCCGGTTACTTCCGCGAACATCAGCACCGCATGAATTACCTGGAGATGCGCGAGGAGGAGTACGTCATCGGCTCAGGCATGGTCGAAGGTGGTGCTAAGCAGTACCAGGCACGCCTGTGTGGCCCGGGCATGTGCTGGAGCCGGCCAGGGGCCGAGCACATCATTCCTATTCGCACCGCAATCCTAAGCGGGCGCTTCGCTGACGTCTGGCGAAAGATCTACAATTCGCCCCCGTCCTGAGATGCGCCCGCCAGGGAGCCATCCGTTGACCCCTGGTCCAGCGCGTGGTACTATCGAAGAAAACAATGCAAACCTGCTTACTTGGCCCAACCCGGCTTTGGTCCGGCACCTACCCTGAGCGATAGCGCCCGGCATGCCCATGCAAGACAGCGTCCGTGTCCTACTGGTAGACGACGAGCCGGGTATTACCGGCAACCTGGCACCGTTCCTCACGCGCAGCGGCTACAGGGTAGCGGTGGCAGCCGATGGTGAGGAAGCCCTGCGCAGAGTCGCCGCCTTCGGCCCGGACCTGATCATCCTCGACGTGTTGATGCCCGTCGTGGACGGCCGCGAAGTGTTGCGACGCCTGCGCCAGGCCGGTAACTGGACGCCCATTATCCTGCTCACCCAGGTAGGCGAGTCCGCGGAGCGGGCTATCGCGCTGGAAGAGGGCGCCGATGATTACCTCAACAAGCCCTTCGATCCGCAGGAGTTGATCGCCCGCATGCACGCGGTACTGCGCCGCGCCCGACCCGGCCAGCCCCCGCTCGCCGCCGCCTGGCGATTGGGCTGCCGCGAGCTGACCCTCGACCGGCGGGCTCACCGCGCCTATCTCGGCTCGTCCGAAGTCATATTGACACCCAAAGCGCTGGCCCTGCTCGAATACCTGATGACTCATCCCGACGAGCTCGTGACGCGCGAGCGGCTCCTGGACTTCGTCTGGGGCTGGGACTACCCGGTCGGCACCCGCACCGTCGACACCCGCGTGGCCGAGCTGCGCCGCGCGCTGGGCGACGATGCGGCCAGCCCGCGCTTCATCGATACTGTCCTGGGCCAGGGCTACCGCTTCCTGGGGCCTGTCGAGGCCGTGCCATGAGGTGGCGCTGGGCGGGCGCGCTGATTCCGGCCCTGCTCGGCATCGGTTTCGCCTTTGCCCTCTATGGCGGTTGGCTGGTCGATCGCATGGTCTTCATGCGCACCGATGCGGGCAACCTGGCCTTGCTCCTGGGCCTCGGCCTGTCGATTCTGGCCGCTGCCGCGCTGGCTGCCTTCGAGCGTTCGGAACGTCTGGTCCGGCGCGTGCGGGACCAGGTCCAGGCCCAGGGCGCTGCCGAACGGCGCCGGTTCATGCAGCGACTGGATCACGAACTCAAAAACCCGCTGATGGCGATCCAGGCCGGGCTGGCCAACCTCGGTGGCGAGCAAGCTCCCGAGCGGCGGGTTGCGATCGCCGGGGGCATCGAAGCGCAGGTGCACCGCATCGGCCAGCTGGCGGCCGATCTGCGTAAGTTGGCCGAGTTGGAGACCCGCCCGTTGCAGGCCGTGCCGGTCGATGTGAGCGACCTGCTGCAGGAAGCGCTGGATCTGGCTCGCGAGCGCATGACGGATGGCGAGCGCCGGCTTACCCTCAGCGTGCCACAGGCGCCGTGGCCGCTGCCCGCGGTTTCTGGCGATCGCGATCTGCTCTTCCTGGCCGTCTTCAACCTGCTCGACAACGCGCTTAAATTCAGCCGCCCGGGCGACACGATCGAGTTGCGCGCCTTCGAAGACCGAGGGGGCGTCGCAGTCGAGGTCGCGGATACGGGGCCGGGCATTCCCGCAGGGGAGGCCGAGCACGTTTGGGAAGAATTGTATCGCGGCCGGGCCGCGACTGGGGTGCCGGGTAGTGGCCTGGGGCTGGCCCTGGTACGGGCCATTGCCGAGCGCCACGGCGGGCAGGTCGCCCTGCGCAGCCGGGAAGGCAAAGGCACCGTCGTAACCCTGCGACTGCCGGCCTAGAGCCGCAAGTCATCTACCAGGAAGTGACACGAAGTTACCAAACTGTCACACGGTCGTGATACAGCCGTAACAGCGGTCGCTTACACTCAGATCATCGAAAGCGATCTCGTGGTTCGCCGGAGATGATCTCGAATGGAGGTGGTCTATGTTGAAGCGTGTACTCCTGTTTATGGCTGCAGTGGCCGGACTGGTGGCGGCTGCTTTCGGAGCGCCAGCCGGGGCGCAGACGGCGCAGGCGGCCTCCGCCGATCCCCAACGGATCAACTTTCCGCCCGGCAGCACGTCCTATGTGCTCTCGACAACCCTGGCGCAGGGCGCCCCGCAGAGCTACTTGCTCGCCATCCGCGCGGGCCAAACGCTGTACATTACGGAGAACGGCCGCGCGGCGGTGCAGGTCTACGATCCGCAGGACAATTCGCTGGCCGGGCCCACCAGAGGGCCGGGACCGTGGGGCGTTTTCATTCCGCAGACCGGTGACTACACGGTAACACTCGACGGTGCTGGCCACGTTACCGTCATCTACTCTATCCCGCCCATCGGGGAGGGCGCACCCTGGCCCGCGCCGGTGCCCGACCACGCCACTCGAATCTCGTTCGACCGCGGCGCCACGTCGTCTACTTTCAGTGCCAGGCTGCAAGCGGGCGTGCCGGCAAGGTACCTGCTGAGGCTGAGTGCTGGCCAGCAGATGTACGTTACGGTGAATGGCAATGCCACCGCCAGCCTGCTCGATCCCTATGGTGGTGCAGTGAAACCGGTTACCGGCGGTTCACGCCGGTGGCAATTCCATCTGTCGTGGACGGGTGACTACAAGCTCGTCTTGCAGGGCAGTGGCGCGGTTACTGTGACTCTGTACGTGCCGCCGGCAGCCTCTCCCGCCGGGACGGCAACTCGTGTCGAATTCGCCCCCGGCAATGCCAGCACTATCTTTAGCGCGGACCTCGTACAGGGCAGGCCCAGCCGCTACGTCCTGCGCATCCTGGCCGGTCAGACGTTATACGTCGAGGTGGTCGGCGATGAAAATGCGACCGTATCGGTGACGGGACCAGGGGGCACGGCGGTCAGCACGGTCCGCACGGGTCGGCCCGGCCTCTGGGTGGCGGCTGCCCGGACGACCGGCGATTACACCATCGCTATCTCCGGCCAGGGCCAGACCTGGGTGACCGTGTACGTGCCGCGGCGCTGATGTGGGTTTGGGACACGGAGACACTAAGGCCTAGAAGTGCAGGAAGCAGGAAGATTGCGCCGGCGCCAGGCGTGACTGGTAGGTTATCACGGTTAAAACTATGCAGAAAACAATCAGACGCTTAGCTCTGTCACCTGCCATCTTCCTGCTGCTCCTGGTCGCGGCCGCTTGCGGCCCCTTGCAGGTCGGAATTGAGAGTGCAGCGCCGGCTGGCCGCTCTGGCGCGACAGACAGCCTCCCGGCGACGCCATCTCCCGACCGGGCCGCGGCGACCATCGCCGCCCTCGAAACGGCCAATGCAGGGCTGGCCAGCCAGGTGGCCACCCTCACCGCGGCGCAGGCTCCGTCGCAGCCACCGCCCACCCAGCCCACCTCGGCCCCACCGCCCACGCCGGTGCTTTCTGTGCGCATCACCTTCCCACCGGGCAGCGCCTCGGCTACGGTGAGCCCCGACCTCGCGCCTGGCGTCCTGCAAGTCTACGTCTTGAAAGTGCTCGCCGGCCAGCACCTGCTCATCAATGCCGATCATGACCTCCAGCTCGAGATCACCGGCCCCGACGGCCGCCCGCTCGCGCCTGTCGCCGCCAAGCCCCAGCAATGGGACTACGCCGTCACGAAGACGGGCGATCAGACGCTGGCCTTCTCCGGCGCGGGTCACGTCACCATTACCATCTACGTCCCGCCCCTCGCCACCCCGGCCCACTGACCGATGCATAAGACCTACAACTCGCCCTCAGGCTGAGATACGCTCTGCCCAACATCGACTTCCTCATGTCGCTCTGCATGGTCTCGGACGTCGATCAGTCGGTAGCCGACCGCCACCAGATGCGGGCCATGCTGATGAACAGCGTGAAGCCGATCCTTTTCGTCACCACCGAGTATGAAGGCTGCCTCGACGTGATTGCTATGGCGGAAGCTGTGGCCGGTGGCGAGGAGGAGCTGCGCCGCAACCCCATCTGTGCCTGTTACATCAACGTCACCAGCCCGCTGCGCCACAATGCCGAGGCGCTGCGCAAGCTGATGTTCATGGCCGGCAAGGCGCTGCCCACCACCTATACACCCGTGGTCTTGCGCGGGACCAACGGGCCGGTCACGGTCGCCGGGGCAGTGGCGCTGGCCAACGCCGGCGAACTGGCCGACCTGGTGCTGGCCCAGCTTAAACGCCAGGGTGCGCCGGTGATCTTGACCGGCGGCGTGAACGACATGCTCGACATGCGCACGATGGGCGACATTTATGCCTCGCCAGAGAACCGGGAGGTGTGTTCCGAATTCGCCCACACCTATGGCCTGCCCATCTTCGGCCTGGGCGGCGCCAGTGACAGGAAGCTGCCCGACCAACAGGCTGCCGCTGAGGCGGCGTTCTCGCTGTTGCTCGAGGCCCAGGCGGGAGCACAGATGGTGCACGATGTGGGCTACCTGGATAGCGGCCGCCTGCACTCGCTGGAACAGATCGTCATTTGCGACGAGCTGATCAACTACGTCAAGCGCTTCATGCAGGCGGTGGTGGTCGACGAAGAGACGCTGGCCCTTGACCTGATCGACGAAGTCGGCCCGCATGGTGATTTCACCGGCAGCGCGCACACCCGCCGCCATTTTAAAGAGGACTGGTATCCCAGGCTGTTGGTATCGCCGCAACTACGATCGCTGGCTGGCGGATGGCGGCAAGCCGCTGCGTGCGCGGGCGCGCGAGCGCGTGGACCAAATCCTCGCCCAGCATCAGCCCGAGCCGCTGCTGGCCGCAGTCCAGGCGCGCATCGACGGGATCACGGGACTCTGACGGGTCTCCGGCACGACCGGCTCACGATCGTTCGATCCGTCCATTCCTCAGCGTGGAGGTAGATTGTGGCAGTGGAGCCAGCGACGGTCCGCACCGCAGTTCGCACGGTGGGCCGTATTTCGGACATCCTCAACTGTTTCAGCCGTGAGCAGCCCGTCCTGAACCTGACGGCGATCAGCGCGCGGCTGGGGTTGCCCAAGAGCACTGCGCACCGGCTGCTCGCCGCGCTGGAAAGCCAGGGCTTCCTGGCGCGCGCGGCCAATGGGCGGGGGTTCCGTCTCGGCTATCAGTTGCTACATTGGGGCATGCTGGCCCAGTTGGCCACCGATCTGCGCGGCGAGGCCCTCCCGCAGCTCTGTGCTCTGGCCCAGGCGACCGGCGAGACGGCTATCCTCACCGTGCGGGATGGAGTCCAGGGTGTCTGCCTGGACATGGTCGAGAGCTGCCAGCCAGTACACCTGGCGATGCACGTTGGCCAGCAACTCCGGCTGCACGCCGGCGCCTCGGCCAAGGTCCTCCTGGCGTTCCTCCCCGGCGCCCAGCTTCAAGCCATTCTCAACACCATCGACCTGCCCGACTTGCAGCCGAACACTATCACCGACCGCGCGCGGCTCTGTGAGGAGCTGCTGGCGATCGGCCGGCGTGGCTTTGCCATCTCTTTCGAGGAAACCGATCCGGGCGCGATGGGCATCGCCGCGTCCGTGTACGACCACGCCGGCCGCTGCGTAGCGGGCATCGGCATTGCCGCGCCGCTGTCGCGCGTCCCGCCGGCGCGTGTGCCCGAACTGGCGCCCCAGGTCAGCGAGGCCGCGCGCGCGTTGTCGCGGCGATTGGGAGCAGAAGGGTGAGGCGCATATGAGCAAAGACGCTTTTAAGGTCCTGGGCAAAATCACGCCCCGCAAGGATGGCATGGCCCGGGTCACCGGGCAGGAGCGCTACGTCAGCGATATGACCCTGCCCCGCATGCTGCACGGGCGCATCGTGTCCAGCCCGTATGCGCATGCACGGGTGCTGAGCTTCGACACCCGCGCGGCCGAGGCGCTGGGCGCCGTCTGCCTGACCTTCGCCGACATCCCGAAGCTGCGCTATAACGAGCGCATCGTCACCGTGCCCTGGGCTTTACATAAAGACCACACCGTCCTGGCCGACAAAGTGCGGCGTGTGGGCGAAGCAGTGGCGGCGGTCGCCGCCGAAACGGAAGCGCTGGCCGAAAGAGCCGTGCGCGCCGTGCGGGTGGAATACGAGCCCCTGCCTGTCGTGACCGATCCCATCGAGGCGATGCAGCCCGGCGCGCCGGCCCTGTACGACAGCGTGTTGTTGGGCGACCAAGAGCTCAAGATCGAGCGCAACATCGCCTGCAGCCGCGATATCCTGGAAGGGGACCCCGCGCGCGCCTTCGCGGAGGCGGAGGTGATCGTCGAGGGCACTTTCCGTACCCCGAAGATCTACCACGCGCAGATGGAGACCAAGTCCGTGGTTTGCCGCCCTGAGAGCGACGGCGGCATTACGGTCTGGCCTACGACACAGTCCATCCACAACCTGCGCATCCTCCGCGGGCGTGGCTTTCATACGTCCAGCGCCGGCGCGCCGCAGCCCGGCGATGTGATTGACTTCTCCGGCGCGCTGGTCAAGATCAACCAGGATGGCTCGGTTGACGTGGCGACGGCGCTGATGGATCACGGCGGCGGAACGCTGGAGGCGCTGGCCCGGCTGGTCGCCGAAACCCTCTGCGTGCCGTTGGACAAGGTGAACATTTCTCCCGGCGACACCAGCATAACCGTTTACGACGTGGTCACGCACGCGACGCGCGGCGTCTATGCCGGGGGAGGCGCGGTGCCGGACCTGGGCGGGGGCCAGATGTCGAGCCTGTGCCAGATTGTGGGCGAAGTGCTGGGCGTACCGATGGAGCGCATCAGCATCTACAGCACGGACTCGGCTGTTACTCCCCTGGCCGGCACGACGACGGCGACGCGCCAGCTTTACATGTCGAGCAGTGCGGTGCTGCAGGCGGCGCTCGCCGTGCGCCAGACCCTGCTGGGGCGCGCCGCCTATCATTTCGAGGCACCGCCCGAGGAGTTGGATATGGCGGATGGCCAGGTGTACGTCGCCGCCAATCCGCGGGAGCGCCTGCCGCTGGCCGACCTGGCGGCGGTATGCGCGGCCGAGGGGCTGCCGCTCGCCAACCTCGCCCTTTTCAAGGCGCCGTTCAAGGAGCGCATCGACGCGGAAACAGGCCAGGGTGACGTCTTCCCGGACTTCACCTTTGGCGCGCAGGCGGTCGAGGTGGCCGTGGATACCGAAACCGGCGAGATCACGTTGCTCAAGAGCGTGGCCTGTCACGACGTTGGCCGCGCGATCAGCCCGGCGGCCGTCGAGGGGCAGATTCAGGGCGCCAGCACGCAGGGACTGGGCTATGCCTTGCTGGAAGATTTCGTCGTGCGCGCCGGTCGGACGCTGACCCCCTCGCTGTCCGAGTACCTTATCCCGACTGCCTGTGACTTCCCCGAGACGCAGGTGATAATTCTCGAGTCCGGCAGCGGGGTGGGGCCGTTCGGAGCCAAGGGTATCGGCGAGCCCGCCCTTACCCCGGCTGCTCCTGCCGTCGCAAACGCAGTCGCCGACGCGCTCGGCGTCCGTATCTACGACCTGCCAATCACGCCCGAGAAGGTTCTGCGCGCCCTGGGAGGCCTAAAAGATGCCTGATGAGATGAGCCCATCCACATCCGAGTCGAGGCATTTCGTCTTCGAGCAGTTGGCCGATGGCGTATTCGCGGCAATTGAGCGCGATGGCGGCTGGGCCATCAGCAACGCCGGCATCGTCGACCTGGGCGGGCTGACGGTGGTGTATGACACGTCACTCACCCCGCGGGCCGCCCAGGATCTGCGGCGCTTTGCGGAGGAGGTGACCGGGCGTGCGCCGGACATCGTCGTCAACAGTCATTACCATAACGATCATATCTGGGGCAACCAGGTCTTTGGCCCGCCGGCGCGCATCGTTTCGACTAACCGGACGCGCGAGCTTGTCCTGACCGATGGGCAGGTGGAGTTGCAGTCGTGCGTCGCGGAAGCGTCGGACCGCCTGATCTCACTAAAGGAGCAGGACGCCGCCGCGGCGACGCAGGACGAGAGGAATGCCCTGTCGCTCTGGATCGCTTATTGGGAGGGTCTGGTACAGGAATTGCCTCACCTGACAGTCCGCCTACCCGATATCACCTTCGATACCCGGCTTCTGATCCACGGCGCGCGCCGTTCGCTGGAATTAATCGAGTTCAAGGCGGCGCATACCGGCAGCGACACGGCGCTGTACCTGCGTGACGAGGGCGTTGTGTTCGCGAGCGACATGCTCTTCGTCGACTGCCATCCCTACCTGGGTGATGGCGATCCCCACCGCTTGTTGAAGGCCCTGCAGGACCTGGGCGCGTTGGGCGCGGCGGCTTACGCGCCCGGACACGGGCCGGTCGGCGACCTGACCGATCTCCGGTTGGTCGCCGCTTACGTCGGAGATTGCCTGGACGCCGCGCGCTCCTTGATCCGCGCTGGATCTGCCAATGCCGCGAGCATCCGCAAGCTTCCGATTCCGGCAAAGTACGAAGCCTGGCAACTACGACAATTCTTCGCGGGCAACATTCAGTGGTTGTGCCGCCGCCTAGGCCAGACCTGGGTGGATGAAGCGGAACAGTCCACGCTGTTCGGGTCCTGAGCGATCAGATGAGAGGTGTTATGTGGCAAAGAAGCTGATAACGGGCAACGAAGCCCTTGCGCTTGGCGCGTTGCGGGCAGGTGTCAAGGTCGTAACCGGTTACCCTGGCACTCCTTCCACGGGAGCGTTGGCGAGCCTCCTGGAGATGGACTTGCCGGGACGCCACGTGGAGTGGAGCACCAACGAGAAGGTGGCCCTGCAGGTGGCGACCGGCGCGGGCTGGGCCGGCCAACGCGCGCTGTGCACGATGAAGATGTCCGGCGTGAATGTGGCCCTGGACTCGCTGGCTTCGATCGCCTATTCGGGCACAGCCGGCGGACTGGTGATCTACGTTGCCGACGATCCCGGCGCGAGCGCCGGCATGGTCGAGCAGGACTCGCGCTCCTTCGCCGCCATGTGCGACCTGCCGATGCTCGAGGCGGCCTCGGTGGCCGAGGCCTACCGGCTGGCAGGCTGCGCCTTCGAGCTTTCCGAGCGCGCGGGCGCCCCGGTTTTCCTGCGTCTCGTCGCGGCCATCGCCAACTCCTACGCCGCGATCGACGTCGAAGAGCCCGGTCCGCTTGCCGAACGGGAACCGGTGGTGGTGATCAAGGCCGGGCGCACCGGCAGCGGCCGGCGAGCCGCGCTCTCGCACACCGGCTCGCTGGCGGGCGCGGACGCCGTCTATGATGCCGCGCTGCGCCAATGCGGCGCCATCCGCGTTAAGACGGTCGAGGAGATGTTCGACGTTTGCAAGGGATTCGTGCACCTGCCGCGGCTGCGCGGGCGCCGGGTGGTCATCGTCACCAACAGCGGCGGCCCGGGGGTTATGGCGGCCGATGTGGCCGAGGAGAGCGGGCTGCAGGTGGCGGAGCCGAGCCCCGCTCTGCGGCAGCGGCTGGCCGGCTTTCTGCCCGCCCACTGTGCGTTCCGCAGCCCGATCGACCTTACCATCGAAGGCACTGAAAGCGGCTACCGCGAGGCATTGGCCGCCGCCCTCGACGAGTACGACGCGGCGCTCGCCCTGAACGTAGCCACGCCTTACCTGGACTCGCTATCACTGGCGCGTGGCGTATGCGAGGCGGCCGCGCGCGCCGGCAAGCCTGTCGTCGCCAACTTCATGGCCGGGCCGGTGGTCGCGGACAGCCTCGCCTACTTGCAAGCGCACGCCATCCCCAACTTCGCCATCGGCGAGCGGGCGGTCAATGTGTTGGGAAAGCTGGCGGGATATTACGAGCAGGCGGGTAGCGGCGCTTATCCGGCGGTACCCTGCCTGCTGCCTGCCGCCTCGGGCGTTCCGCCTTCAGGCCTCGAGCTTCAGCCTTCCCTCTTGGAGCCGGACGCCATGGCCTGGTTGCGCTCCGCGGGCCTGTCCGTGCCGGAGTACCGTTTCGGCGCGGACGAGTCTGCTGCCCTCGCAGCGTGCGCTGAGTTGGGTGACCCGGTCGTGATGAAGGTCGTCTCCCCGGATATTTCGCACAAGTCGGAGAGCGGTGGGGTGGTCCCGGATGTGCGCGACGAGGCCGGTGCACGCGCCGCATTCCGGCGCATCCAGGCGGCGGCCGTGGGTCGCGGCGCCGGCTTCTGCGGGGTGGTCATCTACCGGATGGTGCGCGACGCACAGGAAGTATTGGTTGGACTGTCTCGCGATCCGCAGTTCGGCCCGGTGGTGGCTTGCGGGTTGGGCGGGATCTATACCGAGATCCTGCATGACGTAGTCTTGCGGGTTGCGCCGGTCGACCGATCCGGGGCCGAGGCTATGCTGCGGGAGATGAAGGCCGTCAAGTTGCTCGAGGGGGCGCGCAATCGCCCTATCTGCGACCTGGGCGCGCTGGCCGAGCTCCTGGCGCGTGTCTCACAACTCCCGTTCCGTTACCCGGCCTTGAGCGAGCTGGATCTGAACCCGGTGTTCGCCTTGCCTGACGGCGTCGTCATAGGCGACGTGCGTGTGGTATTCTCTGCGGGCGTAAGGAGCATGTGAACCAATGGCGACTCACGTGAAGCGACAAAGCGGTCTGGACCGGATCAAGCCCTACGTGCCCGGTAAGCCCATCGAGGAGGTGAAGCGCGAGTACGGGCTCAGCGACGTGATCAAGCTGGCCTCCAACGAGAATTCGCTCGGCACTTCGCCCAAAGTGCTGGCTGCGCTGCAGACGGCTTTCGGCCAGTTGAACTTCTATCCGGACCCGCAGGCCTACGATCTGTGCCGGGCCCTCGCGCGCCATCTCGGCGTCAGGCCCGAGCAGGTGCGCGTCGGCAATGGCGCCGACGCTCTCATTCGCGAGATCTGCGTCTCGTATCTCGAGGATGGCGACGAGGTGATCGTCAGCCGGTCATCTTTCCCGGTTTACGACATCAGCGCCCAGGTGATGCGCGCCCGGCTGGTGAAGACCCCCCTTGAAGGACTACGGGCTGGATCTGGATGCCATGGCGCGGGTGATCGGCGAACGCACCAAGCTGATCTTCGTCTGCAATCCCACCGGCGCCGTCCTGGGCGCCCGTGAAGTGGATGATTTTCTGGCGCGCGTGCCCGAACACGTCCTGGTCGTGCTCGACGAAGCCTACTTCGAGTACGTGGACACGGACGATTATCCCGAGTCGTTGCGTTACGTGCGCGAGGGGCGGAAGAACGTGATGGTACTGCGCACTTTTTCCAAGGTCTATGGCATCGCGGGACTACGGCTCGGGTTTGGGGTGGCCGATCCCGAGCTGTTGGCGCCGCTGCTGGCCTGCGCCGAATCGTTCCCGGTCAGCCGCCTGGCTCAGGTGGCCGGCGAAGCCGCGCTCGAAGACGCGGAGTTCGTCCGCCAGTCGGTGGAGATGAACCGCTTTGGGCGTGAGTACCTGTACTGTGAGTTCCAGCGCCTGGGGCTGTTCTATCTGCGGAGCCACGGCAATTTCGTGCTGGTCCGGGTCGGGCCAGGGGCACCGGCCGTGGTGGAGGGCTAGCTGCGCTGCGGGGTCATCGTCCGCCCTTGCACCGGCTACGAACTGCCCGAGTTTCTGCGTATCACCGTCGGCACCCCGGCGCAGAACCAGCGCCTGGTCCACGCCCTTGAAGCTGTGCTGGCCGGGCAGCGGGCGCCGCAATCGGCCTGACGTGGGAAGTGCATGAGGCCGGGCCGGCCGGTCTATCCACAATGGGTTGCCTGTCCCCCAGCCTTACCGGGCGACGGCTTCGCGCGTGCTCAAGGGTTGCCCACACCCGGCGCAGAAACGGTCTCCCAACTCATTGAGGCGGCCGCAATGCGGGCAGGTGAGGGCGGGCTTCTTAGGTGTGGCGGGCGGGGCCTGCGTGATGGGCTGGCCGCAGCCGGCGCAGAAGGCGTCGCCCGCCGCCGATGGCCGGCCGCAGTTCGGGCAAGCCAGGCCGGGCGTTCCCAGCGCGACGCGTCGGGCCGCTACCGCGCGTTCCAGCACCAGGTCAACCTCGCTGTCGGTCTCGCTCTCCCAGCGATCGAGGGCGCGCAGCGCGTTGGCCGCCGACTCCTTCAAGTTGGCCTCGAACACCACGAAGTCCTCGTCGGTGATCTTGCCGATCTGATGGTCGAAGTTGAGGTCGCGGAGCGCCTGAAACGCAGCATCACGCTCCGCGAGCAGTTCCTCCAGCGTATCTGCGGCGGAACTGGTGGCCGGCCCCCGCTCACCCATCTGGGCGAGCACGGGGTAGGCCACCGCCAACATGGCCACGATGGACATGAGCACGGCAACGATAATCAACAGCATGAGCGATTCCTGTTCCTGATTGGGTTTGGGTTATGACAGATCAACTGGCCGGTTGCGCTCCCTGTGGCACTTTGGCGCGCGCTTCGACCGGTTGCACCGCCCTGCGCGGCCAGATCGCCAGGCAGAAGCCCAGGATGATCACTCCCCCGCCGACCCACATCCAGGACATGAGCGGGTTGATGAACACTTTGAAGGACGCGGTTGTGCCACCCGCTTCGAAACCTGCCAGCACTGTATAGACGTCCTCGATCGGCCCGGGTCGCAGGCCCACGTGTGACATCGGCTGGTCCTGGTTCTTGTCGTAGATGATCTCCTCGGGCGTGACCTGTCCACTCGCCCGGTCGCCGCGGTTCAGGTCCATCGTGGCGACATAGTTGGTGTAGTTCGGCCCGCGTTCCATGGTCATCCCACGGTAAACCAGGGTGTAGTTCGCGACCGTTATGCTCTCGCCGACCTTCAGGTTCGCCTGGCCCTCGGATTGGTAGAATTCGTTGCCGATGATGCCCAGGGCGACCAGCAGCACTCCCAGGTGGATGATGTAACCGCCGTAACGCCGGCCGTTGCGCTGGACCAGGTTGACCAACGCGACCGGCAGCGCCTCGCCGGTGGACGTCTGCCGGGCCTGTACGCCACGCACGTATTCCTGGATGATGCCGGCGAATGCAAAAGCCAGCGAGGCCACGCCGACGACCCCGCCAATCGAGCGGTTGCCGACCAGGTACATCAGTGGAACGCTGAGCACCATCACGGACAGCGGGATGGCGAAGTTGCGCACGAGCGTCGAGGTGCCCGAGCGGCGCCAGGCAACCAGCGGGCAGCAGCCCATCAAGATGATCAAAGCCACGAAGATCGGCCCGTTGACCTTCTGGAAATAGGGCGCGCTGACGGCGATCTTATTCCCCAGCACCAGTTCCGAGATCACTGGGAACAACGTGCCGACGATGGTCGCGAAGGCCAGCAGCATAAAGATGACGTTCTGGGTCAAGAAGCTCGTCTCGCGTGATAGGACCGCGTCAAGCTGGTTTTCGCTTTGCAGCAGCGGCCAGCGCCAGACCAGCAGGGCCGCGAAGCCGATCATTGTCAGGACGATGAAAGCCGCGAACATCGGGCCGACCGGCGAGAGCGAGAACGAGTGGACTGACTGGATCACGCCGCTTCGCGTCATGAAGGTGCCGAACAGCGTCAGCTCCCAGGCCAGCCAGATCAGCACCACGTTCCAGACCTTGAGCATGCCCCGCCGTTCCTGGATCATGATACTGTGCAGGAAGGCCGTCGCGGGCAACCAGGGGATCAGCGAGGCGTTTTCCACCGGATCCCACGCCCAGTAACCGCCCCAGCCCAGCTCTATGTAGGCCCATTGCGAACCCAGCAGGATGCCGATGGTCAGGAACAGCCACGGCACGAGGGTCCACTTGCGGATGACCTTGATCCATGAGTTGCCGAGTTGCCCCGTGACCAGCGCGGCGGCCGCGAACGCCAGCGGCACCGTCATGCCGGTGAAACCCAGGTACAACGCCACCGGGTGAATGATCATCCAGTAGTTCTGCAGTTGGGGATTCAGCCCCTGCCCGTCAGCCGGAAACAGCGGCACAGCCCCGGCCGGCCGAAAGACCGAGCTGACCGTCGCGCCGCCGGCCGTCGTCCAGAGCTTGACAAACGGATTGGCCGCGAAGATCACCACCGACAGGAAGAAGGCAATGGTGACCAGGAGGACGGCGTTGACGTAGGGCTTGAGGCCCACCTGTTGGTTGCGGAAGAACCAGGTGGCTGCGACGGCAAAACCGCAGAGGATCAACGTCCAGAAGGTGAGCGAGCCGGCCTGTCCGCCCCAGAGGGCTGAGATCTTGTAGAACGTGGGCAAGCTGCGCTCGCTGTGCGTCGCCACATATTCAAGCTGAAACTGATTGGTGAGCAGGGCGCTCCACAACACCAGCGCCGCCGTCAGCACCAGCGCGCCCACGGCATAGACGGCATTTCGCCCGCTGGCGACCAGCTCCGATACCTGTCGTCTGGCTCCCACGACGGAAACCACGGCCCCATAAAGCGCGAGCACCAGGCCCAGCACTAAGGCCACGTAACCGAGGTCGGTCATGTATTATCTCCATATGTCCTCGGGGGGACATCGTTCTCACCGAGAAACATTGTGCGTAATGTGACAATAGTAGCATAACACTGCGCGCCGCGCAAGACGAATACGCGCATTCGTGGTCAGGCCATTCGGCCTATCCGATCGCAGATTACTTCGGCAGGATCTGCGCGATGCGCCTTCCCAGTTCGTCGGGGGTCAGCGGGCCTTCCACCCGGCAGCCCATGATCTTGCCCTCCGGGTTGATAAAGAAGGTTTCCGGCACGCCCTTGATCGCGTACACCTTGGAGGCTGCTCCCGCCAGGTCCGGGCCGTTCGGATAGGTGATCGCGAACTTCTGCAAGTAGCCCAGGGCGACCGGTTCCTGGTCATAGTAGTCCACGCCGACGAACTCAATGCCCTGGCTCTTGTACTGTTTCCACGAGTTTTCCAAGGCGGCGGCCTCTTCTGCGCACGGCTGGCACCAACTGGCCCAGAAGTTCAATACTACGCCCTTGCCCCGCAGGTCGCTCAGCTTCAGGCTTTCGTTCTGCCAGCCGCCCCGATACTGGTCGAACATCTTGAGCGTAAAGTCGGGGGCCGGCTGGTCGCAGAGGAATTTCTGAGGTGGCTTGATCAACAGCACCGCGAGCAGCCCGCCCACGAATACGATCAGGATGCCCAGCACAATTACCAGGGCAGGCAGTTTGCGCCGGTTTGCCGGGGTCCTTGCGGTCAATTCCGTCATGCTCTGTTCTTCCTCAAATCTGCCAGATTTGCATACTTGCGAGTTTTGCCATCATCCAATAGCATCTCGCCAATCTACCCATTTGCTCAAGCGCCGATTGGCTTATTCTGTTGCCGGCCGAGTCGCGCGCTTGCCCTTTCAGTCGTACTTCTTCAGTTCCTCGTCGACGCGCCGCAGGTACTCATCCTTGGTCCCGGCCTCGGAACCCGGTTCGCCGGCCCCTGCCGCGCCCGGCGCGGGCCGCCGGCGAATGTAGACGTAAGTGTAAACCAGGTAGGCCAGGATGCCCAGGCCCACGACGGCCCCGACCACCGGCAGGTACCAGGCGACCAGGTTAAAGCCCTGGTTGGCCGGCACGCCGGTCACCACGTCGCCGTACTGCTGCACGAAATACGTCCGGATCTGCTCCGTGCTTTCGCCCGCGGCCAGCTTTTGCGCGATCACCTGCTTCATTTGCACGCAGGCTTGAAGATCACAGTTGTCGAGGCGCACGCCGTTACACAGCGGGCACCACAGCTCCTTGGCCACTGCATCGACCTGGTTGGGTGTGGGCGTGGCCGGCGCAGCCTGGATCAGCGTGGGCAAGGCCCAGGCGAGCACGAGCAGAGCGAACACCAACGTATATGACAGTCGTTTTCTCATCACGGCTGAGTTTCCTTTCGCGATCGTTTCGCGCCACCGCCGGCGTGGTGCGCCCGTCACCGCCGGCGCGCTGCGCCACATTGGGCGCAGAACTGGTCTTCCGCGGTAAACGGGCGACCACACTTGGGACAGAAGGCGGCCGGCCTGCTGCCCGTTGTCCCTGCCGCGCCGCCCGAGACGAAGGGCGAGGGGGCCGCCTTGGCCGGGCGGACCGGGGGAGACGCAGCCGGGGCGGCCGACCGGCGCTGCAGCAGGATGTAGTACCCGAGCGCGCCGGCAAACGCCAGCCCGCCCAGTCCGATCAGCAGCCAGGGCAGGATCGTCGTGAGCGAGGTCTGGCCGGCTGCGCTGCTTCCGCCGGGCGCGGATGCGGCGCCCGCGGCTGCCCCGGGCGCGACTGGAGCCGGCGTGACCGACGTGCCCTGGTCCGCTTTCCCGTATTGGATCGTGATCGGCATGGACTGCCCGGCCGCGACGTTTGAGCGCAGCAAACGGTAATAAGTGAGGCCGTCGCTCCCAGGGCTCGAGCTTTCGGGCTGTGGCACGACGGAGAAATTCGTCGCACGCGCCGGCTGTTGGACCTCTATCTCGAGCTGTTTGATCGTGTACGGCGCCTGAAACGCATAGCTCAGGTTGCGCTGGCTGCCGAGCAGGGGCGTATCGACGTAGTATTCGACCTGGTAACCGGCCCCCTGCAGGGTGAAGGTGAGCTTGTTGCCGTCTATCCGCCATGCTTGTGTGAGCAGGCTGCCGCTGGCGTCTGTCATGGTTGCCTGAATATCGTGTGCTCCCGGGGGCAGCGTGAAAACCATCTCATGCGGGAAGGTGACGGTATTGCTAAAGGTACCGTCAAAGATGACCAGCAGGCCGGGCTTGTCATATTCAGGCCAGAGACGCAGACTCGCGCTCTGGATGACCGGCGTTGCAGCCTGGGCCGACACCGGTCGGACCGATGCCAGCAGCGCCGCACCGGTTAGCAGTCCCGCGCCGACGAGCGAGATGAAAAGAATACTCAGCCGCCTAAGACTCATGCAGGGTCACTCCTATCGATGTACACGAATGAATATACACAGATTGCTTCAATTTGCTTGTCAAAAGCCTTAAGATGCTGTATACTTTATTTGTCGATCCGTGCTACGTCGCTTGACCCGCAAGTGCGGACCGGCCCTTGGCGCCTGAACGTCCGGCGCCACCGCCTGCTCCGGCGGATCTTGTGCTTTCCAAGGCACGAGATTATACCATACTACAGTATGTTAGCAAAGGTACATTCGGTTTCATAGCGCTGGGTTCTGGAAGGAGTGCTCGCATGGCTCGTGGTTACCGGTATGGCATTTTTCTGGTAATCTTGGTTCTCCTATTGTCCCCAGCCGCTGCGCTTGGCGCACCGGCGGAGCAGGGCGGCGCCTCATACTACGTGGTGCGACCTGGGGACACGCTGGCCGATATCGCCATTCAGCTGGGCGTGTCGGCTTCTACCCTGGCAAAGGCGAACGGCATTACTAACTGGGACTACATCTACGTCGGCCAGACACTGCTGATCCCAGGCAAGGGGCCAACGCCCACTCCGGTGACGCCAAAGGCGTCACCCACCCCACTGTCGGTTGCTACGCCCGCGGCCGCTGCGCCGGCGGCCGCAGCGGCCGCCGGAGCGACCGTTATCTACACGGTCCGCCCCGGCGATACCTTGACCAAGATCGCGGCTCGCTACGGCACGACTGTCAAGGCCATCATGGCGGCCAACGGGCTCAGGAATCCCGACTTCATTTATGTCGGGCAACGGCTCACGCTCGGCGGGGGTGCCAATCCGCCGCAACCCGCGCCGGCGCCTCGTTCTATTCCCACACCGCAGCCGGCGCCTCGTTCTATTCCCACACCGCAGCCGGCGCCGGACACTGCCCAGGCCGGCAAGTGGATCGATGTCAACCTCAGCGAGCAGCGCCTGACCGCATTCGAGGGCCAGAACGCGGTTCTGAGCGTGCTGATAAGCGGCGGTACCTCTGCCTATCCCACCGTGGTCGGCAAGTTCAGCGTCAACAGCAAGGTTCGCTCGCAGACGATGTCAGGGCCGGGCTACCACCTCCCCAACGTGCCGTGGGTCATGTATTTCTACCAAGCCTACGCCGTCCATGGCACCTACTGGCATAACAATTTCGGCCATCCGATGAGCCACGGCTGCGTCAACGTGACTATCGCCGATGCAGCCTGGCTCTACACCTGGGCTTCGATCGGCACCCCAGTTGTGACGCATTGGTAAAATCGTGGTATTCTTCTGCCGGCAGTTAAGCTGCCGGCAGAAGTCAGCGCGCCCTCGGGCCGATGCTCTCGGTCCTGCCTCGGCAGCCCCCTCGCCACCGGGCCGGTTTTCACCCCAAACATCACAGGAGGGAGAAATGCCCAAACGTACTATGCTTGCCGCGTTGCTCCTGCTTGCCATACTGGTGCTTTCAGCCTGCGGCGGTAGCAAGCCCGCCGCGGCTCCCGTGCAGGGAAATGACAAGCCTGTCGCCCAGACGACGAAGGATGAGCAGGTCGCAACTTCCGAGCCTGGCAACGCGGCGCAGAGCGAAGAGGCCACCCCAGAACCCACCGAAACCGAAGCGGCCGGCAAGCCCGCCGCAACAGCCACCAGTGAGGACGATAGCCTGTCCCTGGCCAGCCGGGATACCGGTCTGGACAAGCTGAAGAGCTATCGCATGAGCTGGAAGTCGGAGTGGAACGGCACGGACAGCAACGGCAAGGCCCAGAAGGGCAATTGGGATTGGACTGAGGAATTCGAATCCCAGCCGGCGAGCCTGTATTTCATCTGGAAGGGGCTGGATACATCCAGCCAGAACGCGGGCATGAACATGGAGATGTTCCAGATCGGCGACACCACGTACATTCTGTCGCCCGATTCTAACGGCAAAACGAGCTGCATTTCCATGTCCAGCGCGGACCAGAAGGATCAATTGACCAAGGGGGTTTTCAGTCCCACCTCCCTCGGTAGCGTCAGCGGCGCGAAGTATGTCGGCTCCGAAACCGTCAACGGCATCGCCACGAAACACTACAAGTACGGTGACACCGCGCAGGCGGTGCTCGCCCTTGGCAAAACCGCCGGTGAGATCTGGATCGCCCAGGATGGCGGCTTTGTCGTGAAGGACATTCTGAATTGGCAAGGTGGCGGCGGTCTGTTCGGCATGGACGCGCAGTCCAAGGGCGAGGGCAACTGGACCTGGGAACTCACCAATGTCAACCAGCCCATCGGCATCAAGGCGCCCGAGAACTGCGGTGGGAACGCCACCGGCTTACCGATCATGGCCGACGCGAGCGAGAAGAGCACCTTCGGCGACATGATTACGTATAAGACGGCCTCGAAGATTGCCGACGTGGCGGCTTTTTACCAGAAGGAAATGGCGGCTGCCGGTTGGCAGGCTCAGGCGGATCAGTCGACTATCACCGAGGAAATGGCTTCGCTGAGCTTCAGCAAGGACACAAACACGGCCAACCTGTTGGTCAGCATTTCGGACAACGTCACCAATGTCATGCTGAGCGTTTCGAAGAAGTAAGCCGGTCCAGGACATCCGCTCGCAAGGGTTGCGCAGCCTGCTCGAAGCGGTGGGTCTGACGTTCCGACCTTCCAGGTGTACGGGTGATGCGTCCCCCGCTCGGACACCTGGAAGGTTTTTTGCTGTTTCATGACGGCGCGCATGGTGCGCGGGGGCTTTGTGCGTTAGAATACTGAAACCCAGCCGGTGAAACAATGCAGTAGCCGATGACGAATCTTGCTATGAGTGAGGAATTATGGCTGATAAAATGGACCGTCGCCGCTTTCTCCAGCGCTTGCTGGTGGTGTCCGCGACCGGCGCCCTCGGCTTGGACGCCTGCACTTCCAAGCCCGCCCCGGCGACCTCGACACCCAGGCTTGCCGCCTCTCCCAGCAGTCCCGCGGCCACACAGCCCCCTGCGCTGACCGCTCAGCTCCCGACGGCAACCAATGCCCCGACGGTGATCCCTGCGACGCAGCCCGCCCTCGCGCCTGCGCCCACGGTTGCGCCGGCGGCGGCGACGGAGCTGCCTGCCGCGACCTCCACCGCCGCACCGGCCTATCTCGCAGTCGTGCGCGGCCCCAATCCCGCCGAACTGACCAGAAGGGCGGTGGCGGCCGTCGGCGGCATCGAGCGCTTCATGAAGCAGGGCGCGGACGTGATCGTCAAGCCCAATATCTGCACGTCCTACCACACCTTCGAGTACGGGACCACGACCAACCCGGAGGTGGTGGCGACGTTGGTCAAGCTGTGCCTGGGCGCCGGCGCCAAGCGGGTGCGCGTGATGGACTTTCCGTTCGGCGGTACACCCCAGGCCGCGTACACCAAGAGCGGCATCGCGGACGCGGTCAAGGCTGCCGGCGGTGTGATGGAAGTGATGAGCTCGATGAAATACCGCAGCCTGGACGTCCCGCAGGGCAAGGTGATCAAGAAGTGGGACGTTTATGGCGACATCATGGACGCCGACCTGGTGATCAACGTGCCCATTGCCAAGACTCATGGCGATGCCGGGCTGACCTTGGGCATGAAGAACCTGATGGGCGTCGTGCGTGACCGTGAGGGCATGCACGCCCGCGGCCTGCACCAGGCGATCGCCGACGTCGCCACGGTCGTGCGGCCGCAACTCACGATCGTGGATGCGGTGCGCATTCTTCTCCGCAATGGGCCCACGGGCGGCAATTTGAACGACGTGAAAAAGACGGACACGCTCATCGCCAGCACGGACGTGGTTGCCGCCGACGCCTATGCCACCACGCTCTTCGGCATGACGGGCAAAGACATCGATTACATCCGCTTGGGCGCCGGGATGGGGCTGGGCGAGATGGATCTGACGAAGATCAAGATCGAGGAAATCAACGCCTGATGAAGGCTCAAACGCTTCGCAAGCTGCGCCGCTGGGTCCAGCTTCTGGCTTTCCTGTTCTTCGTTTTCTTGTTGATCGGCGCCGGGCGCACCGGCTTTCTGCCCGCAGACCTGTTCTTCCGCCTGGATCCGCTGGTCGGGCTGGCCAATATGATCGCGGCGCGCCAGGTGGTGCCGGCCCTGTTGATCGGCAGCCTGGTCGTGTTAATCGTCAGCCTGGTCCTGGGGCGGGTCTGGTGCGGCTGGCTCTGCCCGCTGGGTACCGTGCTGGATTGGGCGCCGGCCCACCGGGCGCGTCCCAAGGAAAACGATCTACCCGTCCGCTGGCGCCAGGTTAAGTATTTCCTGTTACTGCTGATTTTGCTGCTGGCGGTCCTGGGCAGTGCGAGTTTGCTGTTTCTGGACCCGATCACCCTCACCTACCGCACTGCGACTGCGGCGGCCTGGCCGGCGCTCAACGCACTGGTGACAGGGAGCGAACAGGCGCTGTATGCCGTTCCCTGGCTGCGCGGCCTCGTGGATGCCTTCGAGGGCGCGCTGCGCGGTTCGCTCTTTCCCACCTACCAGCCGCTCTACGGTCTCGGCGTCCTGGCGGTCCTGCTGTTCCTGGGGTTGGTGGCCCTCAATGCGCTGCGCGACCGCTTCTGGTGCCGTTATCTGTGCCCGCTGGGCGCTTTGCTGGGCCTGGCGAGCAAGTTTGCCTGGCTGCGGCGCACGGTCGGCAGCGCCTGTATTGACTGCCAACGCTGCGCGCGTGCCTGTCCTACCGGCACCATCGACGCGGCGCACGGCTTCGAGAGCGACCCGGCGGAATGCATCATGTGCCTGGAATGCGTGCCGGTCTGTGCGCGCGCGGAGCAGCATTTCGTCTGGCGGGCGCCCTGGCGACGCGACGGCAACGTGTTGCCGCTCTGGCGCCCCTATGACCCGTCGCGTCGCCAGTTCATCGCTTCTGCCGCCGTCGCCGTTACCGCGGCCGGCCTCTT
>JADGQF010000412.1 GCA_017882045.1 Anaerolineales bacterium
CGGCAAACGTTCGCAGCTTGTTATCACCACGAAGATCTTTTTTCTCGCCGGCGACGGGCCCAATGATACTGGCCTGTCGCGCAAGCACATCCTCGACCAGGTAGAGGTGAGCCTGCGGCGGCTGCACACCGACTACATCGATCTGTATCAGGCGCACTGCTGGGATGCCGCCACCCCGCTAGAGGAAACCCTGTCCACGCTGGACGATCTCGTGCGCGCCGGCAAGGTCCGCTACGTCGGCGCCTCGAACTTCACTCCTTCCGGCCTGATGCGCGCCCTCATGCTCGGCCAGATGCACGGGTGGCCGCGCCTGGCCTGCCTGCAGCCGGAATACAGTCTGCTCGTGCGTAGCGCTGAATGGGAGCTCCTGCCGCTGTGCCGTGACGAGGGGCTCGGGGTAATTTGCTGGTCGCCGTTGGCCGGGGGCTGGCTGAGCGGCAAGTACCGGCGCGGGCAGCCGCCGCCAGGGGACAGTCGCGTGGGTCGGGCGGACCGCTGGGATGATCAGCCCGGCCAGCGGGAAAGCGAGCGCACCTGGCAGATCGTGGATGCCCTGGTCGAGGTCGCCGCCGGCTGCGGCAAGACACCGGCCCAGGTAGCCCTCAACTGGCTGTTGCAGCAGCCCAGCGTGACCGCCGCGATTTTGGGGGCGCGCACCATGGAACAGCTCAAGGACAACCTCGGCAGCGTGGGCTGGGCGTTGGCCGCCGAGGAGCTGGCCCGGCTCGACGCCGCCAGCGCGATCCCGCTCCCGTCGCCGTACAGCTTTATCGCCCGCTACACACGACGCCGCGATGTGGACCGTGCCTGAATGACGTTTCCCCGTTACCAGGAGTCGACCGGCCCTTACAGTCTGGCTGCCTACGACGCCCTCTGCCCTGGTGACTTGAGCACCGTGATGATCAATGCAGGAACACGTGCGCCGCAGCGCTCATCTCGGGGCGGTGCTCGTCAGCGCCGGCTGCTCCTGATTGAACGCTGATAACTGGGGGGTCTCAGAGTAAAGAGGAGCCAAGATGAAGATCAGCGACATCAAGGTCTATCCGGTCTGGGTAGGCAGCCGCAACCAGTTGGTGGTCAAGGTCGAGACCGATGCCGGCATCTGGGGCTGGGGCGAGGCCGGCGTGTCGGGGCGCGAGCGTGCCGTGGCGGGCGCGGTGCAGCACTACCGCGAGTTCCTGCTCGGCAGAGACCCGCTGCGCATCGGCGCGCTGTGGCAAGAAATGTACCGCAGCCAGTATTTCGAAGGAGGGCGCGTGCTGAGCGGGGCGATCTCGGCCATCGACATCGCCCTGTATGACATTGCCGGCAAAGCGCTGGGGGTGCCGGTCTATCAACTGTTGGGCGGGAAGCAGCGCGACTATGTGCCCTGCTTCGCCACCACAGGGGCGCCCATGGGTCCGCGCCTGATCGAAGAGGCCCAGTTGCTGATCGAGCGCGGCTGGAACGTCATCCGCACCGGCACGGGGCATCCCGATACCGGCGGCGATGCGCGCCTGTTCGAGCCGCGTGAGTCGCTGGGCCTGACGGCGCCCTGGCTGGCCAGGCTGCGCGAGGCCGTGGGACCGTCTGCCGTGCTGGGCATCGATTATCATCACCGGCTGAGCGTGGCCGAGGCCACCAGCTTCTGCCAGCGCATGCCGCCGGGCACCCTTGACTTCCTTGAGGAGCCGATCCGCGACGAGTGCCCCGAAGCCTACACGGCGCTGCGCAGCATGGTCGACGTACCTTTCGCGATCGGCGAGGAGTTCTCCTCCAAGTGGGCCTTCCTGCCCTACATCGAGCGTGGCCTGACCAACTTCGCGCGGGTCGACGTCTGCAACGTTGGCGGGCTGACGGAGGCGATGAAAGTGGCCGGCTGGGCCGAAGCCCATTACATCGACCTCATGCCGCATAACCCGTTGGGCCCGATCTGCACCGCGGCCACCATCCACCTGGCCGCCGCCGTGACCAACTTCGCCTGGCTGGAAGTGCGCACCTCGCCCACCGAGGAGCTCGGCTTCGACGATAGCGAGCTATTCCCGTCCCAGCCGCGCCTGGAGGGTTCGCGCTTCCCGGTACCCGATGCTCCGGGGCTTGGGGTCGAGTTCAACGAGGAATTGGCAAGCAAGCAGCCCTTCCGTTACTGGGAAGCGCCGCACCTGCACCGGCGGGATGAAAGTTACACGAACTGGTAGCGATCTCCTCCCCTCTCTGGCAGATCACAGCCGTGTTCGACACAGGACCTGCAGGAAATTCGGGACCTGACCAGGTTCAGCAATTGACCGAGTACAGCCGCTGGCGCCACTGCGGAGATGAAAAGGAGATATTTCATGAGCCCACATGTCGCGTCTCAGTTCGTCGGCACCTGGCAGCTGATTTCGTACTCCGCCGTCACCCCTGACGGCGCAACTACCTACCCGTTCGGCTTGTCCCCCCAGGGCCGCCTGACCTACGAGGCCAACGGCCGCATGGCCGTCCAACTCGCGCGCCCCGGCCAGTCCCCGTTCGCTTCCGGCGATCCCCGCGTTCCGACCGATGCCGAGGCTCGGGCTGCGTACGACCGCTACCTGGCTTACTACGGTACATACACAGTGGACCCGGACAAGGGGATCGTGGTACACCATCTGGAGGTCTCGCTGACCCCAGACTGGGCGGGGGGCGACCAGGTCCGCCATTTTGTGCTGGAAGGCGATCGGCTGACGCTGACGACTCCGCCGACGCTCTTTGGCGGTGTTGAGCGAGTGACGACTCTAGTCTGGGAACGGTTGCCGTGAGCGACGGTGGCCTTCGAGCTCCGCAGTCGGAGGGCACGACAGACGAGATATGGGACGGTGAGCATGGATCAAGCTGAATTGAGACGCCAATTGCGCGAGCAGTTGGACGAGACGCAGCGCGAGCAGGCGCGGCTGGCAACATTGCGCAAGCGAATGCAGTATGAACAGGGCGACCTTTCGTACCCATCTCAGGCAAGTGGCTGGCAGCTAGGCGACCCTGACCTGGGCGAGTACCTCACCCGCTACCGGGGCAAGCACCTGGTGCTGATCATCGCGCCGGTGGGCGACGCGCCATCGCCAACTTACACCTGCGGCATCTGCGGGTTCGTTATGAACGAGGTGGGCGAGTGCCCGCGCTGCGAGGTGCAGACCATTGAGTTGGAGCAGGAGATACGGGAGCAAGTGGTACTCACAAAGGGGCAGATCAGGGGCTACTTTCTGGGAGTAGCGGAGCTCCGGTACGCTCGTGAATTGGAGGACGATCTGCCATGAAAGGGGATTTAGAGATCTATCCGCTCACCGCGGCTCGCTGGGATGACCTGGCTACGCTCTTCGGTAAGGCTGGCGCTATGATGGGCTGTTGGTGCATGTTTTGGAGGCTGACGTCCGCGGGCTTCAATGCGACCACCGGTCA
>JADGQF010000413.1 GCA_017882045.1 Anaerolineales bacterium
GACGCGATCAGAGTCTTGGCCCAGGGGCTCAACTTTCCGGAAGGACCGGCCTTCGCCGCAGACGGTGGGCTGTGGTGCGTAGAAGCGCGTGGCTCGGCACTGGTGCAGTGGCAGGAGGACGCGCTCATTCGCCACGACTCGGGCGGCCGGGCCTGTGGCCTGGCCTTTGACGGGGACGGCCGTGCCTGGTTTTGCGATGCCGCTCAGAACGCCGTCCGCCATTTCACGCTGGGCAACGGCCGCTGGGTGACTGTCGCCGAGACCCTCGACGGTGGTCCGCTGGCTGCGCCGAATGACCTGGCTTTTGATGCCGTGGGTAACCTCGTGTTCACCTGCCCGGGCGATTCCCGCGCGGAGCCCTCTGGCTATGTCTGCTGCTTGCGCACGGATGGCCGCGTTTCGCGGATCGGCAGCGGCCTGTACTTTCCCAATGGGGTGGTCTTCAGCGCCGACGGTCAGACGCTGATGGTTGCCGAGACCTATGGCCGGCGGGTCTGGAAGGGCGGCTGGGACAGCCGGGCGGGCCGTTGGTTGGACCCATACCCGTGGGCCGAGCTGAGCGGCGACCCGGGTCCGGACGGCATGGCGCTGGGTGCGGACGGGCTGCTCTACGTGGCTGCGCTGCGCGCGGGACAGGTCAAGGCGGTGGACGCAGACGGCCAGGTGGTGGCGGCCTATGATGTCCCCGGCCCGCGGCCGACCAACGTCGCGTTTGACCCCGCCGGCCGGCTGGGCCTGGTGGTGACCGAAGCCGAACACGGCCTGCTTCTGAGCCTGCCCGGCTTGGGACCGGGGATCCCGCCCTTCACCCCGCGCGTCGCCGGCTCGTGAATCGATCGGGATTGCCGATTTCACTTTTTAGTGATACCTTGTATCACACATATCCGAAATAGGGAGGTCGCACTATGTCTGGCAAACGCGAACCGGCGTGGCTCCGGTGGCTCGGCATTGCCGCGATGCTGACGATGCTATTCCCGATCCTGGCAGGCTGTGTAGCTGCAACCCCAGCCGCAATCTCAACCACTGCGCCGGCGGCTGCGCCCCAGGCTGCCCCGACCAGCGCCCCCGCGGCCGCGCCAACCTCCGCGCCGGCTGCGGCCGCCGGGTCTGGTAAGGTGCTGCGCATGGCCCGGCAGAGCGAGCCCTTCAGCCCGTTTATCCCCTGGGAATTGGACGACAACCCGGCGATCTTCATCGGGGTCAACGTTTATGACGGGTTGCTGCGTATCAGCGCCGACGGCATGGGCCTGGAGCCGGGCCTGGCCAGCAAATTTGTGGCCAGCCCAGACGGCCTGACGCTGACCTTCACCCTGCGCGACAACGCCACCTTCTCCGACGGCACGCCCCTGAAGGCGGAGGATGTGAAGGCGTCTCTGGAAGCCGTGGCTGACCTGACCAAGAGCGGCAAGAGCGCGTGGTCGTCCAACTATACTGCAATCAAGGAAGTGCAGATCGCGGACCCCAAGACCATTAAGCTGATCCTGACGCAGCCGGCTCCGGCCTTGCCCTCGGCGCTGGCTATGTTCTCCGCAGGCATTGTGCCGGCCGACCTGGCCGTTGCCAGCCAGGCGAAGGACTTCGACGTGACCAAGCTTTGGAAGACCCGGGGCACGGGTGCCTTTTACGTCGACGGCTGGCAAAAGGGCGACTTGCTGGTCTTGAAGCGTAACCCGCACTATTGGAAGGGGACGCCGGCGCTAGTCGAGGTGGACATCGAGTTCGTGCCCGATGACAACACCCGCATCCTGAAGCTCGAGGGCGGCGAGACGGACGTGATCGATTTTGTCCCGCTGAGCCAGTTGGCGACGGTCGGCGCCCAGCCCGGTCTGAAGGCCCAGGCCTTCACCGTGCAAGCGCTCAGCAACATGATCATCAACGTCACAAAGAAGCCGCTGGACGACGTCAAGATCCGCCAGGCGCTGAACTACGCCACGGACAAGGATGCCATCATCAAAAACGTCTACTTTGGGCAGGGCAAGCCTCAGAACTCTCCCATACCACCGGGCACGTACTGGGATAAGGATTTGCCGGGCTACCCCTTCAACCTGGAGAAGGCCAAGCAGTTGATGAAGGAGTCTTCGGCGCCCAACGGCTTCACCGTGGAGATGCAGGTACGCTCGGGCAACACCGAGTATACGAACATCGCCACCATCGTCAAAGACCAGTGGGCTAAGATCGGTGTGAACGTCAACCTGGTGAACCTGGAGACCAGCCTGGTGCGCACCAACTACCGCAGCGGCAATTACGAGATCATGCCCATCGGCTACACCAATGACATGAACGACCCGACGGAAGCGACCAACTTCATGGTCCGCGGCAATGTGAGTCCCTTCGCCTACTGGACGCATTGGGATGATCCAGCAGTGGATGACATGATCACCAAAGCTGATCTGGAGATGAACCCCACGACGCGAGAGACGATGTACAAGCAGATCCAGAAGACCTTCCTGGATGCCGCGCCGCAGATCTTCCTGGTGTACCGCCCGGATACAGCTGCCTGGCAGAACTACGTAGAGGGCTTCAACATCGAGGCCATGGACTACTACCGCTTCGAGAACGTCAAGCTCAACAAGTGATTCTCCATACTGGTGCCCGGCACGGCCGTGCCGGGCACCAGGGCCCCATCGTCCACGATTTCCATGCCTTCCAGCGGGCTGGTTGCCGCGATCGTTACCCCCCGTTGTCCCGGTACCAGGCTACGGTCTTGCGCAGGGCATCGCGCATGGGCGTGGCGTTATCGCCGAAGGCCCTGACGTACTTGCTATTGTCCACGATGAAGGGCTGCTCAAATACATAGATCATCTCGGCCATCTCGCGGGCGCCGCCGATGAACAACCCCGCCAGCTGCAACATCAGCTTGCTCACTCCGCTCATCTTCGGCGGCTTACCGGCTTCCTCGAAGATCATCGTGATGACCTGGCGCGTCGTCAGGGTGGACGCATTGGGCACGTGCCAAGCCTGGCCCAGCGCCTCGTCGAGCTCGCCCAGCACAGCCTGTTATGGGCCGCGCTCTTTTAGAGCGATTTGGGCCATTGAGGCCGACATATCTGGCTGAGCACCCGGCCGTTTGTTTCGCCCTTTCGCCGCCATTTAGCCCCAATACCTTTCAGATAAGCTGTGCCTGGTATGCCGAGTGCTTCGCGGGACACGGCCGCCCGGCCCTGGCCCTCGCCGCGAACGAACGCAATGGGTCGATCTAAGGGCCGGGCTGAGAAGACGAAGCTGGCGCTTAACAGCTGCGAACAGGGCTGCCCCGCGCCGTGACTGTTATCTGAAAGGTATTGTGGCTAAGCCCACAAGCCGGCCGGGATGCAACGCATGCGGACCGGCGCGGGGCGCCGCACGCCCGGCGGACTACAGATCCTCACGATCCGTTCACGCCTG
>JADGQF010000414.1 GCA_017882045.1 Anaerolineales bacterium
TACCACCGCTCGCTCTCACTGGCCGAGATCCTATGCCTACCATCCGCGACGTTGCCGTCCGGGCCGGCGTGGCCCCCATCACGGTCTCTCGCGTCCTCAATAACTCGGCGCCGGTTAACGCTGAAACCCGCGCCCGCATCGAGGCCGCCATCGCCGCGCTCAATTATGTCCCCAACTCGTTGGCCCGCAGCCTGCGCTTCAAGGGCACGCGCCTCATCGCGCTGATCCTGGTCGATATCATCAACCCCTTTTGGTCTACTATCGCGCGCGGCGTCGAAGACGCGGCCAATGCGCATGGTTTCCACGTCATGCTTTGCAATGTCGACGAATCCGCCGCCAAACAGAACGATTACATTACCGTCGCGCTGCAGAAGCAGGCCGACGGGGTCATCATCTTGCCGCTCCCCGAAGGCTATCAGAACCTGGCACGCATTACCAGCCAGGGTGTGCCGCTGGTCGGGCTGGATTGCCCGGTGCCCGGCATGGCCCTCGACCTGGTGCGGGCCGATTCGCGTGCCGGCGCTTACGAGCTGGTGCGCTACCTGATCGAGCTGGGCCACCGCGACATCGCCATGCTCTCGGGTCCGAGCGACTACTTCACTGCCGGCCAGCGCATCGAAGCCTATTGCCAGGCGCTCCAGGAGGCCGGGCTGGCCTCATCCATCAGCATCTACGAAGACGAATACAACATGACCGGGGGAGAGCGTTCCCTGCGACGCCTGTTGGCCGAGCGTCCTCTGCCGTCCGCCTTGTTCGCCGCCAACAACTTCATCGCCATCGGCGCCATCACCGTCCTGCGCGCGGCCGGCTACCGCGTGCCCGACGACGTCTCGTTGGCCTGCATCGATGACCTGCCGCTGAGCGCCGCCATCGATCCGTTCCTGACCTGCGCGGCCCAGCCGGCCTACGATCTGGGCCGCGAGGCCGCCGAGCTGCTCTTCAAGCGCATGGCCGGCCTGCTGCCGCCCGAGCCGGTGGAGATCGTCCTGCCGGTGTCGCTGATCAAGCGCCGCTCTTGCCGTCCCGTCGCCGCCTGACGCTGTAGTGCGCGTCCGTTTTCCCGTCGTCGTTTGACATAAGCATTGGAGTGGCAACAATGTCCTTACGCTACCGCCAGGTCCATCTTGACTTCCACACCTCACCCCATATTCCTGACGTGGGAGCGGACTTCGTTCCGGCCGAGTTTGCTGCCACGCTCGCGGCCGCACACGTCAATTCGGTCACCGTCTTCGCCAAGTGCCATCATGGCTATAGCTACTACCCCACCCGGATCGGCGTGCCGCACCCCGGGCTCAAGCGCGATCTCCTGGGCGAGATGATCGCGGCCGCTCACGACGCCGGCATCCGCGCGCCGGTCTACACCACCCTCGCCTGGGACGAGCTGGCCTGGGCCGAGCATCCCGACTGGCGCCAGATCACCCCCGATGGCCGCCTGGCCGGCAAGGTCAACACCCCGCTCGAGCCCGGCTGGAAGAACCTCTGCATGAATACGGCCTACGGCGACTATGTCATTGCGCAGATCGAAGAGGTGATGGACTGTTACCCGGTGGACGGTTGGTTCATCGACATCGTGAGCTACCTGGGTGGACCGTGTATCTGCATGACCTGCCTGGCCCAGATGCAGAGCGAAGGTGTCGATCCCAAGGACCCCGAGCAGTTGGCGGCTTTCGCCCTCGCCGCCGAGCGTCGCTTCATCTCGCGTTGCACGGCTGCCATCCGCGCCAAAAAGCCCGAGGCGACGGTCTTCTACAACGCCCGCTTGCGTGCCGATTGGGACCCGGCGATCGGCAACCGCCCGGAGATGGACGACTTCAGCCACCTGGAGATCGAATCCCTGCCCGGCGGGTTCTGGGGCTACGACCACTTCCCGCTCTCTGTGCGCTTTTTCCAGACGTTCGGTAAGGACCTCCTCAGCATGACCGGTCGCTTTCACACCTGGTGGGGCGACTTCGGCGGCCTGCGCAACCACGCCGCCCTCTCGCTCGAATGCTTCCAGGCCCTGGCCCACGGCGCCGCCAACAGCGTCGGCGACCAGCTTCCCCCGCGCGGCCGGCTCGACCCCACGGTCTACGCGCGCATCGGCGAAGTCTACGCCGAGGTTGCCCGCCGCGAGCCGTGGTGTGAAGACTCCGTCGCCCTGCCCGAAATCGGCGTGCTCCTCGCCAACCGGGGCCTCAATACCCACGAAGGCGAGGTCAACGAGAGCGATCGCGGTGCTCTGCACATCCTCGAACAGGGCAAGTACCAGTTCCAGTACCTCGATGCCAGTTGCGACCTGTCGCCCTACTCCCTGCTGATCCTGCCCGACGAAGCTCACCTGGATGAGGGCCTGGCTGCCCGCGTGCGCTCCTACCTGGCCGGCGGCGGCCGGCTGCTGCTCACGGGCGCCTCGGGCCTGGACGCCGCCACGGGCGACTTCCATCTGGCTGAGGAAATGGGCGTCCGCTACCTCGGCCCAGCGCCCTACACGCCCGATTACCTGGTGCTCGGCCCTGAGCTGAGCGCGGCGCCCGGCCTCGCCTCCGAGCCGATGAACCAGGTCTGTGAGGAGCCCGGCGTGCAGGTCGCCGCCCTCGCCGGCGCGCACATCCTGGCCCGTTCCGGCCAACCCTACTTCAACCGCACCTGGGAGCACTTCTGCTCGCACCAGTACACGCCCATGGCTGCCGTGAGCGACGATCCCGTCATCGTCGAGAACGCGCAGGGCAACGTTATCTACTGCGCGCGGCCGCTCTTCCGTGAGTACGCGCTCTCGGCCCGCCTGGTGCACAAGCAAGTCCTCGATGCCATTATCCGCCGCCTGCTGCCCCGGCCGCGCCTGGGGGCCCACAACCTGCCCAGCACTGCCGTGGTGACGGTTCGCGCACAGCGCGCCGACCTGATCGTCCATCTGCTGCACTACGTGCCCCAGCGCCGTGGCAAGAACCTCGACGTGGTCGAGGATGTCCTCCCGCTGCATGATGTGACCCTGGCGGTGCGCTCCAATCGCCTCCCGTCCGCTGTAAACCTCGTCCCGCAATGCCGAGCCCTGGAGTGGACCTACGCGGATGGCTATGTGCGTTTCACCCTGCAGCGCATCGACGGCTACCAGATCGTGCAGATTGTCCGTGATTGATCCTTCACGCCACCGGTCGAAAGGAGGTGTCCGGCTTTCATTCAGTCGCCAGCCTGATCGTCAGCAGTCCAAAAACCAGCAGAGGATAGGAGATTCAAAATCATGACACCCTCGAACAAGTCTCTATCGCGTCGTGAATTCCTGCGGGCCGCCGGTATTGCCGGTGTAGGCCTGGGCCTCGCCGCCTGCGCAGCCCCAGCTGCGCCCGCTCCCGCTGCTCCCGCTGCTCCCACTGCTCCGGCAGCGTCTGCCGCCAAA
>JADGQF010000415.1 GCA_017882045.1 Anaerolineales bacterium
GCTCGATGGTGCGTATCCGTCGGGGCGGCGAAGTGATCAAGGAAGACAAGATCACCAGCCTGAAGCACTACCAGGAAGATGTGCCCGAGGTCAAGACCGGCTACGAGTGCGGCATCACCCTGGGTAACTTCAACGACTACGAGGCCGGCGACGTCTTCGAGGCGTACAAGAAAGAACGAGTTAGCTGATCACCGACGAACCATGCAGGACGAATGCTGCAGGAGCTCGCACGGCCGGGATCAACCGGCCGTGCCGCCCTCCTGCAGCGCTCGTCCTGCGGCCTTCGTCCTTTGCCGGAGTCTTATTGCCATGCCCAGTCATCGTCAGCAACGCGTTTCCGAGCTCCTGCAGCAAGAGCTGAGCATACTGATCCCCGAGTTAACCGATCCACGCCTGGCCGACGCGCTGGTGATCGTCACCCGCGTGGATGTAAGCCCTGATCTGCACAACGCCCGGGTCTATGTCGAGCATGCGCTGGCTGCCAAGGACTCACCCGGGGTCCTCGCAGCGCTTATGCATGCGGAGACATTCCTGCGCAAAGCGCTGGTCGAAAACCTCGACCTGCGCGTCGTACCTCACCTGACGTTCACCGTCGACGAAACGACCGCGCGCGCCCGGCGAGTCGACGAAATACTCGAGCGGATCGCTCAGCAAGGCCCAACCCCCGATACGGAAAAGCATGAGCCCAACGACACTGAATGAGGTCGCCGCCGTCTTGCGGCCGGCGCGGCGCATCCTGATGATTTGCCACATTGCGCCCGACGGCGATGCCATCGGCTCCCTGTTGGGCCTGGGCTGGCTGCTGCGCGGTCTACCCCTGCGGGCTGACGGATCAGGCGCGCAGGCGGGCGAGCGGACACTGGCCCTGGTCTGCGACGACGGCGTGCCCGCGCCTTTCGGCTTTTTGCCCGGCGCAGGAGACGTCCTGACCGCCCCTCCGCCCGGTCCCTGGGACGTTGTCGTCAGTCTCGATGCCAGCGACCCGGCGCGCCTCGGCAGGGCCTTCCGACCCCGCGAGTACGGGCAGGCGCCGCTGGTCGTGATCGATCACCACGTCACCAACGTGCAGTTCGGCACGCTCAACTGGGTCGACACGCGTGCCGCGGCGACGGCGCAGGTCCTGGTGGATCTGGCCGGTGCGCTGGACGCCGCGATCGATCGCGCCGCGGCCACCTGCCTCCTGACCGGCCTTGTCACCGATACGCGTGGCTTCCGCACAAGCAATACGACCCTGGACGTTATGACAACCGCCACCCGGCTGATGCAGGCAGGAGCCGACCTGGCCGGCATCACCGAGCGCGCCCTGAACTACAAACCCTACAGCCTGATCCGCCTTTGGGGCCCCGCCCTGGGCCGGGTACGCCTGCAGCAGCACGTCATCTGGACCAGCATCACGCAAGACATGCGTGCGGCGATCAACGCGCCCGATAACGGCGACTCCGGCCTGGTGAGCTTCCTGATGGACGCGCCCGAGGCCAACGTGGCGGCAGTGTTCAACGAAAAGCCAGACGGCAAGGTCGAGGTAGGCTTCCGCTCCAAGCCCGGCTACGACGTTTCCGCCCTAGCCCTGAGCCTGGGGGGTGGCGGCCATCCTCAGGCCTCCGGCTGCACCATCGCCAGCCCACTGGCCGACGCCGAGGCGAGGGTGCTGCCGATGTTGTTCGCGGCAGCCGCCAGGAACGTGAAACGTGAAGCCTGAATCGCAAAAGGCGGAGCGCAACTGGGTAAGCCAATGACCGATCGTTATCACGGCATCCTGAATATCAACAAGCCCACCGATTGGACTTCGCACGACGTGGTGGCGCGTGTCCGCCGGATTGCCGGCCAACGCAGCGTCGGCCATGCCGGCACCCTGGACCCGGCAGCGACGGGCGTTCTGCTCGTCTGCCTGGGCCAGGCCACCCGCGTGGCGGAATACCTGATGGCCGGCGACAAGACCTACCGGGCCCTCATCCGCCTGGGCACGACCACCGACACCTACGATGCCGACGGTGAGGTCACGGCGACCGGCGCCGTACCGGACCTGAGCGCCCCGGACCTGGAAAGTGCGTTGACGGAGTTCACCGGGGAGATCCAGCAATTCCCGCCGGCCTACTCGGCCATCAAGCAGGACGGCGTGCCCTTGCACCGGCGAGCGCGCCGGGGCGAGGAAATTCAGTTGCAGGCCCGCCCGGTGACGATCTATCGGATCGACGTGCTCGAGTGGCGTTCGCCCGACCTGAACATCGACGTCGCTTGCGCCCCGGGCACTTATATTCGCAGCCTGGCGCATGACCTCGGGCAACGCCTGGGCTGCGGCGCGCACCTGGCCGGCCTGGTGCGGACCCGCAGCGGCCACTTCTCGCTCGACGAGGCCATCACCCTGCAGGCGCTGGCGGATGCCGCGGCGCAGGGCGCGCTGGAACGCCACCTGCATCCGCTCGAAGACGCCCTGGGGGGCCTGGTGGCCGTGCCGGTAGATGGGCCGGCGACCGCGCACCTGGTCCACGGCCGGCCGATCCCGGCGCAGGAAAGCCCGCCAGCAGATCGGGGCTATGCGCGCGCCGCGGATGGGCAGGTGGTCGCGATCTTGCTCCATCGCGGCGGCCAGTGGTGGCCACAGAAAGTGTTCGCCTCCGACCAGCCCGCCGGCTGACCCGGCCACATGCCGCTGACAAGTGTTGACAAGCCGACGACCAACTGACTGACGATAGCATTATGCAAACTTACGAGGGCTTCCCGACCCAACCGCTGACCCAGCCTACCTTCCTGACCATCGGCAACTTCGACGGGGTGCACTGCGGGCACCAGGCGCTGCTGGCCGAGATGGTCGAGGCGGCCCAGGCCGCCGGCGCACAGGCCGGCGTCTTGACCTTCAACCCGCACCCGCTGGCCGTGCTCCGGCCAGAGGTACCCCTGTCTTACCTAACCACGCCCGCCGAGCGCGCGCGCTTGATCGGCGCGCTGGGCGCCGACTTCGCCCTGGTCTTGCCGTTCAGCCACGAGGTGGCCGCGACGAGCGCCGCCGAGTTTATGAGCAACCTGGTCCGGCGCCTCAACTTGCGCGAGTTGTGGGTTGGCCCCGATTTCGCTCTCGGGCGCGGCCGCGAAGGCAACATCGAACGCCTGGCGGAGATCGGTCAGGGTCTGGGCTACCGGGTGCGCGTCATCCCTCCCTATGATCTGGTAGGCGAGCCCGTGCGCAGCAGCCGGGTGCGCACGTTGCTGGCCCAGGACGGCGATGTCGACCGGGCGGCCGAGCTGCTGGGAAGGCCGTACCAGGTTTGGGGCAAGGTGCAGAGCGGCGCGCGGCGCGGACAGAGCCTGGGTTACCCGACCGCCAACGTCGCGGTGGCCGCCGACCGGGTGGCGCCGGCC
>JADGQF010000416.1 GCA_017882045.1 Anaerolineales bacterium
CGCGCCGTTCGGGTCGCTGCTCCAGTTGGAGGAACTCTGGTCCCAGGTGCCGCTCGGGCTTGAGCCGGCGCCCGCCGTTGCGCCGTTCCGGTCCCAATACACGCCGATGTTGGTGTTAATGCCCGTGAGCAGCGCCATGAAGTGGCTCCAGTCCCAGAAGATGCCGGGGTCGGTGTGGGTGTTGCAGGTGGTGTCGATCTGCGGCCAGTTGGCGGCCATCCAGGTTTTCCAGGCGGCATTCTGCCATTCCCCGTGGCCGATGATGTGGTTGCGGTCTTTGGGGATGTTATAGGTGTCGCACAGGTGCCGTTGCAGCCCCGCGGAAGCCTGATACATCGCCTCGGTGAACCAGGCTGGGTTGCTGACGAACCCTTCGTGCTCCGTGCCGAACATATACTTGTTCCAACAGGAGGCGTGCCAGGCGTAGTTCGATTCCCGCACCGATTGCGTAATGTCTCCCGCCACCGGGTCGCTCGGACTGTTCTCGCCTGGGCCGTTCTGCACGCCGTTGACCAGGTAATAGACACTGGCGTCCACGGAGTAATTTCCGCTGGTGTCCGTGGCGCAACTATTGAGGTAGGAAATGGACCCGAGGTAATACCCTTCCATGTCGTGAATCACGCAAAACTGACGCGTATAGCCCGACGTGTACCACTTCGTGCAACTCGGCGGCGACCAGTGGGCCGGCGCATAATCCGGCTGCGCCCAGGCCATCGCGGCGCCCAGCAGAACGCCGGCAGCCAAGCCAAGCGTTAACTTCCACGCGCGGACTGGCTTCCAGCCGCCAGCGGCATCAGTACAAAGACTCTTCACAAGGGGACTACTCCATTTGCAGAACAACGCATATCGCGAGCAATAATTCAAAGCCAAACTCGAAGGCCGCAATACGTCTCGACTTTCGCCCGCGCTGCGGTTGCAGAGACAACTCAGCCATTACCCACCTTATAGCGAGGCGCCTGGCCGACAGTCAAGCCGATCCGCCTCAGATAGTCGTTTGTATTGCCAAACCGCCTCAGTCTCGCGACTCTAACGCAGCGGCCAGTATCACTCGGCTTCGAGGCCCGGGCTGGCAAGACAACCGACAACACAAACGCATCCATGAAAGGCATACCGGTTCTACACGTCGAGGCTGACTGCATCGCTCGCGCCTGGGAGCTTTCCCTGATCGAACTGCACAAGCGAGGCTGCGACCTCAAGACGGAATACGACAAGCCCGAAGACCCGCCCAGCAAGGACGCCACGATGACCATCACGATCACCGACCCGCTGAGCGAGCCGATGATCCACAAGGACTTCCCCGGCGGCCCGGCCGAGCTGCAGGAATACGTCATGGAAGTCTGCGACGGCATCAAAGACCACCTTGTCCGCAATCCCGAAGACCCCAAGGACACGCGCTGGGAATACACCTACCACCAGCGGCTGTTCAAATACCAGGTGCCGTCCCTCAAGCCCTTCGATCAGATCGAGATCCTCTGCCAGAAACTCGCCAAGACCCCGCATACCCGACGCGCGCAGGCGATCACCTGGAAGGTTTGGGAGGACAACACCTGCTACGACCCCGCCTGCATGCAGAGCGTCTGGTGCCGCCTGCTGGAACAGGACGGCCAGCGGGTCCTGAGCATGAACGTGCGCTTCCGCTCCAATGACGCCTACAAGGCGGCCTTCATGAACATTTTCGCGCTGGTGCAATTGCAGCAGCGCATCGCCAAACGCATCGCCGAACTGAGCGGCCAGCCCGTCCAGATCGGACGCTACTGCCACATGGTGGACAGCTACCACATCTATGGCTCCTACTTTAAAGAGTTCGAGGGCCGCTTCCTCGGCATGTTACAGAAGCGCTCCTTCGAGCAGCGCACCCTGCGTTACGAAGACGTGCGGGAGATGATGGAGGAGGCCCGGCCCATGATCCTGGAAAAGGCCCGGGCGATGGGCAAGCCGTGAGGCCGAGGGCATTAGACGATCTCGACGTGAGGCAGCTTAAGCAGCGAAGCAATGTGGCGCACTACCGACCGCACATGGCCGACGCCCAACGCGCAATGATGCGTCGGGCCTTCCATGCACCAGCGGTTGACGAAGCCCGTCATGCCGCACCCGAACTTGATGCGGCTGTTGGTGTTGCCGATCTGCAACATCGCCCCGGGAACACTCTGGCCTTCGGATGACAGGAGCTTGAGCTTGCCATCGGCTGTCTGCGTCATGGCCAGCAGCGTCACCGGCCCCAGCTTCACGTGCGCCTCGACGCTGACGCCGTAGCCGCGCTTGCCATGATACAAGCCGAGTCCGCGCAGGATCGGCTTGCCCTCAGCGATGCCAAGGTGGAACGGGCCGTCGTGCCCCATGAGCAGGAAATCCTCATCGAAGTCCATGGCATAGAACTCGGTGTAGCTGCCGCCGCAACCTAGCAGATCGAGCAGCTTCATCGCCTGGCAATTCTTCAGGTCGCCCTCACCGCTGGCCGGGATGCCGCGCGCGGTCAGGAGCGAGCAGCCGAGAATCAGCCCCGCGCCGAGCCGTTGGTATTCGTTGCCATCCAGGCCGGCATAGTAATACGCCAAACCGTGCAGGTCGAAGTCCGCGACCAGGCGATCCAAGGCCACCGCGACACGGCAGGCCCAGGCCATTTGCTCGGGTTTGGGCGCGCGCGCCAGCGGATCGGACGGGCTGTCCTCGCTGACATCGAAGATGGACAACGTCTCCGTGCGCTTCGCCGCCACGGCGCGCTCGCCGGCTTTAGGCAGGCGCTTGGCCAGGTCGCACATCTCCAGCACTTCGATGTGCGTGCCGAGTTGGGCCGTGTGCTGGGTGAAATCGCTGTACATGTCGAGCATGCCGGGATATGTCTGGCCGAGGAACCCAATGCGGCTGCGCTTAAGCCGGCTCACCACCGAGGCGGCGCGGACCCAGTCATGGATCTCCTGCCAGGCGCGTTGGCAATCTGGATGGCTGGGAGGTGCTTCGCGGAACCGCCCGCGCTCCACCCCCAGCACGCCGGTCACGACGTGGAACTCAATGCGGCTGCGCGCGAAAGCGCAGGCAATCTCCGGCACGCAGCAGGAGCAACAGTTGGCCAGCCATTCGCCGGTGTCGGTCTTGGGGTAATCCAGCGCGCTGACCGGCTGCAGATTGAGGATCAGCACCGGTGCGCTGGTCTTCTGCACGGCGGGCAGGACCTGGCTGCTCGTCGCATAGGTGGCGACGTAGCAGATGACGAGTTCCACTCCTTCCCGCGCAAAGAGTTCGCCGGCAGCAACAGCGCCCGGCGCCGAGTCCACCAGCCCAGCGTCAACAACGTCGCAGAACCTGTTCAGGCGGCCCTGGACAATGCGTTGGT
>JADGQF010000417.1 GCA_017882045.1 Anaerolineales bacterium
GGTCCAGCCGGCGTTCGTCGGTTTGAGCCGCGCTACCTCCGGGTCGGCATAGGTCAGGATGGCCCGCACGCCCGGCAGCCGCTCGGCCCGGCCTGTCTCCAGGCGCTTGATGCGTGCGCGCGGGTACGGGCTGCACAGCACCTTGGCATAGAGCAGGCCGGGGAAAAGCCGTTCCGAGGTCACGTCGTCGGCATAGCTCGCCCAGCCGCGCGCCTTCTCGGCCGCATCGATCGCGGCCCGTAGCCGCCGACGAACTGGCGCGCCACCCGGGGTTTGTAAGGCATGCTCATTCCCGTCCTCGTCTCGTCGCGCTCCCACCGGCCGAGATCTTCTCGGAGGCGTGCACCACCGCCTGGAGGATGCCGGCGCAGCAGCCGCAGCGGCAGATGTTGCCCGAGAGGTATCTTCTCAATAATTCGGGGTACAGTTCTGCCCTAACTGAAAAAGGCAGCGGGACACCTATTGCATATTGTGTGTCCATATCGGACGTGTACAACAAGCGGTAGTGGCTGGCGCATACGCGATGATCATCGGAAGTGGTTCCGCCGATTCATTGAGAAGATACATGCAGATCGACTTCGCAGCTCGTTGCAGCGGTTTCAACCGCCCGGGCGTCCGTAGTCGATGCAGATCGACTTCGCCCTAGCGTCAGCCGGTTGCAGCGGTTTCAACCGCCCCCCGAGATGCGCGTGACGCCCCTGACCTGCCTGTCTTCCGGAAGCGCCTCAGGCTGCAGATGACGCATATACAGGGCCAGCGCGACCGAACCCACCACCGCCAGGAAGATGTACATGCCGAAGTCGGGCCCCACGGCGTAGCCCAGCACGATCTGGCGGATCGATCCGCCGGTCAGCAGGATGCCGGAGGCCGTGGCCTTAAAGATCATCACGCCTCCGAGCAGATAGCCCTGTGGGCGGCGGCGCCAGATCTGCAGCGCCGCGCAAAGCGCGGCCGGGATGAGCACCGACAGGTCGAGCACGAACACCAGGGCAGTCTCGGTCACCTGCTGTGTGCGGATGCCCTGGGCAATCTGCATCAGCCAGAGGGGTATGAAAAGGACGGTCAGCCCGAGCACGCCGGCAACGAGCCGGACCGGCAGGCGCGGGCCGGCGTGCCGCGCGAACGCCGTCGCGTCCACCGCGCTCAGCAGCCCGGCCAGCGAGTAGCCGGCCAGGCCCATGAGCGCCAGGTAGAGCGGATAGAAGGCGGTGTAGGTGTAGCCGAAGCAGTAGAAGGCGTAATAGTAGGCCACGTACACCAGAAGCCCGCACCAGGCTACCAGTGCCCGCACGCTGCCGCGCGCCGTGAAGTACATGGCCGCCGCCAGCAGAGGCGCGGCGAGCAACGAGGCCGCGTCCTGCACCACCAGCCCAACGTAGAGCGCGTCGCTCTTGACGAACGGCCGGTACATGCCGGGGTCAAGCAGCCCGGCGCCTGCCGCCACGATCAACAGCCCGACGATCAGGCTGCTCATGAGGTAATAAGGCCGAAGAGATCTCCGAAACACGTTTGCGTCCTCCCAGGAGTGGTTTGGAGAGGCAGGTCTCCGTCATATATACACAGCCAGTCGGCCAGAGTCGCGCTCATACCTATTGCTCCCGGCTTTCCCACAGCGAGAGGAGACGCGCTGGCGCGCTGAGAGACGGTTGGAGGTGCTCGGAAGTGTGCCGCGGCGCCTCGACCTCACCCGCCGGCCTCATTCAGCACGCTGATCCGCCCGCTCGACCCATCCACGCGTACGCGCTGCCCGGTCTTCAACCGCGTCGTCGCCTCGTGCAGACCCACCACCGCGGGAATCCCGTACTCGCGCGCCACCACCGCCCCGTGTGTCATCAGCCCGCCGACCTCCATTACCAGCGCGCCGGCCGATAGGAACAGCGGCGTCCAGGCCGGGTCGGTGCCGGGACAGACCAGGATCTGACCAGTAGTTGTCGCTCGCCCATCAAACCACTAACCGCCAGTTCGCCTGTCTGGTCGTCGTATACGCACTTGACTTGCAGCAAGTCAAACAGCTTGGCTTGCTCGACGGGCGGCACGTCCATCGCAAACCGCTGCTCGACCTTGCGCCTGAAGTCCAGTAGCGCCTCTTCCTGCTCTGGTGACAGCACCCCGCACTCACGCAAGCGGTCCTCAAGGTCCGCTCGCTCCTGTCGGCGCTTTGCCATTGCCTGGTCGATCTCCCGGCGCCGCGAAAGGAAAACGGCCTTGTCTAGTTCGCCTGCGTACGTGACCGGCCAGTTCGTTGCCATGAACATATCTTTCTGCTCAGCAAAGCCGAGAAGTATCTGCACGCGTTCTGCTTGCGCCCTGACCGGTGTTATAATGTCGCATACGTGACACATTAGCATCGTGCGCGGCCCGGTAGGTAGCTTCTCTTCTCCTTCACACTGCGCAGCGCTTGCCGCTCAGGCACGCTTGTTCGTTCTGCCCGGGCCGCAGCACTCAGCTTCAAGCAATGGTGGACCGTAATCATGCGATCTGTTCGCCCGTTGTTTCTGATTACGACTTGCCTCTGTCTCGTTGCCGTCTTGACATCGTGCGGCAGCCGTGCGAAAAGCGCCGCCCCGGCCCCCCAGGAGGCATCCGCGACACCGGCTGTGTCCAGCCCCAAGCCAGCGAGCAACAGGTACTATGTGGTGGAGTTTGGCGACAGCCTGGGGACCATCGCCGAACGTTTTGGCGTGAGTGTATCGGCCCTGGCCCGCCTCAATGACGTCGGCAACGCCAACGAGATCCAGGTCGGGCAACACTTGCAACTGCCCGCGGGCGCTGTCGAATCGACCGAGGTGCCGGTGCCGATCGCCAGCGTGCAGGTGCCGATCCTGCTTTACCATCATATCGAGACACTGAATGAGGACGCGGGCAGCGACTGGTACAATACCACCGTCACGCCGGAGGCCTTTGAGGAACAGATGGCCTACCTGGCCTACCACGGCTATCACACCGTCAAAATCATGGACCTGCTGGCTGCCTTCGAAGGGCGCAAGGCGCTGCCGAAGAACCCGGTGGTTATCACTTTCGACGACGGCTGGATCGACTGCTATGACGCCGCCTTCCCCGTTTTGCAGAAATACGGCATGACCGCCACTTTCTTCATCATCGCCGGCTCGGTCGGCAGCATCCCGGCTGATCACGTCATGAGCTGGGGGGAGATCGAGGAGATGAGCCAGGCGGGCATGGAGATCGGCAGTCACGCGATGACGCATCCGTATCTCACCACATTGGAACCCGACATGTTGGCGTCGGAGCTCCAGGACTCAAAGGCGTTGCTCGAGAAACACGTAGCTGGGCCGGT
>JADGQF010000418.1 GCA_017882045.1 Anaerolineales bacterium
CGCGTCAAAGCCGAACTGCGGCCAGTCGTAGCCGCCCCCGGCTGCGGCGGCAGCTTGGGCTGCCGCTCCCTGAGCTGCCGCCGCCTGACCGGCCGCCGCCTCCTGAGCCGCGCCGCGGGCCGGTCCGCGCGTGACGGCCAGCACCAGCACGGTGATCAACGTCCCCGTCAGGCCCAGGAACAGGCCCGTTCGCCGTTTGGTGTTCCGTTTGGTGTTCATAGCAGACCTCGCCGAAAGGTTCAACCTCGCCGCGCTGGTTTCGTGTCGAGGAGAACGCATTTTAGCGTGGCCTGCCGGGCAATGGCTGTAGGGCCGGTCTCGTTCGCCCCGCGGCTCTGGCCGCCACGGCTCTGGCCGCCCCGCTGCCCCGCCACTCGCCAAGATCTTCACCTGTGCTCGTTGACAATCTCGCAGGGCGCGCGATAATAGCAGCAGCCACCGTGGTTTGCGTTACTCGCCTGGCGACACTGTCGCCAAAGAGGGAGACCGCTATGCTCATCCGTAGCCCACGCCTGGCCGGCAGCCTGCTGCTTGCCGGCATGTTCCTGGCCGTGCTGGCCGCCGGGACCCGGCTCCCCGCCCACGCACAGACCGCCGGCCCCGGCCACACCGCCACGATCGCTTTTGCCGACGATCGCGCCCTCACCCTTGACCCGGCAGTGATCGCCAAAGATCCCTCGTTCAGCGTCGAGGTGCTCAACGTCGACCCGCGCAACGCGCAGACCATCAGCCTGACGTTGACCGGCTCTCCCGCCGCCGGTCGCACCCTCCAGGCGCTGCTATCCAAGCGCCCCGGCCCGCAGCAGGCGCCGCCGTTGGGCGCCGCCACTTTCACCTTCCCGCTGGCCGTGACGGACGGAACACCGGGCGGCGTTTATCCTGGGGTCCTTATCGCCCTGGACAGCCAGGGTGACTTGCTGCGCCGTACCGTAACCTTGACCCTGCCGGCCGCGGCCGCCCCTGCGCTGCCCCTGCCCACGCCGGCCCCGACCGTGACCTACCCCGTCGTCACCGCGGACACGGACGCGTTCACTCTGACCGGCCTGAACTACTACCCGTCGCTGATCAACCCGCTGCGGCCCTTTGCCGGCTGGCTGGGCGTTTTGCTGCTTTCAGTCGCCGCCTGGTCCTTCATCCGCGCCCGGCTGCTCGGCTCCCGGCAAACGCCGCCGCCCCTTGGCGCCGCCGGCGAGGCCGGGCGAGCCGGGGCCGCCCTCGCCGGTTCCAGCGGAGAAGACGTGCCCACAAACGCAGCCCCCGCCGCAGGAATTGGGACCGCCGGCGAAGACCCAACCGGACAGGACGCGACCACAGGCGCAGGTGGGCCCGCCGGCCGCGCCCTCATCCTCCTGCTCGGCATCCTCGCCCTGACCTATGGAGCCGGCGCCTGGGGCATCGCTGCCACCCCGCACGCGGTGGTCGTAGCACCCATCCATCTTTTCCCCGCCCCCAGCGCCGGTCCGCAGGCCAGCCTCGTTTCGGACAAGGGCAGCGATACCGGCGCCCTGGTCTACGAGAACGGCGCGCTCACTGCCCAGGGCCTGCCCCGAGCCGGGACTTACAGCGGTAAGCTAGGCGAGAAGGGTCCCAAGGTGACCGTTAACGTGGCTGACTGGTGGCCCTACGCCGCGCTGACGCTGTGCCTGGGCGTGCTCCTGGCGTTCACCATAGGTCGATTCTACACGAATACGCGCCCGGCGCGCGCCGCGCGGGTCTTGGCGGCGCAGGTGGGACATGAGATTGCCTCGACTGAGAGCGACTGGCAGCGCAAACACGCCGGCACGCCCCGCGGCGACTACAGCATGGCCGGGCTGGCGCGGGACTGGGTCGGTTGTGCGCTGCGCTCGCTGGAAGCCGGCGACGCCGGCGCGGCCACCGCTCACTTAAACAACCTGGACGCCTACGCCGAAGCCTACCGTGCGTTCCTGCAGCACCTGGAGCGGCTGGCGAGCGCCGTCGCAGCCGTCGAAAAGAAGACCGCGGACAATCAGGCGGCCGCGCTGGCAACGGCCCGGGCGCTCCTGAAAGGTCAGGATCTGGCGTTCGACCCCAGCCTGTCCCCGAAGCCGGACCTGAAAGAGCGCGAGATGGCGCTGGCCGCGGAACTGGAGGCGAAGGACAAGGAGGTCGGCGCCGCCATCAAGGCGCTCGCGCCCTACGAGGCACAGATGCTCCGGGAAATATTGCCCCAGGGGCTGCCGCGCGAACAGCAGCCCATTTTGCCGCTCAGTCTGGTCTGGCAAGACCTGGGGCCCCTGACCCAAGGGCCGTACGACCCGGACGACCTGTTCCGTTTCAGCCTGGAACTGCCGGCGGCCCTTGCCGCCGGGCCGGCCCAACTGCGCTGGGACTTCGGCGATGGTACGTCTTCCGAGCCCTTCAAGGCCGCGACCACCGGCGTGCAGACCGACCACTGCTTCGCCCTGGGTGGCCCGCGCACGGTGCGCCTGCTGCTGGTGGCGGACGCCGGCGGTTACCCGGCCGGCACGCTGATCGCTCTCACGCAGCCGCCGGTGCCCGTCACCTCCGGCCTGGGACGCGCCGCGCTCAGCCGCGAGACCTTCCGCCTCAACGACGTGCAGATGACTCTCGTCAGCGGCCTGATCGCGATCGGCACCGGCCTCTCGGTGCTCTATTTCGCCGTCAATGCCTGGGGCAGCCCGGCCGATTACTTGGCCGCCCTGCTCTGGGGTTCCATCGGCACGCAAGGCGTCAAGTCCGTCGCCGGCCTCGTGCGGAATAGGTGGCTGGGTGCAAGCTGAGACGACAACCGGGCGCTCCTTGCTGAGCGGGTAACAGCCTCCGGTGGTGAATGTCGATAGTCTCCCTGCTGGATGTTGGTGTAGAATCAGGTAGCCTGATTCCAGCGATGTCCAGGAGGAACCAATGGCCGAATTGACACAGGTCGGCGCTTTTTGTCCCAATGCTGCGTGCGTCGACCACGGGAAGCTGCAGGCAGCCGAACAAACGAACATCATCAAGTTTGGTCTGACCAAGGCTGGTCACCAACGCTATCAGTGCAAGACCTGCGAGCGGACCTTTACGGAAACAAGTTGGCAACAAGGGTAAAAAAACGACTATCCCGAGACCGCCGAAACGGGCCAGTTCTGGCGCTCAACCATGATCGACATGGACTCCCGCCTGCGCGTCGCACGGGGCATCGCCAAAACTGAAACAGACGCGTCGCGGGAGGTCCTTCAAACCCTGCACGACCGCGGCCATCCCGATGCACCACCCTCGACGATGTCCGATGGTTGGGGCGGGATCACAGAAGCAATGATCGATGTCTACGG
>JADGQF010000419.1 GCA_017882045.1 Anaerolineales bacterium
CCATATCGCGTCGCCGGCTCTCTTGCTCTTCGCCGTCAGCGGGGCCCGGCGCGTTTGGTCAGCCGTGCCGTTCCCTGAAAGCCGGGAAGAGGTGCGAGTGTTGGCAGCCGTCACCGCCAGCTGGTTTCTGATCTACCAGACGATAGCACCCGTCAAGCTGTTCGGCCGGCCTGCCTTATGGATGGCGCTGACCGGTATCGCGCTGATACTGGCCCTGTTCGTCGGGCTTGGGGCTCGACGCCGGCCAGGCTCACGGTTCAGCGCCGTGCTCGTGGGGGCGCTGCTCTTGCTCCAGATCATTACGCAGGGCTCGCTCTACTATCGCGGCATCGCGCTCAGCCGGCCCGACCTGGCGCAAGCCAATGCGGCGATGGCAAGCATGTTGCCGCCCGACGCCGTCATCACCGGGCGCCTTGCCGGCACGCTGGCACTGTCGGGTTCGCTACACGGTGTGCCTAACCTGGACAACGTCAGCCTGTCTTTCCTGCAAAACCTGGCTGCCCAGCAGCCTGTCTGGGTCCTCGTTCTGCAGCGGGACGAATTCCTGATCGACCCCAAGGCCTGGCCCTACCTGTTCCCCGATGGAGCCTTCCCCGTCGACTACGGCAGCGGACAGCAACGCGTAACCGTTTACCGTTTCGACAGACAAGCCGCGCTGAGCGCTCCTTCCAATTGACGTTAGTGCAACCCGAACATCGCCTCCTTGAGGTCGAGGTAGTACAGGTAATCCTGCGGGTTCACGTTCGGGGGGCAGCGATGATCGCAGAAGGGTATGTAGCCGCCTCGCTCGACTAACGGCGCCAGGGTCTCCAGGTAAGCCTTGATGGCATCCTTGCCTGCGCCCAGCGCCATCTTGTCAACGCCGCCCATGATGCGCAGGTCTTTGCCCCAGTCCCCCAGCAATTTCGCTGGGTGGGTACAGCCGTTGACCTCATAAGGGAACAGACAATTGACGCCGCCTTCCAGGAAGTAGGGCAGGATCGGGCGCACGTCGCCATCGCAGTCGATGTACCATAGATCGATCCCATGTGCGTGAAGCTTCTGGCTGATGCGCTTGTAGCGCGGCATGACCACATTCTTAAAGAACTTAACCGAGACGATGGGCCCGCCCTTGTAGCAAATGTCCTCCCAGCCCGAGGCAAAGTCGAAGTCGAAATGCGGCAACACCTGGTCCAGGAAGTCCTCGACCAGAACGCAGCACGTCTCGACCATATCCTCCAGCATGGCAGGATAATCGTACGTGGCATACGCCAGGCCCTGAAAAGTCAACATGTCGCGGATCTTGCCGATCATCGAGCCGCAGTCGACACCGAGAGGATAATCCCGGCCTGCCGGGTGACGGCGCTTAAGCGCCTCAACGTCAACTATGCGGGCCGGGTCGTCACGGCGGAAGCGCTCCACCTTGACCTGGCGCCAATCGTCAGGAGTGACCACGGTGGCCCGAATGTAATGGGGGATCGTGTCGTGGCGGTCCTTCGGCACCTCAGCCAACAACCCGTCCTCGTTCATCAGGATGGTTGTGGTTTCCCGTTCCTCGATGACCCGATTGCCGAAGTTGGGCTGCAGCCAGACGTTACCACCGATCACCTCCAGCCGGTCAAAGCTGAAAAAGGCGTCGGCCTCTGCATTATTGGTGATCCCATTCGCGCTAAACATCGGCCAGACACGGAAGTTGTCGTCCCAGTAGCCGAATTCCATGTTGAAGCAGCGATCGACAGATTGGTAATGCATCTGGCGCGTGAAACGCTCGCGATCCGTCATCGTCCCGCGCCACTTCGGCCGGCATGGTATGATTGTCATGTGTCCCTTCCTTCTCCTGATGATTGCCAGTCTGGACCCTGGCCGACGTCCGCGACGCGCGCGGGTGGGGGATTAGTGCCGAAGCATTGTACCAGCGCCCGGCGCGATGTTGCTAAAGGCGTTCTGAGCACTTACACTTGGACACGGAGGGCCAATGGGCAGCGTACACGGATTCTCACTCTCCGAACGTCTCGTCCAGTTCCAGACCGCCAGGCTGGGAGCGGAAGGAGTCGCCTGGCTCCAGCGCTTGCCCACCATCCTGGAGGATTGTGCGCAGCGCTGGTCGCTGGAGGTCGATCCGCCGTTTGCTGACCTGGGGATAAACTACGCCGCTCCGGCGCTGCAGGCGGGCGGAGCGCCGGTAGTCCTGAAAGTCTCTTTCACGGATCCTGAGTTATTCACGGAAGTCGAAGCCCTGCGGCTGTTTGACGGTCGGGGCGCGGTGCGCTTGTTGGCGTTCGACCTGGAGCAGGGCACGCTGCTGCTGGAGCGGCTGCGGCCGGGGACCGGTCTGCACACCCTGGTCGATGACCGAGAAGCGACCGGCATTGCCGCAGCGGTGATGCGCCGGCTGTGGCGCCCGGCTCCTCCTGACCATCCGTTCCCAACAGTGGCCCGCTGGGTACTGGCCATGCGCAAACGCGGGCCGGCAGTGCTCGCACGCGACCGCGCATTCCCGGCGCGCTGGGTCGAACGCGCGCTTGGCCTGTTCGCGGACCTGACCGCTTCTCCCCGTCCGGACATGCTGCTCCACGGCGACCTGCATCACATGAACATTCTTGCAGCCGAGCGCGAACCCTGGTTGGCCATCGACCCGAAGGGCGTGGTCGGCGAGCCGGTCTGGGAAACAGGCCCCTTGCTGCTCAACATGCTGCCGCCCACGCTCGACCCACGCGCGACGCGCCGCATGCTCGCCCGCCGCACCGAACAACTGGCCGGCGAGCTGGGCATCGACCGGCACGAGTTGATCGCCTGGGGAGTGGTGCGCGCCGTGCTGGCCGGTTTTTGGAACCTCGAGGACGAGGGACGCGGCTGGGAGCGGGATCTGATGACCGCCGAGATCCTCGCCGGGATCGACGCTTGAGCCAAGGCATGCCGCGGCAAGCATGCCGCCGCCCGCCAACCGCCGGCCGGTCCGTTGCCCGCTCGCTACCCGCGCACTTCCGGCAAGCGCCAGTTCTCGTGCCACACGGAGCCAGGCGGCGGCGCCGGATACTCGCCTTCCAATTCGTCGGGGAACATCAGTTCCCAGCACACCTCTCTGCGGGTGATCGGCATCCCTGCCCTCCTCAGCATCGCGCCTGGATATTGGGTCTTGAAGGCTTCTTCAGGAAAGCCTTGACAACGCGAGCCGTCCCCTCCCCCCCGTTGATCAGCCGGTAACTGCCTGCCGCGGCAGGGACGACGAAGGTCTCCGCAAAACTGAACGTGTGGCGCAGGCCGATGGCCGTCTCCAGCAC
>JADGQF010000148.1 GCA_017882045.1 Anaerolineales bacterium
CAGGCGGGTGGCAAAGCCGTGGTAGTGAGAGCGCACGTCGGCGACGTCGAAAGCGTTCAGCGATTGGTCAAGACGACGGCCGATACTTTCGGCGCGCTGGACATCTTCATAGGCAATGCCGCCTCGGGTGTCCTACGCCCGGTCATCGAGCAGGAGTTGAAGGGTTGGGACTGGACGCTCAACATCAACACCCGCTCGATCCTCTTTGGCGCCCAGGCGGCTGCACCCTACATGATCGAGCGTGGCTGGGGCCGCATCATCGGCATCACCTCGATTGGCTCCACGCGTGTCCTGCCCGAGTACAGTATCGTCGGCATCAGCAAAGCCGGCATCGAAGCCCTGATCCGCTACCTGGCGGTGGAGTTGGCCCCGCACGGGATAGTCTGCAATGCCGTCTCCCCGGGCGTGGTCGAGACCGAAGCCCTCGACTTCTTCCCTCGCAAAGACCAGCTGGTCGCTTTCGCCAAAGAGCGCACGCCCGCCGGACGGCTGGTGACACCTGAAGATGTCGCCAGGGTGGTCGCCTGGCTGTGCACGGACGATGCCAGGATGATCGTCGGACAGACCATTGTGGTTGATGGCGGGTACGGGGTAATGGCGTAGAGTGTCTATGGCGAGAACACACTCATCTGACAGAGTGCAAAGTCTAAGAGGGTTGCCAAATCCGCTGACCCGAATTAGAATAGTGGCTGACTGACACTTCCTAACCAAAGAAACGATGTGGTATGAGCGACCAGGTCAAACTCGTACTGTCTTTTGACATCCGTACCGGCCAGGAGAACGCCTATCGGCGTTTCGTCCTGGAGGACTTCCTACCGCAGGCCCAGGAAATGGGTCTGGTGCCGACCGACGCATGGCACACGGCCTACGGCAACTATCCCTCGCGCCTGATAGCCTTCGTGGCCGAGGACATGGAGACCATGCAGGCCGCGCGCGCCAGGCAGGAGTGGCAAAACCTGATGCGCAAGCTCAACAATTACACTGCCAACCTGCAGCAACGTGTCATCCGCTTCCGCGGCGGCTTTCAGTGGTAGGAAAGGGGCTAAGCCCTTAGCCTACCCCTTAACAGGACGTCTTCCCGCTTCTTCATTCCGGACGCGACCGGGTCAAACTGGGCGGCGATCGCGCGCAGCGTTTGCCCCGTCACCGGATGGACATACCCCGGCGCAATTTCCGCCAGCGGGATGGCAACGAAAGGCCGCTCCATGATCTCCGGATCAGGGATGTGACGGCGCCCCAACTGCAGAACAGCCTCATTAAACAACATGATGTCCAGATCGATGGTGCGCGCCGCATTCTTATCAGCCGTCCGCACCCGGCCCAGTTCAGCCTCGATCGCCGGAATGGCCTCCTCGCGCAGATCCTGCGCGCCCAATGCGGTCTCCAGCAACACAACGGCATTCAGAAAGTTGGCTTGCTCGGCCAACCCGAGTGGTAGCGTCTCCCACACCGTTGACGCGGCGCTCACTCGTCCGTAGCGCCCCAGAAGCTCAACTGCCGCCGGCAAGTTCCGCTCCGGCTCGATATTGGAGCCAAGTGACAGATAAGCCCGGTTTATCTCCCAGTTCTCCGCGCCGGACGGCTCGCCGTCCGGCTCGCCAGCCGTCATCATTGCCCCCGCCCCCTCTCAATCGTCACGCCGACCGAGCGCGCGAAGCGTAGGGCGCCCGGCTTCTCGACCGTCACGAAGGCCCGCTCGACCGCCGGGTCAGAAAGGCAAATCTTGGCGATCTCGGCGGCCAATTTCTCTACCAGGTAAAACTCCGAGCCTTCCACCAACTGGATGATGCGCTTGGTGAGGCTGCGGTAGTTGACCGCATCCTGGATGTCGTCGCTCTCCCCGGCGGCCCGCATGTCGACGTCCAGGGCCAGGCTTATCAACACATCCTGCCGGTTACGGCGCTCTTCGTCGTTTATGCCAATGATGGCGCGCAAAAGAAGGTCCCTGATGTGAATTTGGTCTGTCATGGCGTTACTCCTGACGCTTGCCGGCCCTTCGGGCGCGGTTAGATATGGAACCAAGGTTACACGGTGAATTTGACAGGCGTTCTACGATAACTTATACTGCGCTCCGCTAAGGAAGACTGAGAGTTACATAGGACATTACCATGCCTGCTACTGACCAATCCTCGTCCGCCAGTTCTTGGCTCGATCTCTCCGAAGCCGCCCGTTATCTCGGAGTGCATTTTACCACGTTGCGCCGTTGGGCGGATGCCGGTCAGGTACCATGCATTCGTACGCCGGGCGGTCGTCGTCGTTTTGCAATGAGCGAGCTACAAAGGTTCCTGGATGGATTGCGGCAGAACCAGCCACCGGCCCTCAGCTCCTCGACCGCCATCGCGTCGCTCGACACACGCACATTGGACGCGGCACGGCAACAGTTGCAGGCCGGAACCGGCTTCGACACTCAGTGGCAGCGCCGCTTCGGCGAGGAGCAACGGCTTAAGTTCCGCTACACCGGCCAGCAATTACTGGGCCTGCTGATCCAATTCGGCAGCCGGGCCGATGCCGGCGATGCGTTCCTGGAAGAGGGCCGGCGCCTGGCAGCCGAGTATGGACAGACCTGCTGCGCTGCGGGTATGTCCATCAGCGAAACGGTGCGCACATTCCTGTTCTTCGGCCATTCAATGCTTGGCGCCGTCCAACAGGCGGGTTCGGTCAACGGCGCGCACGACGCAGAAGGCCTGCGCCTGTACCAGCGCATGAGCGATTTCCTGGATGCTATCCTGCTCGCGACAGTCGAAAGCTACTGCCACCCGCCAGCCACCCCCATTACGCCATCTCTGGAGGCATGACCCTGATGCAACTTATCCGCCAGCCTGCCTATGACCTCAAGGAGCGTCCGTTCCTGGTCATTTGGGAGACTACACGCGCTTGTGATCTATCTTGCCGGCACTGCCGGGCCGAGGCGCAGCCAGAGCACGATCCAACCGCGCTTTCATTCGAACAAAGCTGCAATCTTATCCGCCAGGTGGAAGAACTCGGCACGCCCCGCCCGCTCTTCATTATGACCGGCGGCGATCCTCTCAAACGCCAGGACATTTTCGACCTGGTCGGTTACGCCAGCGGGCAGGGTCTGCCGGTTGCCGTTTCTCCCTCTGGCACGCCCTTGTTGACGCCCGCTAATCTGCGACGGCTGAAAGATGCCGGCGCCAAAGCCATCTCGCTCAGCGTCGACGCCTCCAACGCCGAGATCCATGATGCCTTCCGCCGCGTGCCGGGATCTTTCGAGTGGACCATCAATGGCTGGAAAGCGGCCCACCAGGCAGGTCTCAAGTTGCAGATCAACACCACGGTCACGCGCTACAACCTGCACGACTTGCCGGCAATGTTCGCCCTGGTGCGCTCGTTGGGCGCGATGACCTGGAGCGTCTTCTTTCTCGTACCCACTGGGCGCGGGCTCCCGGAAGATGAGATCCCGGCCGAAGACTATGAGGCTGTGCTGAACTTCCTCTACGATGCCTCGAAGTATATTGGGCTCAAGACCACCGAGGGTCATCACTATAAGCGGGTCGTGCTGCAACGCACCGCGCTGGAGGCGCGCGGGCTGCCGCCAGAGCCATACATGGGACTGAACGGCACATACCAGGAGCTCAAAGCCGGCCTGGCGGAGGTAACACGCGGCACCGAGCCGCCCGCCCATCCCGATCGCATGCGACGCAGCCCGATGCACGTTAACTCGGCCGATGGTTTCGTCTTCATCTCCCTTCACGGCGACGTCTTCCCCAGCGGCTACCTGCCCCTGAGTGCAGGCAACGTGCGCGAGACTCCCTTGGGGGAAATCTACCGCCAAAGCCCACTGTTCCAGTCGCTTCGGGACAAGTCACAGTTGAAGGGCCGTTGCGGACAGTGCGAATTCCGCTCGATCTGCGGCGGCTCGCGCTCTCGCGCTTACGCAGTCACCGGCGATGTGCTGGCGGAAGAACCTTTCTGCTCCTACCAACCCGGCAGCTTCGCATTTGCCGACGACATTCAAGCCCTGTTGGAGGCCCGCACCTGATTATGAACGATGTGATGGGAAGCGATTGATGCAAGTCCAAGACGTCATCATCATAGGCGGCGGGATTACCGGCCTGGCGGCTGCCTATTATTTGCAGGAGGAGGCGCTCGCAGCCGGCCGTCTTCTCCGCTATACTCTGGTCGACAGTGAGGGGAGGCTGGGCGGCAAAATCCTGACAGAGCACACCGGCGGGTTCACGATCGAAGGCGGGCCGGATTGTGTCATCAGCCAGAAACCCTGGGCGGCCGATCTCGCTCGCCGGCTTGGCCTGGGCGACGACCTGATGGGCACCAACGAAGAACGGCGCAAGACGTTCGTCCTGACCCGCGGCCGCCTGACGCCACTGCCCGACGGGGTGATGCTCATCATCCCAACGCGCATCACCCCCTTCGTGACCTCGTCGCTGATCTCGTGGCCGGGCAAGATCCGCATGGGCATGGACCTTTTCATCCCCCGCCGCAAAGGCAACGCCGACGAAAGCGTTGCCGATTTCGTGCGCCGCCGCCTGGGGCGAGAAGCCCTCGAAAAAATAGCCGAACCCCTGATGGGCGGCATTCACGTCTCCGATCCGGAGATGCAGAGCCTGCTCGGCACATTCCCACGCTTCCGGGACCTGGAAATGAAGCACCGCAGTCTGATCCTGGGGATGCTCGCCCAGAAACGAAGGAGTGCCAGGCAGACCCCCCGGTCCGGCGCGGCCGCGCCGGTCCATCCGGCCGCCCAGCCGTCACATGCTCCGGCGCCCACCACGCCCTTCATCACCTTGCGTGGCGGCCTGGGCCAACTCACGGCGGCCTTAGAAGCGGCGTTGACCGGCAACCTGCTGACCGACACGCGAGCAACCGCCGTCCAGCGCACAGCCCTTCCCGGTGACGATGTCAGCCCCTCGGGGTTCGGAATGCCGGGTGAGAGCAATACCTGTTACGCCGTCCACATCGACGACGGCCGCACGCTCCATGCGCGCGCGCTGGTGTTGGCCACGCCGGCTTACGTCTCGAGCGGGCTCGTCTCCGCTCTCGCTCCCGACCTGGCCGGTATGCTGAGCGCGATCCGCTACGTCTCGACGGCGACAGTGTCCCTGGGCTACCGCGCCGCCGACGTGCGCCACCCGCTGAACGGCTTCGGCCTGGTCATCCCGAGCCGCGAAGGCCGGCAAATATCGGCTTGTAGCTGGAGCTCCACCAAGTTCAATTACCGCGCTCCCAAAGACGGCGTTCTATTGCGCTGCTTTGTGGGTGGACCGGGCCACGAGGAACTGGTAGATCTCAACGACCAGGAGCTGAAAGCGCTCGCGCGTCGCGAGCTACAAGCCATCATGGGCATCGATGCGCAGCCGCTGCTCGAGCGTGTCTTCCGCTGGCGTAAGGCTAATCCGCAGTACGACGTCGGCCACCTGGAGCGCATGCATGCGCTACGCCTTCAGTGCGCGCAGGAGCCCGGTCTCTTCGTTGCGGGGGGAGCGTTTGACGGCGTAGGTGTGCCCGATTGCATCCGTCAAGGGAAAGCGGCTGCGCAAGAGGCCCTGGCTTTCCTGTCCGCAGATCACCGCTTACGCATGCGGCCTGCTATGGCCGCCTCACCCGTCAAGGCTGCTGAATAGCGTATTGAGTGACTCGGCCAGGGTCGGGTGTGCAAAGACGGCATCCCTGAGAACGGTATAGGGCAGGTGACCTATCATGGCGATCTCCAGCATCGCCATGATCTCCCCGCCCTGCATGCCCAACACGGCCGCTCCCAGGATCTGGCCGCTCTTCGCATCCATCAACGCCTTCATGAAACCGCGCGTCTGGCCGGACTCGATCGCTCTGGCCACATAGTTCATCGGAATCTTGGCGACACGGAAGTCCAACCCCTGCGCACGCGCTTCATCCTCGCTCAGGCCAATTCTGCCCAACTGCGGGTCGATGAAAACAGTGTACGGCACCAACCGGCCGGTAATGGTCGCCTGCTCGTCTCGGAGGAGATTGGCACGGAGGATGCGGAAATCATCGTACGAAATGTGCGTGAAGGCCGGGCCGCCTTTTACGTCGCCCAACGCGTAAATGCCGGGCACGGTCGTTTCTAGCCGCTCGTTGACCTGCACGAAGCCCCGCTTATCGATCTGCACCCCGACTGCGCTGAGGTTCAGGTGCTCGGTATTGGGCGTTCGTCCGGTGGCAATAAGCAGGTGCGAGCCGTTGATCTGCCGCTCACCCGACGGCAATTCGACGGTCAACTGGATCTGTCCGTCAACACGGCGCACACTCTGCGCCTGGGCGTCCAACAGCACTTCAATGCCTTCCTCGCGCACGATCTTGGCCAACTCTTCGGCGACGTCGGCATCCTCTCGATCCAGGAGTCGCGGACCGCGCTGCACGATGGTGACCTGGCTGCCGAAGCGGCGGAACATCTGTCCGAACTCAAGCCCCACGTAGCCGCCGCCCAGCACCACCAGGTGGTCCGGAACGCTCTCCAGTTCCATGATGGTCGTGGAATCCAGGGTTGGCACCTGATCCAGGCCCGGCAACGGCGGAGCGCTCGGCCGCGCCCCGGTGTTGATAAGTATGCGATCAGCGCTCAGATGCCGGATAGCGCCGCCATCAGCATCCGTTCCGGCCTCAGCAAGCAGGCGCACTTCGAGCGAGTGCAGGCCGGTGAAGCTCGCCTCGCCGCAAATCATGTCCAAACCTTCGGCGCTGTTGATTCGGCTTTCGTTACCGTGCCGGGACTCTTCCACCACCTTCCGCTTGCGATCCAGCACCTCGGCGAGGTTCACCTGCACCGATCCGGTATGAACGCCATAGTCCGCTGCTCGCCTTGCCCGATAGGCTACTTCGGCACTTGCCACCATCGTCTTGGTGGGGGTGCAGCCACGGTTGACGCAGGTACCGCCCACCTGGTCACGTTCAATGATCGCCACTTTCCAGCCGGCATTGGCCAGGGCAATGGAAAGCGGCGCACCCGCTTGTCCGGCGCCGATGACAATCGCGTTGTAATGCTCGTCAGATGGCATGGGGACCTCTCAAAGGGATGAAGAATCAAAGCGAAAATCGTCCTCCATAGTTTATCCTCGGTGCACATTTGTCTGTGAGCTAGTTTCCTCGCACGGCAATAATATGGCTCCTACACCACAACAGCGCATCGTCGATGCTCTCCGCATCTAGCGTGCGACCGGAAAAACGCTCGGCCACCGGCCCAAGCAAGCGTGCCGATGCGGTCTGCTCTATCCAGGCTTCCAGCCAGGCCGGTCGCTCCAGCGGATCCACGGCCAGCAATCGGCGGCACGCGTCCTCGAACAGGCGCACCATCCAACGGTAACCCCATAGCAGCAGCCGGCCGCCTGGACTGACATAGGGCCTGGCCAGCTCGCGTAAGCGGTTAATGGCGGGCAGGTTAGCCGCATCCAGCGTATCCCAGGTGTCAAGGAAGATCGTGTCGAAGCGCTCACCTGTGCTCCCAGCAAGATACTCCTCGATGCCGGCCGTCCGCACCTCCAGGGGCACATCCAGCACAGCCCTCAGCACCGGTTCGACCAATTCGCGGACAATCGGGCTGCACTCGATGATAGTGAAGCCGGTCGCCTGACCGGCGACGCCCGCCAGCGCGTACTGAGGGTAAAGTCCGAGCCCCAGGCCGCCGACCAACACGTGTCCCCAAGAGCGGGCCGCGTTGTTGTACATCATCATATGCTCCTGGGGTGTGTTCGACATCCAGAGCCGCCCAGCAGGATCGAACAGCAGCCGGCAATCGAATGGCGCGCTGAGCCGGTAGGCCTGTCCGAAAATCTCCACACGCTCCAGCAGTTGGCGCCTGATCCGGTAGCCGCTCCTATGGATGGTCACCGGCGGCAAAGCCAGCGGGATGCGCAGCCAGGCATCGGTCCACTGCGTGTCATCAAAATCGGGGTCGAAGGCACCCTGGGGCCCGCAGCTCTGACGTCGACGCTTGCGATCAATTGACATCTATCCCTCCCCGGGGATATAATTACTGGACGGCGTCCAGTTATGGGCGGCGTTTCTCAGATCAGAAACGACAGGGCTAACCGAAGTTACCCTTGAGGAGAATTGAGCATGGCTCGTATTCGAAAAACCCGGCGTAACACGGACTGGCGCAAGACGCTGTTCCTGGTGCTCTCGCTACTGATGGTATTGACGATGATCCTGGCAATGTTCTTGACCGCCACTCCCAGCATACTTCCGAAGTGACATTAGCGGCGAGGATGAGAGGCCGACTTGCCCGAGCCTGAAGCTGCCGGTACCGAATCGGGCGCGCTGGTAGCCGGCCCGGCTCACCCGGTTGGGCTTACGCCTGCCAAAACCGGCCGCCTGAGTGGTGTCTGGCTGGCGCTTATCGGCGTTATCGCCTTCTCGACCAGCCCAGTTTTTGTGCTGCGTGCCCGGCCGCTGAGCCCGGCCGAGATCACCGTTGGGCGGCTGGCCAGCGCAGCTGTGTTAGTGTGGATCCTGGCATTGTTCAGCCGGCAACCACTATGGCCCAGGCGCGCCGACCTCCCCCGGTTTGCCGCTTTCGGCCTGATCACGGCGCTGCACTTTTTGAGCTACATTGCCTCCTTGAACTTCACCACCATCGCGCACTCGCTGGCCATCGTCTACACCGCGCCGGTCTTCGTCGCGCTGTTCTCGGCATGGCTGCTCAAGGAGCCGATTGCCCGCCGAAAGTGGCTCGGGGTGGCGGTGACGGTGGCAGGCATTGCGGTTCTGGCAGGGTTGGAAGCGCGCATGAACTCGCGTATGGTACTGGGCGATCTGCTGGCGCTGGTCTCGGCCATCACCTTCGGGCTCTATTCCGTAGCCGGACGCTCGCAGCGTGAGCGTTACAGCCTTTTTACATACGCCGGCACGGTATACGGCCTGGCCGCCCTGTGGGCGTTGCCGGCCGCGGCGCTCAGTTTCACGCCGGCCGGCTACCGGGCAGCGCCGTTGTTATCGTTGCTCGGCGCGGGCCTCATCCCTCTCGGGATGGGACACACATTATACAACGCGGCGCTACGCCGGACGCACGCGACTACGATTAATCTGATCGCTACCCAGGAGGTCACCGGGGGCGTGCTATTGGGAGCCATTTTCCTGGGACAAATCCCGGCTCCCAACGAAATCGCGGGGGCACTTATCGCCCTGGTGGGTATTGGTATGGTGTTGATCTGGTAAAATAGTGTTGATCTGGTAAATGGTAGACACGAACAGGATATATGAGACGTGAGTAAACCCGTAGATTGTCCATATTACTTCGCCGACTACTTCCGCGGCCGAGATGTCGAGAAGTGCCGGTTGATCGAACGCAACCCTGAGAACCGCCGGCCCTGGCACCGCTCGCTGTGCAACTCTTGCCCGGTGCCGGGCATTCTCAAACGCAGCACCTGCCGCCACCTGGCCCTGGAAGGCAGCGTCGAGCGCAAGCTCGGCATCCTGGACCGGGTGTCGGTTTTTGCGGTATGTACCGAACACATCGACGAGCTAAGGGATCCGACGCGCTGTCCGGCCTGCGAAGCAGAAGCCGCTAAAGAGCGGGCCGCGCAAGAACAAGCGGCTACCAAACTATAACCGGCCGCGGCTGGGGCCAGGCAAAAACGCAGAGCCACGGCGCGCTAATCGATCTCCGGCCGCTGCCGTGGGTTCGAACGGCGAAACAAAAAACGTAAGGTGCAGGCCGAAGAGCTCCGCACCTTACGTTTTTCATTTCCGGATATTGGGCGTGACCGGATACCGCACGACGCCGCTTACTTCGTCGCCGTCGGCGCGGGCGCCGCTGGCGGCGTGGGCGCCGGGGTCGCCCCGGCTGCGGGTGCTGCGGTCGCCTGGGCCGCCGCGCTCAGCGCCTGGTCCAGCTTATCCGTGAAGGCCGGCAACTGCTGCGGCCCGACCATGGCAGCCTGCGACTTGCTTTGCTTGAGATCGATCAGCAGGAAGGCGGGCACTTGCGGTACGCCGATCTGATCCTGGCCGAAAGTCAGGGCGTTATCGATCTGCGCCTGGGCGGAAGGATCGCTCAAACACTGGCTGAACTTGCCGTCATCCAGGCCCAGGTCCTTGGCGTACTTGGCCATCGCCGCGTTATCGCCGTCTTTCCAATCAGCCTGGTGCGCGTACAACGCATCGGCAAATTCCCAGAATTTGCCCTGCCGTGACGCACACGCCGCGGCGACGGCGGCCTTTGGCCCCTCATTCGGATAGTAGAAGAAGAGAATGCGCAACTGGCCGTCCTTGACGTACTTGTCGCGCAACGCAGGCAGGACGTCCTTGAAGAACTGTCCGCAGTCCTTGCACTTCAAGTCCTCAAATGCGATCAGCAGCAGAGGCGCTTTGCCATCGCCCAGGCTCGGGCTGCCGTCGTACGTCAGGCCGGCCCGGTTGGGGTCAGGGTCGTAGAAGTTTGCGCCCGCGGGCAGGGGCGTGGGCGTTGGCGCAGGATGTTGCCCGGCGACCGCCTTTTCAATCGTCAGTTGGAATTGCTGGAACGGCACTGCGCCGTTGACGAACCAATCGTTAACGAAGAAAGCCGGGGTGCCTTGTACTCCCTGTTTGGCGCCGTCGGCGATGTCCTTCTGGATGTGCGACGCCGTCTCGGCCGCGGCGACACACTTGTCATACTGTGTGCCATCCACACCTGCTGCAACCGCCTGCTTGCGGAACTCAGCCGCGGCATCCTGAGCCGAGCTCCAGGTGTTCTGGTTCGTGAAAAGCCAGTCGTGCATTGCCCAGAACAGGGCCGGCTTTTGCTGCCCGGCGCACAAGGCCGCCTTGGCAGCCGGCATGGCATTGGGATGGATATCTAACGGGAAGTTGCGGAAGACGAGCAAGACTTTACCCGTCGCAACATAAGCCGCATCAACTTGCGGTCCCGTGTCCCGCGCAAAGCTGCTGCAATACGGGCATTGGAAATCCGAATACTCAACCATCTTGACCGTCGCCTTGGGATCGCCCCGGTAGAAGTTGCCGTCCGCATCCACGCCCGAGGGCAGGCTGCTCACTTTGGGAGCGGAGGCGGATGGGCCTGACGTGGTCGCGGTCACGGCGCTGCCGGCCGCCAGCGTCGGGGCGGGCGCGTTCTCGGTGGGAGCAACAGGGGCAGTGTTAGTGGCAGCCGGAGCCGCCGGAGCAGAATCGCCTCCCGGGGTAGCCGCCGGCGCGGGGACACAGGCCGCGGCCAGCAAGACCACGAAGACCAAACATAGCACGAGCGAAAGCAAGTGACTGGACGGGCTCATCCAAGAGCGCAAAGATGACTGCTGGCGCATAGAAGTTCCTCCTCCGAA
>JADGQF010000149.1 GCA_017882045.1 Anaerolineales bacterium
AATAGATCAGGCCCAGCAACATCGTCGAGACGTAGGCCATTTGCTGTGGGCCGTCCTTGACGAATACATCCACGGACGGCATGGTCAGCGGGGTGCGGATGTAGTGCGCCACATCGCGCAGCTTCAAAGCCGGCGACGCGGCTGCCGGCTCGGCCGCAAAGGCGCTCGTAACGATGAACGGCAAGTCGAGCGGTTGCGTTGCCAGCGAAGGGATGCGCAGCAGCTCAATGCGCGGGCTGACGCCGGCGTCGTCATACCAGCCCCAGATCACCAGGGTCGCCTTGAGCGCCGCGCCCTGCGCCTGGGATTGCACGCCGTCGGAATAAGCCTGAAAGGTCCGCTGCAGGACCACCTTGCCGCCCGAGTCGGAGACCTCGCCCTTGAGTCCTTCGTAGATACGGCGCGCAAAATCCATCTACCGTGACGCCTTACTCTCGAAGTCACCGACCGCAATAATGATGCCGCTGGGCGGGCGGGCGCGGTTGTACAACGTCCAGGTTCCCCACGCACCGCCTATCAGCACCAGGCTGGTCGGGAGGATGACCGCGAGCCGGCGCGCGCCAGCCCCAATAGACGGACAGCACGGCCGCCGCAGCCAGCAGAATGCCGATGAGGTATGGCAGTACCATGGCCACCCGGGCAAGGCTGCGCGTGACCAGGTCGAGCGCGGCCACCGCGAACTGGAGCGCGGCCAGCAGAATGCCAAGCATGCCCAGGATTGTCGCCACCAGGCCGCGGCGGTCGCGGGCCGTCTCGTTGACGGCGGGAGCCTGGCGGCCGATCAGCGGCGCCAGGAGCTCGGCGGCGCCGGCCAGCGGCTTCACCCAGCCGGGCACCTCGCCGGTTGGCAGTTTCTCGCCCTGCACGGAGACAGGCTCGCCGCGCACGGCAGCCGCGAAGGCCCGCACCAGCTCGCGCGCGCTGCCATAGCGCGCGGCCGGGTCCTTGGCCAGCGCCCTGCCCAGGACACCGGCCACCCCTTGGGGCAAGCCGGCGGCGGAGCGTTCCGGCGAAGGCGCCGGCTCGGTCACGTGTTGAAGCATGACGCCGGCCGGTGAATCGCCGACAAAGGGTGGGCTTCCGGTGACGACCTCGTACAGAATTGCGCCCAGCGAGTAGACGTCGCTACGCGCATCCAGGGGCTTGCCGCTGGCCTGCTCCGGCGAGACATAGGCGGGGGCGCCGCCGATGCCGGTCAGGTTGGTTAGCGAGAGCTGCCCCAGGGTCTGCGCGCTGCCAAAGTCGGTGAGCACCGGCTGGCCACGCGCAGTGAAGAGAATGTTGGCCGGCGAAAGCGCGCCGTGCACGATCCCTTGCCCGTGGGCCGCGTCAAGGGCATCTGCCAGCGGCTCGAAGATGTGCACCGCCTCGGGCAGGGCCATCCGCTCGCCGCGTGCGGCGTGCTCGGCCAGGCGCTCGGCAAATGTCCCGCCTTCCAGGTATTCCATCACCATATAGAGCAGGCCGTCCGCCACGCCGAAGTCGTAGACCTGCACGATGTGCGAGTGACGGAGCGCGGCGATCAACCTGGCCTCATGGCGAAAACGTTCATCAAACTCGGTGTCGGGGAAGGCGGGGCGATGAATAACCTTAACGGCGACGCGGCGCTCAAGTTGGGGATCGCGCGCTTCGAAAACTTCCACCAAGCCCTGGCCGGTCAGAGGCCTGACCACAATAGATCGACCAAAAGCTCGCGCGGCCATGGGCGGATCCTCCTCACTCGCTGGGCGCTGCTAGCTTGATTTTAGTCTGCTTCGCCGGTCTGTCAACTGCTGCTTAAGAAAATGCGTACGCCATCCTCATCAACGAGTCCCAGGGCCGGGTCTACGGCGGCGACGGCGAAGGCAACCAGGTCACGCGCCTGGCGTTGAAGTAGAGGGTTGTTGTAGAAATGCTCCCGTCTCCACCGGCCCCAACGCACGCAGTAGGTGCTCGGTGCGCAGGATGACCGCCAGGTAGCGCACGCCGGATCCCATCGAAATCTCCTCCTCGGCCAGCAGGCTTTCGTCGACCAGCACACGCATGGGAGCCGGCAGGCCAAATGGGGCGACCGCGCCGGGAGGATAGCCGGTCGCCGCCAATAGCTCGGCTTCGGTCGCCATAGTCATGCGCGACTGGCCGAGATAACTGCGCAGCGCGGGCCAGGAGATCTGCCCCGGCCCACCAACCAGCACCATAACGAAGGTGTCTTGCGCCAGCCGGAACACTATGCTGCGCATCACCTGTTCCGGGCGCTGCCCGCGCTCGCTCGCAGCCTGGGAAAGCGAACGCACCGGGCCGGGATGGCGAAATAGCCGGTAGGGCACGTTTAAAGAATCCAAGGCCCGTGTAACGGACGTGGAATCCTGCGTTATGTCAGGCATCTGCTGTCACCGCCGGGCTGGGATCGGCCGATCAACCGTGAATTGTCGGCGGTAGTTCCTTGCCCTCAGGCACAAAACGGATGGACAGCGAATTGACGCACTCGCGCGTGTTCTGCGCCGTCAGACGCTCGCCTACGAATTCATGCCCCAGGTGCGCACCGCAGTTGGCACATTCAATCTCCGTGCGGTAGCCATCGGGGTCTCTCAGGCGCTTCAGCGCATCCGGGTAACTGGCATCGAAAGCCGGCCAGCCGCACCCCGCATCAAACTTGCTCTGGGAGGAGAACAGGGGGGCGTTGCACCTGCGACATATGTAAGTTCCCGCCTGGTAGAAATCGTCATACTCGCCGGTGAACGGCCGTTCTGTTCCTTTGTGGACTATGACGCGCTCCTCGGCTGGAGTTAGCTTATTCGGACTCATCGTATGCTCCTCGTATACTGCAAATATGCGTTTTCATTCCTCCTCGTACTGTACCGTATCTCATGACCCGGGGACAGGCGGCAGATTCCATTTGAGAGAAACACGCCAGGAGCCAGACCGGGCGGGGGCAAGCAGCCTCCCGCCCGGTTCTGTTAGGATCTTTCAGCAAGCGGCCGGGCGGATCACCTGGCCAGCCGGAAGCCGCGCAGCCGCAAGGAGTTCGTGACCACGAAGATGGACGAGAAAGCCATTGCCGCCGCGGCCAGCCAGGGAGCATTGTGGAGCAACCCGGCTACTGCCACGGGGACCAGCAACAGGTTATAGAAGAAGGCCCAGAACAGGTTCTGTCTAATCGTGTGCATGGTGCCGCGGCTGAGCGCGATCGCGCGCGCTACGCCACGCAGGTCGCCGCTCATCAGCGTCACCCCAGCGGTCGCCATGGCAACGTCCGTCCCGGTCCCGATGGCCAGGCCGACGTCAGCCTGCGCCAGCGCCGGGGCGTCGTTGATCCCATCCCCGACCATTGCAACCACGGTGTGCGGGGCAAGGCCGGGCTGCGTCCGGCCTTGCCCCGTGGCAGAGCCCGACCCGGCCGGCCGGTCCTGGGGCGCCTGCTGTAGCGCTTTCACCTGCGCAGCTTTGTCTCCCGGTAGAACTTCCGCCAGCACCCGGTCGACCCCCACCTGCCTGGCGATCGCTTCGGCCGTGCGCCGGTTGTCGCCCGTCAGCATGACCACGCTCAGACCCTGGCGGCGCAGGCCGGCAATGGCTTCGACAGAGCCATCTTTGACTGTGTCGGCGATGCCGAGCGCGCCCAGGGCCAGTCCGTCCACGGCGCCGATGACCGCCGTCTTGCCTTCACCCTGCATTTTGTCGATTGCGGCATCCAGGCCGCCGGTCGGGATCCCCTCGGATGCCAGCCAGCGCGGTGTGCCCACCAGCACACTGTGACCGTCAACCTGGGCATGGATGCCATGCCCGGCAACGGCCTGGAACCCGTCCGGCTCGCTGAGCAGCAAACCTCGCTCTTGCGCTGCCGTCACGATCGCCTGCCCCACCGGGTGTTCGGAGCCCCGTTCGGCCGACGCGACCAGACGCAAGAACTCGTTCTGCGCGTTCCCGTCCGCCATCACCACGTCCGTCAGGGCTGGTTTGCCGCGCGTGATCGTCCCCGTCTTGTCCAGCACGACCACCTGCACCTGCTCGGTACGCTCCAAGGCCTCGGAGCTGCGGAACAGAATGCCGTTTTCGGCGCCCTTGCCCGACCCGACCATGATGGCCGTGGGTGTCGCCAGGCCCAGCGCACACGGGCAAGCAATGACCAGAACGGCCACCATGTTGATCATCGCCAGGCTGAAGCCTCCCTTAGCGATAAAGAACCAGCCCAGGAAAGTCAGCAGGGCAATGCCGATCACGATCGGCACAAAGACGCCCGAAACGCGGTCGGCCAGCGCCTGGATCGGCGCCTTGGACCCTTGCGCTTCCTCCACCAGGCGAATGATCTGCGCCAACGCCGTCTCGGCGCCGACCTTGGTGGCCTGCATGCGCAACAGTCCGGAACCGTTCAGCGTCGCGCCAATGACCTCGTCCCCCGCGCCTTTCGAGACGGGCAAGCTCTCACCCGTCAACATGGACTCGTCGACCGTCGAGCGGCCATCCAGCACCACGCCGTCCACCGGGATCTTTTCGCCCGGCCTGACTAGCACGGTATCGCCGACCTGCACCTGGTCGATCGCCACGTCCTGCTCGACGCCGGCACGGATCACCCGGGCAGAGCTCGGTCGCAGACCCATCAGCGCCTTGATGGCTGCGCTGGTGCGACCCTTAGCCACCGCTTCCAGGTACTTGCCGACACGGATAAGCGTGATGATCAAGGCCGACGTCTCGAAGTAAACCAGGTCGCCGAGACGCGGCATCAACAAGAGGGCGACGACGCTGTAGAAGTACGCCGCCGACGAGCCCAGCGCAATCAGTACGTCCATGTTGGCGCTACCGTTCTTCAGCGCCTTGTAGCCGCCCGTATAATACTGCCAGCCCACATAGAACTGCACCGGTGTCGAAAGGGCAAACAGCACCCACTTGAGCCAGACGGCATCAGGCAAGAGCATGAGCATCATGCCCATAGTCAGCAGGAAGACGGGCACGGTGAACGCCACGCCGGTCCACAGCAACCGGCGTTGTTTCTGCACCTCGGCCGCGCGGGCTTGCGCCTCGGCATCTTCGGGCGCGCTGAGGCTGTTCCCCGACGTCTCGATCACGCCGTAGCCCACATCCTCGATCTTGCGCTTGATGTCGGCGTAGCCGGCCAGGGTCGGGATAAACTCGACCGTGGCGTGCTCCGTCGCCAGGTTGACGTTCGCGGCGACGACGCCCGGCATCTTCTTCAGGTTGCGCTCGATGGTCGCCGAGCAGTTAGCACAGGTCATCCCGCTAATGGGTATCTCGATCCTGGCGGTCGCCACGCCGTAGCCCAGGTCCCCGATCAGGGCACGGATCTGGGGCTCGCCGACCAGGGCCGGATCGTAGGTAACACTGGCCTTCTCGTTGGCCAGGTTCACGCTCACGCCCGCCACGCCCGGCATTTTCTTCAGATTGCGTTCGATGGTCGCCGAACAGTTGGCGCAGGTCATGCCCGTAATGGGCAGTATCAGTCGATTTGTTTCGCTCATCCATAACACCTTAGCGGCAGGATCATTTATTGCCGACGGCAAACACGTCCAGAATTTCGCCGATCACAGCTTCGCGCGCGGCGGGATCGTCACCCCGAATCGCAGTCGTCACGCAGGTACGCAGGTGGTTTTCCAGAATCAACTGGTTGATCTTGCTGAGCGCCGCCTGCACTGCCTCCACCTGTTTGATCACATCGATGCAGTACTTGTCCTCTTCCACCATGCGCTGGATGCCGCGCACGTGGCCTTCCACGCTCTGCAGCCGCCGCACCGTCGCGGCCTTCGTCGAATCATCCATAATTGCGCTCCTGATGCCAATACCATCATCGTCTCAACCAACCACACCCCTCCCCCCTGGGGGGGATACAGGCAGAAATATACCATGCTGCCTTTAGCCTGTCAAATCGATGACCGGCTTACCCGCGCAACCGGACCACGAGAATAGCTGCGAATCCAGTGACCGATGGTACAATAGGGCGAAACACGAGAATCGACAAAGGCAGATGAGAATGACCAACACCGCCGTTGAGCTAAAAATCGCCTATATAGGTGGAGGTAGCCGGGGCTGGGCGCACGTGCTGATGGGCGACCTGGCGACGTGCCCCGACCTTTCCGGTCAGGTCCTGCTCTACGACATCGACTACGCTTCGGCGCAGCTGAACGAGGCGCTGGGCAATTGGCTGCAAACGCAGCCGGGTGTGCGTTCCTACTGGCGTTACCAGGCCGTCGAGCGCCTGGAGCAGGCGCTGGCGGGCGCGGACTTCGTCTTTATCTCCATCCAACCCGGTCCTCTGGAAATGATGGCCCACGAGATCGCCGTGGCCGAGAAGTACGGGCTATTCTTCCCGGTCGGCGACACCACCGGCGCCCCGGGCCTGATGCGCGGCCTGCGCTCGGCCATCGCCTATGCGGGTTTTGCCCAGGCTATTGCCGAACACTGCCCCACCGCCTGGGTCGTGAACTACTCCAACCCGATGACGATCTGCACGCGCACGCTGACCAGGGTGGCCCCAGGGCTGAAGGTCTTCGGCTGTTGTCACGAGGTGTTCGGCGCCCAGGGGATATTGGCCGAGCTGGCAAAGCAGTATCTCGGGCTGGACCAGGCGCCGGCCCGTGACGAGGTTTACGTCAACGTCTCAGGGATCAACCATTTCACGTGGATCGACCGGGCAACTTACGCCGGGCACGACCTGCTGGCCATGTTGCGCGAGCACATCCGGCAGCCGGGTGTCCTGCGCCCATACACGCAAGCCGAGGTGGAAGCGCAGCACAACTGGTTCTTCGACCCGCGGCAGGTCAAGTTCGAGTTGTTCCGCCGCTATGGCAGCCTGGCCGCAGCCGGCGACCGCCACCTGGTCGAGTTCATGCCCGGCTTCACCCGTTCGCCGGAAGAGCTATTCCGCTGGGGCATCATCCGCACCCCCATGTCCTACCGTTTCGCGCGCTGGCAGCAGGGGCCGCAGATCGCCAGGGACTACTTGGAAGGACGCCGGCGCTGGGAAGTGCGTCCCTCCGGCGAGGAAATGGTGCGGCAACTGCGCGCTCTGCTGGGGTTCGAGGACCTGATCACCAATGTTAATACCGCCAACGCCGGGCAGGTAGCCAACCTTCCCCTCGCCGCCGTGGTAGAGACCAATGCCCGCTTCAGCCGGGACCTCGTCCAGCCGTTGGCCGCGGGGGCGCTCCCCCCGGGCGTCCATGCGCTGGTCGCGCGCCACGTGGCGGATCAGGAGATGATCGTGCAGGCAGCCCTCGAGCGCGATGCGGAGCTTGCCTTTCAGGCTTTCTTCAACGATCCAACCACGAACCTGCCCATCGACCGGGCTTGGGCGCTGTTCCAGGAAATCGGCCTGCCCTGGGACCCGGCATGAAGACGTATCCCATCAACCTGATCGGCCTGGAAACGCGCCGCTGCGTCGTCGTCGGAGGAGGCGCGGTGGCGGCACGCAAGCTTGCCGGCCTGTTGGCGGCGGGAGCCCGCGTGACGGTTATCAGCCCCGAGTTGTCGACCGAGGTAGAAAGTCGGGCGGCCGAGAGACAGATCACGGTGCTGCGGCGCGCTTACGAACCCGGGGACCTTTCCGGCGCGTTCCTCGTGATCGCAGCCACGGATGACCCACCGGCAAACGCCGCGGTCTGGGAAGAGGCTCGCCAACTCGGCTGCCTCATTAACGCGGTGGACGACCCGGCCCACAGCAACTTCATCCTGCCGGCGGTGGTGCGCCGCGGCGAGGTCAACCTGGCAATCTCGACCGGCGGCGCCAGCCCTACGCTGGCTCGGCGTCTGCGAGAGCAACTGGAAACGCAGGTAGGCCCTGAGTACGGCGGCCTGGCCGGGTTGATGGCAGAGCTGCGGCCCGAGATCATGCCCCCACCATAGCCACGCACGCCGACGATGCCGCCATGCTTCCAGTGGCCGACCTTGTCCCGGTAAGAGCGCTCGAGCTGACGCACCAGGTCCCGCGCCATCTCCTTCTTCGTCCCCGCCCGCTTCATCTCGGTCACAAAGCTCGGCCAGGGACCGCTCTCTAGCTCGTCGAGCAAAGGCGTTGGCGATGCCGCCGCGGGCACTGCCGGAGACGCCGGCGTCTCCGGCTCTGACGCTCGGCCTTCTTCATCCGCCATGGATTCACCTACTCTTGAGTGTGCTGACTTCTTTACTGCAATTGTCACGAACGCAGGCTACAACAATGTACCCTGCGCTGTCTCAACCTCCGCCCAGGGGCGAGAAGAATTCGACTCGGTCATCATCCGTGGCGACGGCTTCCGCCAGGTTGACGGCCCGGCCGTTCAGGGCTGCGATCGAGATCTCGGCCGCGGGCAGGCCCAGCCGGGCCGCCAGGTCGAGCAGGCGGACCGGCTCGGATTGGGGCAGCTCCAGCCAGGAGCGTTTCTGGGGATCGTACCAACTTAGATGGCCACCGAGATGAACGCGCATAAAACACCCGTCCGATTGTAACTTGATTCACATGTCTACACCCTTCATCACGGCTTGCTTCGCTCCGAACGCTGAACCTCCGCCCTTATTGACCGATCACGTCCGCGACCCACTCGATTCCCAGCTCGCGCAGGCGCGCACGGCTGGGGGCAGTGGTAGCCGGGTCCCAACCCTTGATCTCGTACAGGTCGGTCAACATCTGCTCGAACGCCTCGCGGGGCAGGGCTACCCCCGTCAAAGCGCCCGATTCCAGCGGCTGATACAGGCGCTCTGGTAGAACATCGTCCTTACGCGAGAAACCCTCGCGGATGTTGAAGGCGCGCGCCATGTTCGTCGCCCGCTCGCCGATCCTCAGCAGGTCCGGCAGGCTCACGTCCCAACCGGTGGCGGCGCGCACGATACTCAGCACATCTTCAACCTGGATAAACGAGCGCGGGGCCGGGCCGAAATAGCACAACCCGACGACCTTCTCGAAGCTGCTCCAGTTCTCGGTGAGGGCGTACACCTCCGCCTTCGCCCGGCTGATCTCGCGTGCGGGCAGGGCCCGGGTGACGCCCAGTGGAACTGCGCCTTTGTAACTGACCGACTCGGCATTGGCCAGCATCGTGTCGTGGTAGGCGGTCAAGTGCTCGGCGCCGGTTTCTGAGACTGCATAGGATAGGCCCACGCCCACCTTGCCCCGCGGATCGTGCATGGCCAGTTCCTGGCCCTTGACGTGCATGGCAAAGTAGTGCGCATCGCCGCCGATGGCCTCCGCCGCCCGCTTCACCCCCTCAGCGAGCAAATCGCCGATGTGTTCGCGCCGGGCGATCATCTCGACAGTCTTGAGCATGGCGACGGGGTCGCCGAAGCGCAGTTCGAGGCCGCCCGTGTCCTGCGGGCCGATCAAGCCGTGCTCGAAACATTCCATGGCAAAGGCCACGACGGAACTGCAGGAAATCGTGTCCAACGTGTAACGGCCGCACAACTCATTGGCCTTGGCGACCGCCTGCAGATCGCCTATGCCGCAATTGGAGCCGAACCCCGCGATCGCCTCATATTCCGGCCCGCCGTAGTTGTCGCTGACGTCGTAACGCGCCCCGGCGATGTCCTTGTCGAGCCTGACCTCGCGCTTGCAGCGCACGGCACAGGCATAGCAGCTGCGCCGTGCCGTCAACAGTTCCTTCTCGTAAGCCTCCCAGCGCAGGTTCTCCACCTGGTCGAAGGCGCCGCCGTGAAAGTTGTGCGTGGGCAAGATGCCCGCAGCGTTCAGCCCGGCGGTCAGCCCGGGCGTCCCCTTATGCTGCAGATCCCAGCTCTGCGGGTGTTCTTTGACTCGCTTGGCCAGCTTGCGACCGATTTCCGCCACCGGCTGCGGATCATGGGCGAATTGCACCCACTTGCCCGACCCACGCACGGCGACTGCCTTAAGGTTCTTTGAGCCCATCACCGCGCCCATACCTGAGCGGCCGTTAAAATGGCGCAACTCGTTGGTCAGCGCGGCAAAGCGCACCAGGTTCTCGCCGCCCAACCCGATCTGCAACACGCGCACCAGCTTATCCTCAACCTCAGCCCGGATCGTGGCCTGAGCCTCTTCGGGATCGCGCTTCCACAGGTGGCCGGCCGGGCGGATCTCGGCCTTATCGTCCTTGACCCATAAGTAGACCGGCTGTTCGGCGCGCCCCGTGATAACGATCGCTTCCCAGCCCGCCATTTTGAGCTCAGGTCCCCAGAAGCCGCCGGCCTCCGACTCGCCGTAAGTGCTGGTGAGCGGCGAGCGCGCGGCCGCGCTGAAGCGTGTGGCTGTCGAAAAGGGCGCGCCGGTCAGCAAGCCATTGGCGAGGATCAGCATGTTGCCCGGGCCTAGCGGATCGATGCCGGGCGGGAGATGGCGCAGCAAAAGATAGGTGGCCAGCGCCCGCCCGCCCGGGTACAGCCGGTATGTTTCCTCGTCGATCTCCTCGACCCAGGTCTTGCTCTCGGTCAAGTCAACACGCAGGATCTTACCCGTACTACCGTAGCCTGCGCCCACAGAACTGCTCATCAGACACCTCTAAACACGCATTTCTCGAGCCAGACAAGGCTCCCATGCCAGAGCGGGTATGGTCGCGTTAGCCCAGGGCATCACGCCGATCCGGGCCCTGACAGGCAGAGCGCGCAGGGCTCGTTCGAGAACCTGCTGCAACTGCGCTTGTACGGGGAATCCCGCCTGGTCAACGATCGGACCCAGTAATAGGCGGCGGGCTCGTGCATCAAAATGCCGTTTGCTATAATAACACTCCTTTTACGCCTGGCATAGCAGGTGTTTGATGTAACGGTCCGGATCGTGCCGGCCGCAGTTACCTTCCCAACCCGGTCAGCAAGATCGCTGCCAGGCTGAAAACGGCCAGGGTCGTCGCTACGACCACGCCCAACGCGAACGGCTTGATCCCGGTGCGGCGAACGGCGCCGGCGTCGGTGCCCAGGCCGATGGCCGAAAGCGCCATCAGGATGGCAAAAGTGGCGATCTGGTCCACAAGACTGAGCAAGTGCGCCGCAGTCGTCAGCGTGCCCGGATTGGCCACATTCTGCGGCAGCACGCCCAGCCAGACGCCCAGCGTGCGCAACAGCGTCAGAGCGAGGAAACCGAGCACAAACCAGGGCACCACCTTGCTGAAGCTGTAACGGGTCGCCGCGCCGGCCCCACGCCGGTTCTGTGAGCGGGCGTAGACCGTGCCGATGACGATCATGATTGGCACCATCAGAGTGTTACGCGTCAGCTTGACGATGGTGGCGATGTCGCGGGCCTTGTCGCTGAACGCCGCGCCCGCTGCCACCACCTGGGAGGTATCGTTGACTGCCGTGCCGACCCAGAGCCCGAAGGTGTGGTC